>CAZPWB010000043.1:0-17932 GCA_964590425.1 uncultured Lishizhenia sp. | reverse complement strand
AATTTAGTATGTGATAGCCAGCAAGCCACACATCGTCTTGTGAAGCTATAAGCTTGTAACAATTTGAACAAACAGACGTCTTTTATAAAGCCACTTTCGGGTGGCTTTTTTCTTCTTGTTTATTTGTAATTTTATATAAAAGTAACTTCATGAAAAAACTACTCCTTCTTTTTTTACCACTGAGCGCATTTGCGCAATATTTTCAACAAGATATTTCTTATCAAATTGAGGTTAAACTCGATGATAAAAAGCACGAACTCACAGGTTTTGAAACCTTGGTGTATAAAAATAATTCGCCGCAAACACTTGAAGTTTTATACATGCACGTATGGCCAAATGCCTATAAAAATTCTGAAACAGCGTTGGCCAAGCAAATTAAGCGCACTGAAAAAGATAAAATTGGCTTAGCTAAACCCGAAGATTTAGGGTCAATCAATGAGCTGGATTTCAAAATTGATGGGCAAAGTGTCAAATGGGAGTTTACCCCTGAGCATCAAGATATCGTACTGATCTATTTGCCAAAAGGTCTTACTCCGGGCGCTAGTCTGACCCTGACCACTCCTTTTAAAGTGAAAATTCCATCAGGCTCAATATCGCGCTTGGGTCATATTGGTCAGTCTTATCAAATCACACAATGGTATCCAAAGCCTGCGGTCTACGATCAAAATGGTTGGAACCAAATGCCTTACTTAAATCAAGGAGAATTTTATTCAGAATTCGGCAATTTTGATGTGCAAATTACAGTGCCTTCAAACTATGTGGTTGGCGCCACTGGCGAATTGCAAACTGAAGCAGAAATCGCTTTTCTCGATGAGAAAGTCAAACAAAGTGCTAAGAAACTAGAGAATTTATTAGCAGAAACGGATACCAAAAAAGCAAGTAATTTCCCAGAATCAGCAACAACTTGGAAAACAATTCGCTATACCCAAGATCGCGTACATGATTTTGCGTGGTTTGCCGATAAGCGCTTCTTGGTGCTAAAAGGAGAGGTAACCTTACCCCATTCAAAAGAAACTGTAACAACATGGGCCATGTTTACGCCGCAAAATGCCAAACTTTGGGCCAACTCCCTAGAGTATTTACATGACGGCACCTACTATTATTCATTATGGAACGGAGATTACCCATACAAGCACGTAACTGCCATTGACGGTACTATTAGTGCTGGCGGCGGCATGGAATACCCCATGATTACTGTAATTGGCAATGCAAGCAGCAAAGAAGAACTAGAGGTCGTGATTGTTCACGAGGTAGGACACAACTGGTTCTATGGAATTTTGGGTTCTAATGAGCGCGTTCATGGCTGGATGGATGAGGGTCTCAATACACTCAATGAGATGCGTTATGTCCAAACGAAATACCCTGATAACACCCGTTTTTCAGACATGGTAGCAGGTGGTCGTTTTCACCTCAATGACCTCGATCATCATGATTCTGGCGATGTTATGTATCGTTCCTTAGCAAGTTTTGGTCTTGACCAACCACTTGAAATTCATTCAGACGATTTTTCCAGCATGAATTATGGTGCAATTATGTATCAGAAAACAGGCGTAATCTTTTTCTATCTCATGGATTACCTCGGGGCTGAAAAATTTGATGCCGCGATGTCTGCGTATTACCAACAATGGAAATTCAAGCATCCTCAACCTGCTGATTTGCGTCAAACCTTAGAGCAACAAACCGGAAAAAATCTATCTTGGCTCTTTGAAGACCTTGTGCAGACTACACGTCATATCGATTATAAAATTGCAAGTGTCAAACCTGTTCTAAAAACAGGAAGTGTTGTAAAACTTAAAAATAAAGGGCAAGTAAATGGCCCGATTGAAGTCAATGTTTATGGTGATAAAGGTCTACTTGAAACAAAATGGGCTGAGCCAACTGAAACAGAACTTCGTATCCAAACACCAATTACGGACATCACAAAAGTCGAAATTGACCGCAACAACGACATCCCAGAACTCAACCGCCAAAATAACCTTTGGGTCAAAGATCAGTTGTTCAAGAAAGTAGAACCTTTGCGTTTTGAATTTTTGTTTGGCGATCACGAAAAAGACAAAAGCACAATTTTCTGGACACCAATGGTTGGCGGGAATGCTTATGATGGTTTCATGGCAGGCCTTACGGTCCATAATATTGGTTTGGCACCAAAAAAATTCACCTATTTAGTGAGCCCAATGCTCAGCACTTCAAGACTGCGCCCTGTCGGTATGGCTGAATTCTCTTATCAAATTTTACCAACTAAGGCATTTGAACTCATTCGAATTGGAACTTCCGTTAAATCGTTTGGTCTAAACAGAAACAACAACGATAGCTATTTTGCAGTCACACCTTATTTGCATTTTAATTTAGGTTCTAGAACAGTTCGTCATCCGCTTCATCAGGAGATTTTACTTCAGGGCTTATTACGTAGTAATAACAACGAAACGAGTATTGATAATCAAGAACAAGGATTCTTTGCTCAGTATTTAATGAATTATAAAAAGCCAGCTTATCTCCTCAGTTGGACTTCACGCTACGAATTCTTTAAGTCAGGCCAGTCAAGTATCGCTGAACAATCTATCTCTCGTATCTGGACCAACTTGAATCAAACTTTTAATTATCGACTTGGTAAGTTTGATCGTAAGATTGAATTGAACCTTTTTGGTGGTTATACACTCAATTTCACAGATAACTCTGTGATCCCTAGTGACCGCATGTTTTGGTCAATCAATGGTTTGCAAGGTGAGCAAGACTTATTCTTAGAAGATTACAACTTGGGGCGTTCCGAAACTTCGGGTTTTTGGTCACAGCAACGCATGGATCGCCATGGGCAATTTCATACTGCTAATTGCGCCGGAAGCAATATCAATTGGTTAACAACGGCTTCCGTATATGCACAATTGCCAATCAAGCCAAATATCTTTGGTGTTTTTGCTGACTTCGGTTTAGCACCAACGAGCGGCATTAACGAAAGCGCAATCGATCATTTTTACAACGCTGGTTTAGCAATCCGAATGGGTAAGGTCTTTGGCGTTTACTTCCCATTGGTTTATGGTAGCAGCTATTATACAGGTCAAGTATTTACGAATTATGCCCAAAATATTCGTTTTAGTTTGCGCCTCAATATTGTCAACAGACTCAGTTTACATACCTTACTCAATTCATAATACATGTCTGAAAATCGGATTTCTTTCTCTAAATTATTCTGGCCGAGTTTCCTTGCTGTTTTTGTTGCAGGGTTGGTTGGGATGGTCTTTTTCTTCCTGATTCTTGGCGGAATCATTGGCTCTTTCGGAGATTTTGATCCAGAGCCAGTGGCGATACAAGACAAAACTATTTTGCATGTGCGTCTAGAAGGAGTCATCGCCGATAAAAGCAGTCAGTCTATTGATGCAGCAGCATTGAAGGTGTCACGCAGTTCAGGTATCCCAGAACTATTAATTGGTCTCGAGCAAGCAGCCAATGACCGCAAGATTCGCGGTGTGTTTTTAGAGATGAAGAGTCCTGAAATGGGGATGGCTAGCGCCAAGGAACTCAGAGATGCACTTGAAAGGTTTAAGCGTAACGGCAAGTTTGTGGTGGCTTATTTATCAGGAGAGCAAATTTCTTACACTGATTACTACGTGAGTAGTGTTGCAGATAACCTTTTAGGTATGGGAGGCTCAACCTTTCTATGGACAGGCCTACACTCTGAGAGTTTATTTTTGAAAAATTTACTTGATGAGCTCGAAATAGGGGTCATGGTTGTTCGTGGCAAGGAAAATGATTTTAAAAGTGCTGTAGAGCCTTTTTACCGCTCACAAATGAGTGACTCAAGTAGAGTTCAAATGTCAGCTTTGCTTCAAGATATCTGGAAGTCAACTAGAAACGATATCGCCGAAAGCCGCAAGGTAGATACGCTCTTACTAGATTCCTTAGCCAATACATTGGCGGTGCGTAAACTACAACATGCCTTCGATAACAAACTGATCGATAAAGTATTTTACCGTCACGAAGTGCTGGCTTTTCTCAAAAAGAAAGTGGGTCTTGAGCAAAGTGCGAACCTGCGTCTTCAAGCTTTTGGTAAATACATGCGAGAAACTTACTACAAAGAGCAATTATTAGCCAAGCAAAAAAAGCATGTAGCAGTTATATTAGCAGAAGGCGATGTGGTTTCTGAAGGTGAAGGTCTGAGTGCTACAGAACTAGGTAAAATGCTCAGAGCTGTCAGAACAGACAACGATGTTAAGGCAGTTGTGCTTCGCATCAATAGCCCAGGAGGTTCGGCCCTGGCAAGTGAAGAAATTTGGAAAGAAGTTTCGCTTACAGCTCAAAAGAAACCGCTCTATGTTTCTATGGGTGACTACGCAGCCTCGGGTGGCTATTACATTGCTACACCAGCCAAAAAAATCTTTGCACAAGCAGCAACAATCACTGGTTCTATCGGAGTTTTTGGCATCATTCCAAATGCTGGCACTTTCCTCAAGAACAAAGTAGGAATTACCACAGATGAAGTAAGGACGCATCGCCATGGCGGTTTGTCTTTATTCAGGCCGTTAAGCGCAGAAGAATACGGTTTTATGCAAGCTGAAATCGATGAGATTTATGAATTGTTTTTAAATCGCGTTGCTAAGGGAAGAAAGCTCTCTAAGTCCCAAGTACATAAATTGGCAAGAGGAAGGGTGTGGACCGGCGCTAGTGCCAAACGAGTTGGTTTGGTTGACGAAATCGGAGGTCTTTTTGCAGCGATTCAGGTGGCAAAAAATGACGTAGGCATATCTTCAGTAGTTTATTACCCGAAAAAAGATAAAACTACAATTGATAATTTGATCGAAATATTAGACGAAGAATTGGAAAATGAGTCGACAAAAACAAAAAATCAGCTTCCTCCTGAATTGATTTTATATTATCAAAAATACAATCAGATAAAAAAGATGAGTGGCCTACAAATGAGGCTGCCATTCACTTCTTTAAGTTTTTATTAATCAATAAATTAACATAGTTTAGGTCCTTTCTTGTATTTTGTTGAATAAAAATAACATGAGTTTAAACAAAAATTATATATCATTGTTATTCAATAAATTACAGGCGGTTCCCGAAAAGCCTCAAAAGAGTAGGGAAAACTAAACCTATATACTATGTTTTTTTCTTTAACAAGTGCACTTAAAGTGCAAGAACTTTTTGAAAAAGGTGACGTGTACACTTACACAGCGTTTACCTTTTTCATAGGAACGATGGCGATGATGGCCGCAGCAGCGTTTTTCTTTATGGAAATGCGCAACATGGAAGACAAATGGAAAACTTCAATTTTGGTTTCCGGAATTATCACCTTCATTGCTGCAGTTCATTATTACTACATGCGTGACTACTTCACAGAAACGCAAACATCGCCAACATTCTTCCGTTATGTTGACTGGATGTTAACAGTTCCGTTAATGTGTGTTGAGTTCTACTTGATCACTAAAAAGGCAGGTGCGAAAACAAGTTTACTTTGGAAGTTAATCATGGCTTCTGTAGTGATGCTCGTTACAGGCTACTTTGGTGAGGCAGTAGACCGCGGCAACAGCGTAATGTGGGGTGTGCTTTCAGGAGCTGCTTATTTCTACATTGCTTACCTTATTTGGTTTGGCGAAGTTGCAAAACTCGCAGAATCAGCTGGCCCAGCTGTAGCAAAAGCTACAAGAATCTTGGCTTGGTTTGTATTAGTAGGATGGGCAATTTATCCATTAGGTTACATCATCGGTACACCAGGAGGTCTCTTCGGAGCTTTTGGTAGCGCAGATCCAAATCCTTGGATGGATGTTGTTTACAATATTGGTGATGCTATCAACAAAATTGGCTTCGGTTTAGTGATTTACGCATTAGCGAAATCAGAATCAAAAGCATAATCGAACTTTACAATAAAATGAAAGGGGGCCTCGGCCCCCTTTTTTATTTGCTAATAACTTGTTTTAATAAACCTTCGGAAAATTCTCAGGGTCTAGATCGTGCATCATGTCTATGACCTTCTCGATGATGTCGTCGAGGTTGGGTTTGCTGAAGTAGTCGCCGTCTGAGCCGTAGGCTGGGCGATGATCTTTGGCGGCCATGGTTTGTGGGGCTAAGTCAAGATAATTATATGCACCTTGCTTCACTAAGATTTGATCGAGCATAAAGGCACTGGCGCCGCTACTCACGTCTTCGTCTACGATGAGTAGGGCATTTGTTTTGGCAACAGAGGCACCAATCATGTGGTGGATATCGAAAGGCAATAAAGTTTGCGCATCGATGAGTTCTACAGAAATGCCTAATTCTTCGAGTTGGGCAATTGCAAGTTCACAAATATTGAAAGTAGAGCCGTACGATACGAGGGTGAGGTCGGAGCCTTCTTTAACGATTTCAGGAACCCCAAGAGCTTGAGTAAATTCGCCGAAATTAAGTGGCATGCGCTCTTTGGTACGGTAACCATTGAGTGGTTCAATGACTAAAGCAGGTTCATCAGCTTGTAGTAAAGTGTTATAAAAAGCAGCTGCTTTGGTCATGTTGCGAGGCACACAGACGTGAATTCCGCGCAAAGAATTGATGATCATTCCCATTGGGGAGCCGCTGTGCCAAATACCTTCTAAGCGATGCCCACGCGTAGATACAATAAGTGGCGCTTTTTGACCACCTTTGGTGCGATACTGAACAGTTGCTAAATCATCGGACATGATTTGTACGGCATAGAGGAGGTAATCTAGGTACTGGATTTCAGCAATCGGGCGAAGGCCGCGCATGGCCATGCCAATTCCTTGGCCAATGATGGTACATTCGCGAATGCCGGTATCAGATACTCTGAGCGCTCCGAATTGCTCTTGAAGACCTTCTAAACTTTGGTTGACACCGCCAATTTTACCGGCATCTTCACCAAAGACCAATACTTCGGGTCTGGTTTCTAGCAGCTTGCGGTAATTTTCGCGCAAAATGATGCGCCCATCCTCGAGTTGTTGCTCTGGAGCATATTGTACAGGAACAGTTGCAACCGCTGCTGCACGTTGTGCTGATTCAGAATGTAAATGTGAGCTATAACGATCTTGGGCTTTGTCTTGAATTTGAGCAATCCAGTTTACTAACGCCTGACGTTCTGGGCTTTGATCCCCTAAAGATTTTCTTAGAATAGCACGAGCGACCTGCAATAGATCGCGGCGGATGCAGTCTTTTTCTTTTGAAAGTTGTTGCGCTGCCAGAGTACAAGACTCATGTAGTGGGTGTCCTGAAGAAAAGCTATTTAATAGGGCAAGTAAGGCATCTTTATCTTGTTGTATGTCTGCTACGAAAGCTTGCCAAGCATTGTTTTTTGCCATTCTGACCGCTTCTTTTGCTTCTTTTTCAATAGATTCAAGTTCTTCTGAGCTCGCTAAGACCAAACCTTTTTCAGCAAAAGATAATATCCATTCTTTGAACTTAACGACGCAATCAAAAGTGCTTTCCCATTCTAAACGCTCAGGAGATTTATAGCGCTCATGTGAGCCAGAAGTGGAGTGACCTTGCGGTTGGTTCACTTCTTTGACGTGTACTAAAACTGGTACGTGTTCTGTGCGGGCAATTTGGACCGCTTTTTCATAGGTTTCACAGAGGTGAGCGTAATCCCAACCTTTTGTGACCAAAATTTCAAAGCCTGGTTTTTCTGAGTTGCGTTGAAAACCAGCCAATGCTTCTGAAATGCTTCCTTTGGTTGTTTGGAGTTCTCTTGGAACGGAAATGCCGTAGCCGTCGTCCCAGACGGACATCACCATGGGTACTTGAAGTACACCTGCAGCGTTCATGGTTTCCCAGAATGGGCCCTCTGAAGTGGAAGCGTCGCCAATGGTACCAAATGCAACTTCGTTACCACCGTTCGTGAAATTTTTAAAGTATTCGAGTTCTTTTAAAGTTGGGTGCTCGCGGTAAACTTTCGAGGCTTGCGCTAAGCCAAGTAAGCGTGGCATTTGGCCAGCGGTTGGCGAAATATCTGCGGAGCTATTTTTTTGAGCCATTAGGTTTTTCCATTGACCATTGGCATCTAGGTTGCGGGTAGAGTAGTGCCCTCCCATTTGGCGGCCGGCAGATTGCGGCTCGATATTGACATCGGTATGGGCGTATAAACCAGCAAAGTATTGATCTACGTTGAGTTCACCAATGGCCATCATGAGTGTTTGATCGCGGTAGTAACCTGAACGAAAATCGCCATTTTGAAATTGTTTGGCAAGGGCTATTTGTGCCAATTCTTTGCCGTCGCCGAAAATCCCAAATTTGGCTTTACCGGTAAGAACTTCTTTTCGGCCAAGTAAGGAGGCCTCTCGGGAGATGCAAGCCAAGCGATAATCATTGATAACTTGTTGTTTAAAGCTGTTGAAATCGAGCTGGTCTTGCGTAGTGCTTGCTTTATCTTTGGCCATTTTTTGTTGATTGTCTACAAATATAAGCAAAAAGGGCCTGATTTTTGACTGAGAATTCGCAATTTTGAAGACAATGAGTCAGCTACAATTAGAATTATGTGCTGCATCTATTGAGGCAATAGATTTAGCAAAAAAGTATCAATTTGACCGCATTGAGCTCTGTCAAAACCTAGAGCAAGGTGGGCTTACGCCTTCGGCAGGTTTGATTGCAGCCGCGCTAAAACAAGGTGTAAATACACATGTTTTAATCCGGCCAAGAGCTGGTGGCTTTCATTATAATGATCGTGAGCTTTTTCAAATTGAACAAGACATTGCATACTGTGCCCAAATGGGTGTAGCTGGCGTTGTTGTAGGTATTTTGAAGGAGAATTCTGCAATTGATAAAGACTATATTGCCTCATTAAAGGCCAATTATTCAACGCTTGATTGGACTTTTCACCGCGCCTTTGATGAAAGCATTGAATGGAAACGTTCTTTAAAGGTGCTGATTGATTTAGGGTTCAAGCGTGTCCTTACCTCAGGTTTTGCCAAAAGTGTCGAGCAAGGCATGGCGCATTTAACAGAAATGGCTGCCTACGCAAATGGAAAAATTGAAATCATGGCAGGAGGAGGAGTCCATGCTGGTAACATCGGTAAACTCGCTGAAATACCGCAATTAGCAGGCATCCATTTTTCTGCTACACAGAAAGTTTTGTTAGACGAAGACTCTGCGTTTTCCGAAACAATTTTAAAGATAGACGAGCGCAAGTTGGCGCGCATCTTGGAGGCAAAATAGTTCAAACCGTTATTTATCCGTAACTTTGCCTAGAAACCGAGCAAGTGACGATACGTTTTTTCACTTTGATCGGAACGAATTATTGCATGTTATTTAATGAATTACCCCTGAGGACTGAAATCCTCGAAGCCATTGCTGAAAAAGGCTATACAAACGCAACTCCAATCCAAGAAAAAGCAATCCCACCTATTTTAGAACAAAGAGACCTCATTGGCCTGGCACAAACCGGAACAGGTAAAACAGCAGCTTTTGCCATTCCTATCCTTGAAAATTTAGCTCAAATCAATGCTGCTCCAGGTGGTATTCAGGCATTGGTTGTAACGCCAACCCGCGAACTCGCTATTCAGATTGCTGAAAACTTCAGGGCTTATGGCAAAAAACTCAAGTTGCGTTCTTTAGTGATATTCGGTGGTGTCAAACCACACGCTCAAATTCAAACCTTAAAACAAAAGCCAGCTATTTTAATTGCTACACCAGGTCGCTTGCTAGATTTACATCAGCAGGGCTTTATAAATCTGAAGCAATTACAAGTATTTGTGCTTGATGAAGCTGATCGTATGCTCGATATGGGTTTTATTCATGACGTCAAGAAGATCGTGCGGTTGTTGCCTAAACAAAGACAAACCTTGTTGTTTTCGGCCACGATGCCAAATGAGGTGAAAGACCTTGCGCAAAGCTTACTACAGCAACCAGTTGAGGTAACTGTTACGCCTGTCTCTTCCACAGCTGAGCGCATTGAGCAAATGGCTATTCTTGTGGCAGACCGCAAAGAAAAGGAACAAAAACTTGTGCAATTACTTCAAGAAGATCAAGCCAATAGTGTGCTGGTATTCTCAAGAACGAAGCATGGTGCTGATAAATTGGTCCGCTTATTGGGTAAAAACAAGTTGCAAGCCATGGCTATTCACGGCAATAAGTCCCAGAATGCCAGACAAATGGCTTTAAGTCATTTTAAAGAAGGTAAAATCCGAATTTTAGTTGCTACAGATATCGCAGCACGGGGCATTGACATTTCTGGCCTTGACCTAGTGGTGAACACCGACGTACCAACAGTTGCAGAAACTTATGTGCATCGCATTGGTCGAACAGGGCGTGCCGGAAAAGAGGGGCGCTCAGTTATTTTCTGTGAGCCCGAAGACAACAAGTATTTCAAGAATATTGAAAAGTTAATCGCAAAAAAAATACGGGTCGCATAACCCGTATTTTTTTTGAAGTCTAATGAGCTGCTTAGATCGCGGCAATTTTGTCGGACATATATTCTCCGGCTTTAAGTTTACCTACGATTTTAGAGAAACAATCAATGGTGTATTTGACATCTTCAAGGGTGTGAGCTGCCGTTGGAATGAGGCGCAAGATGATCATGCCTTTCGGTACCACCGGGTAAACAACCATTGAACAGAAAATATTGTAGTTTTCGCGGAGGTCAAAAATAAGGTTGGTAGCTTCAGGAATGGAGCCACTCAAGTAAACAGGAGTCACGCAACTGTTTGTTGGGCCAATTTCAAAACCAGCAGCTTTCAGACCATTTTGCAAGGCATTGGTGTTTTCCCAGAGCTTATCTTTGAGTTCAGGGTGCTTGCGCATGAGCTCAAGTCGCTTTAAAAGACCAATTACAAGTGCAACTGGCATTGCTTTTGCAAAGATTTGCGAGCGCATGTTGTAGCGTAAATATTCAACAACTTGTTCGTCACTAGAAATAAAACCGCCGATAAGTGCAAAAGATTTAGCAAAAGTACCGAAGTAAATATCGATGCCGTCTTGACAGCCTTGTTCTTCTCCGGTTCCGGCGCCAGTAGCACCCAAAATGCCAATTCCGTGTGCGTCATCGACAAATAAGCGGAAACTGTATTTTTCTTTAAGGGCAATGATTTCTTTCAAACGACCTTGGTCTCCACGCATACCGAAAACACCTTCAGTAATGACGAGAATGGCACCACCCGTTTCTTCAGCAAGTTTGGTGGCGCGTTGTAATTGTTTTTCACAATCTTCTACGTCGTTGTGTTTGAAAACATAGCGCTTGCCCATGTGCAGGCGAACGCCGTCAAGGATGCAAGCATGAGATTCTGCGTCGTAAACGATGACGTCATGACGGTCTACTAGACAATCGATGGCAGAAACAACCGCTTGGTAGCCAAAGTTGGCAAGAATGGTATCTTGCTTACCAACAAATGCAGATAATTCGTTTTCGAGTTGTTCGTGAAAATTAGAGTTTCCAGACATCATGCGGGCACCCATTGGTGAGCCGTAGCCATTTGCAGCTGCTGCATCAGCATCCGCTTTGCGCACCTCAGGATGGTTTGCCAACCCAAGATAATTATTGAGTGACCAATTGAGTTTTTCTTTCCCTCTGAAGTTCATGTGAGGGCCAATTTCACCTTCTAGTTTAGGAAAGGTGAAATAGCCATGAGATTCTTTTGCGTGCATTCCGAGTGGGCCTCGGTTTGCTTGAATTTTTTCAAATATATCTGCTGCCATGCTATGATTTTTCTGCAAAGTTAAGCGAATATAAAATCCAAAAGCCTACTTAAGTCCTTAGTTATTAACACCACATTGAACATTAGTCTGGTTTTGAGCTCAAGAAATCCTTGATGCTAGAAATTGAGCCGTAGCGTTTTGTTGAGCTGTGCTCAAATCTTTTGGTTGCCCTTCAAACAAGATGTAGCCACCTTTTTCTCCGCCTTCTGGCCCTAAATCGATGAGGTGTTCGGCGCATTTTAGCACCTCAACATTGTGCTCAATAACGATAATTGAGTGTCCTCTGTCGAGCAGTGCTTGGAACGCAACCAGGAGTTTTTCAATATCGTAAAAGTGCAGCCCTGTTGTAGGTTCGTCAAAAATAAATAGGGTGGGTGTACTTTGTGTTCCTTTACTTAAAAAAGAAGCCAATTTGATGCGCTGTGCTTCACCACCAGACATGGTGCTAGAAGATTGCCCTACGCATAAATAGCCAAGGCCAACATCGACTAGCGGTTGAATTTTCTCTGCTACTTTTTGATCGAGTTTGTCTTTGCCGTCCTTGAAGAATTGCAGTGCTTCATCGAGTGTCATTTCTAAGATTTCTGCTATAGATTTTTCTCGGTAAGTAATTTCAAGCGTTTCGGATTTATAGCGTTTTCCTTTGCATTGGTTGCAGGGTAAAGAAACATCTGCCATAAATTGCATGCTCACTGCAATCGAGCCTTCTCCTTCGCATAGCTCACAGCGTCCTCCTTCTACATTAAATGAGAAAAAGCCAGGTTTAAAGCCTCTTAGTTTGGCAAGTGGTTGTCTGGCAAAGAGTTCTCGGATGTCGTCAAAGGCTTTTACATAGGTGATGGGGTTGCTGCGCGAAGATTTACCTATCGGATTTTGATCGATGAATTCGACGTGTCCGATGCATTTGATATCGCCGCTTAGACCATCGCATTTGCCAATGAGGTCGCTGCTTAAGCCGAGTTCTTTGCGAACTAACGGATACAACAATCGTTTGATCAGGGTAGATTTTCCTGAGCCTGAAACACCGCTCACGCAAACGAGTTGTCCGAGCGGAAAACTGACGTCAAGATTTTTTAAGTTATTTTGCCTTGCGCCATGCACCGTGAGTTGGCCAATGGCTTTTCTTTGGCGCGTTGGTATTGGAATCATCCGCTCATTGTTGAGATAACTTGCCGTGAGGGATTTACTTTTTGCAAGGGCTTTGAAATCTCCTTGAAATACGAGATTTCCGCCATTAGAACCTGCAAGTGGCCCAATGTCAATAATTTGATCTGCTGCGCGCATCACCTCTTCTTCATGCTCCACAACAATTACCGTGTTGCCTTGATCGCGCAATGCTTGTAGCACACTAATTAGTTTGGCTGTGTCTCTGGGGTGTAGGCCAATAGAGGGTTCGTCTAGAATATATAAGGACCCGACTAAACTTGAGCCAATTGAGGTTGCCAATTGAATGCGCTGTGCTTCTCCGCCAGAAAGGGTGTTTGAGGTGCGATTTAAAGTGAGGTAGCCGAGACCAACGCGTTGGAGGTAATCGAGTCTCGATTGAATTTCAGGAAGGATGTGCTTAGTAAGTTGTTTGTCGTACTCAGATAAATTCAGGTTTTGGAAATAATCGTACGCATCATCCAAAGACATCAAAACGATATCTTGAATGCTCTTTCCTTCAATTTTAACAAACGAGGCATCTTTTCTAAGGCGTGTGCCTTGGCAATCTGGGCAAATAGTTTTGCCGCGGTAGCGAGATAATAAAACTCTGTATTGAATTTTATAAGTTTGACTTTCAATGAATTTAAAGAATTTATTTAAACCAATAAAATAACTATTACCCTCCCAAAGTAGTTGGTATTGCGTTGGATTTAATTCTTGAATTGGTCGGTGAATCGGAAAGTCAAACTTTTGCGCCTTATACAATAATTGGTCGAGGTATTCTTGCATGTTCTCGCCTTTCCAGGGTGCAATAGCGCCTTCGTAAACGCTCTTTTTGCGATCCGGAAACACCAATTCTTCATCTATGCCAAGTGTCATGCCGTAGCCTTCGCAGCGCTGGCAGGCACCAAAAGGGTTGTTAAATGCAAAAAAATGTACGTTTGGCTCTTGAAAGCTCTGACCATCGAGTTCAAAACGCTTGCTGAAATGCTGGTATGCTTTGGTTTTGCCATTGAATAAGGTGCAAAGATCCTTGCCCTCTTGAAAAGCGAGCTCGATAGCTTCGGTAAGTCGGCTTTGTTGGGCGTCATCGCGCTCGGTATTGGTAAGGCGATCAATAGAAAGATAATAGGTTTCAGCACTTACTTGGTCGAGGTTTAAGTCGTCAATTAAATGAAATTCATCGTTGAAAAACAATCTAGTAAATCCTTGTTTATTAAGAAGTTGTATTTTTTTATTAAATTCTTCAATTGAATTAAAATGAAGTTGATAAAGGATGGCAAAAGGTTCGTCTTTCCAGTTTTGATCCAAAAACGCTAGCACGTCTTTGGTTTGTTGTTTCTTTACTTCTTGACCAGAAACTGGTGAATATGTTTTGCCGATTCTGGCAAATAGCAGTTTGAGGTAGTCGTAGATTTCAGTGCTGGTGCCTATTGTTGATCTTGGGTTGCTAGAGCTTACCTTTTGTTGGATGGCAATTGCGGGAGACAAGCCTTTGATGTCGTCAACGGCTGGTTTGTCTAGTTTGCCTAAAAATTGACGCGCATAGGCTGACATACTTTCGATGAAACGACGCTGTCCTTCTGCATAAATAGTGTCAAAAGCAAGGCTAGACTTACCTGAGCCAGACACGCCAGTAATGACAGTAAGTTTTCCGTGAGGGATTTCTACATCGAGACTTTTGAGGTTGTGCACGCGTGCGCCTTTAACTGCGATGAATTTTTCCATATGCAAAAGTAAAATTTCTTTACTTTTAGTCCTTTAAAAATAAGCGAATGTCCCAAAACTCTTTATTCAGAAAGAAAACAGTTGAGTCAATAATGGCACAAATGACGGCTAATGCAGCTCATCCGGAGTCAAATACGCTTCATAAGCATCTTAAATTACGCGATCTAGTGGCATTTGGTATTGCAGCCATTATTGGCGCAGGTATCTTTTCGACGATTGGGCAGGCTTCGGCACAGGGTGGCCCAGCTGTTATTTTTCTTTTTCTGTTTACGGCTTTAGCGAGTGGCTTTGCTGCCTTTGCCTATGCTGAGTTTGCCTCAATGGTTCCGGTTGCGGGTTCTGCCTATACATATTCTTATGTGGCCTTTGGTGAGCTTATTGCTTGGATCATTGGTTGGGCGCTCATCATGGAATATGCTATTGGCAATATAACAGTGGCAATTTCTTGGAGTGATTATTTAACTACAATGCTCGAACAAATTCATATTGAAGCACTTAATATTAAAGGAATTCATATTCCGGCCTGGATGCAAATGGATTACCTGAGCGCTGCTAAAGGGTTTCAAGAAGTAAAAATACAACTTGCTCAGGGCCTTAAATTAGAGGATCTTGGTTTGAATTTACAAGGGGCTTATGAGGCCTGGACGAGTGCCCCAAGAATCGGTTCTTTTCATTTGGTACTCGACATTCCTGCCCTGTTTATAATCGTCTTGATTACTTGGTTGGTGTATCGCGGTATTAAAGAAAGTAGAAATGCCTCGAATGCCATGGTGATCATCAAGCTAGCAGTTATTTTACTTGTGATTGCCGTAGGTGTCTTTTACATCGATATGAATAATTGGTCTCCGTTTGCTCCTGAGGGCATGAGTGGTGTTTTGAAAGGAGTATCAGCTGTATTCTTTGCTTACATTGGTTTTGATGCCATTTCAACTACCGCCGAAGAATGCGAGAATCCACAGCGCGATTTACCTCGAGGTATGATGTGGGCCATCATCATTTGTACCATTTTGTATATTCTCATTGCTTTGGTCCTGACAGGTATTGTTCCTTACCATCAGTTAGGGGTTGGTGAACCATTGGCTTTTGTTTTTGAGCAAATTAACATGCCTAAAATGACCTTTATCATTTCTATTTCTGCCGTAATTGCTATGGCGAGTGTCTTACTTGTATTTCAAATGGGGCAACCGCGCATTTGGCTCAGTATGAGCCGTGATGGTTTATTGCCAAAGCGTTTTTCTAAAATTCACCCGAAATACAAAACACCATCCTTTGCTACAATCGTCGTTGGTTTTGTGGTGGCGATTCCAGCTTTATTCATGAACCTTACGATGGTAACAGACCTTTGTTCAATTGGAACTTTATTTGCTTTTGTTTTAGTTTGCGGTGGCGTCTTGGTGCTTCAAAATAAACCAGATGTGCCTCGCGGCTCATTCAAAACGCCCTATATGAATGCGGGAATTGTTTTACCAGCTGCTTTTGGCTTGGGTCTTATTTACACGCTTACTTTAGGTTTTAAAGACAATCCGGTATTCAATGCGATTTATAATTTCCTCGCTTTTCAGAGTTGGTCAGATTTTGGTCAGAAAATTCCTGCGCTTATTTTTTGGGCGTTTGCTATCTTTCTGACTTTCATTAGCATCCCAAAGAAATTGTCTTTGATACCGGCTTTAGGTTTGCTTTCTTGTTTGTACATGATGAGTGAAATTCCGCTTCAAAACTGGATTTACTTCGGAATTTGGCTAGTGATTGGTCTAGTTATTTACTTTGGATACAGCCGTAAAAATTCAAAATTGAATCAGGCGGGTTAAGTAGTTATAAACCAAGGCTATGCTCGATTCCTAAAATCAAAGAATGAATGACTTTGATATGGATTTCCTGAGCGCGGTCTGCAAATTCACTATGGGGTGCCCTAATTTCAAGATCAGCCAATTGTGCTAAAGCACCGCCGTCTTTACCTGTCAAAACAATGGTGTGCATTCCTTTGGCTTTGGCGGCTTCTACTGCTAAAATCACATTTTTTGAATTTCCAGAAGTAGAAATACCGAGCAAGACATCGCCTTTTTGCCCCATAGCTTCAATGTATCTTGAAAAAACGTAATCATAACCGTAATCATTGGCAACACAAGAAAGATGAGACGGATCAGAAATAGAAAGTGCTGCCAAGGCAGGTCTGTTAGCTCTGAATCTGCCACTGAGTTCTTCGGCAAAGTGCATGGCGTCACACATAGAGCCACCATTTCCACAGCTTAAAATTTTATTTCCATTTTGCAGCGCAGTACTCATGATGCCAACAGCATGCTCAATTTTAGAGATATTTTCAGTCGTTTGAAAAGCTTGCAGCACCTCTTGTGCTTCTTGAAATTGTTTCCAAATGAGTTGCTGATCCATTGCTTTTTTTTTCAAAAGTAAACAATATGCACACATGGGCGCATGGTTTATTTTATCTTTGGTTCATGAATACTGCAAATTATTATGCACGCAAAGTCATCTGGATAACAGGTGCTTCTTCCGGTATTGGTGCCGAATTAGCAATACAATTGGCTAGAAATGGTGCGAAGCTCATTTTGTCAGCCAGAGATCAACAGAAGTTAGAAGCTTTGGCCGAAACTCTTGAAAATCATTCAAGTCATTTGGTTTTGCCACTCGATTTAGGTAGAAATGGCAATGAACTCGCTTATGTTGAGCAGATCGTGGCCAAATTTGGCCGTATAGATATCCTTATAAATAATGGCGGTGTTTCACAGCGCGCTTCCGCTATGGAAACATCAATGGAAGTGAATAGAAAATTGATGGAAGTAAACTTCTTTGGAAACATCGCGTTAGCCAAAGCTGTTTTACCCATTTTTAGAAAACAAGGCAGTGGTCAGTTTTTGGTAGTGAGTAGTATTGCCGGGAAATTCGGCTTTCATTTGAGGTCAATTTATAGCGCTTCAAAAGCCGCATTGGTGGGCTATTACGAAAGCCTTGCTATGGAAGAAGAAAGTCACGGAATTAAGGTGACACTTGCCTTTCCTGGTAAAATCAATACGCCCATTTCAAAAAGCGCACTAACAGCAGAAGGAACTGCTCATGGTCAGATGGATAACAATCAAGCAAGCGGAATGCCTGTTGAAGCATGTGTTGCGCAAATGCTAAAGGCTTTATCAATGCATAAACGCGAAGTGCTTATCGGGAGAAAAGAATTGCTGGCTGTTTATCTGAAGCGTTTTACGCCAGCGCTTTTTTGGAAAATCATTCCTAAACAAAGCGCTACTTAAACTTTGAAACATAGCTGTATAAAAAAAGGGCCGTCTCTAAGAGACGGCCCTTTTTTATTTGAGTTAAACTCAATTAGTTAACGCTTTTAGAAAGGTCTGCACCTGCCTTGAAACGAATTGTGTTTTTAGCAGCAATTTTGATGACAGCACCAGTTTTCGGGTTGCGACCATTGCGTGCGTTTCTTTTAGAAATACCA
>CAZPWB010000042.1:0-18755 GCA_964590425.1 uncultured Lishizhenia sp. | reverse complement strand
TTGTATTTTTCTTTTGTGAACCCCATATTAATTATACATTTGCTGTCTTTAAAGATACTAAAAATTCGTCAATGACCACACAAAATCGTTCGGAAAAGCTAGGTAATCAGTTTTTTAAGTACCGCGGGCAAATCCCTGTCTTGTTTTTCTTGCTTGCCTTTTTCTTGATGCATTATTTTCCAGCGCAAAACAAGTGGCTTGACCAAAGTAATACTTTAATTGCTATTTCATTAGTCGTGTTGGGGCATCTTATCCGAGCTTTAGCGGTAGGAAAACGCGCTGCGCACACCTCAGGTAGAAACCGCGACGAACAAGTGGCAGAAGCCTTGAATTCTACAGGTATTTATTCAATGGTGCGACATCCGTTGTACCTCGGAAATATTACAACCTACATGGGATGGGTCGTTTTTACAGGCATAGATTGGTTGATCCCTACTATGTTATTTGGCTTCTTGTTTTATTACCGCTTCATCATTTATGCCGAAGAGCAATTTTTGACGCGTAAGTTTGGTCAAGACTACCTCGATTGGAAAAGTGCCACTCCGCTTTTATTACCGGCATTCTGGAAATTCAAGGCCAACCCACAGCCTTTTTCTTTCAAAACGGTACTAGAAAATGAATATTCAGGCATAGCTGCATCTATGACTACAGCTTGGGTGCTTTTAGCTTTTCAATGGTATGTGCTTGGGCAATTTCAAGAGAAAAGCTTGTTGATTTTAGCCATGGCGCTTTTAATTACCGTATTTACTTTGGGGCTGCGTTATTTGAAAAAGAAAACACAGTTCTTTAAGGTTTAAAGTTTGTTATTGCTTTAAAAGGCAAACCCAACGCTTCGTATTTGAAGCGCTTTTCTTTATTCGGTTATATCAAAAACCTGGCGCTGTTGCAAGCTGCGCCCTAAGGTGAGTTCATCTGCATACTGCAGTTCAGAACCCACTGCAATTCCGCGAGAAATTCTTGTGATCAGAACCTCATAGGGTTTTAACTTCTTAAAGAGGTAATAGTTGGTGGTATCGCCTTCCATTGTTGGGCTTAAAGCCAAAATTACTTCCTTGATCGCTTGCGTTTCAAGGCGCTCTAGTAATCTCGGGATATGGAGGTCTTGCGGCCCGACACCATCCATTGGAGCAATGAGGCCACCCAATACATGGTACAAACCTTGAAACGAAGCTGTGGCTTCAATGGCCATGACGTCTCGAATGTCTTCTACAATGCAAATTAAAGAGGGGTCTCTTTTAGGATTGTTGCAAATATGACAAACCGGCACATCTGTGAGGTTACCACAGTTTGAACATCGCAATACTTTGTCTTGCAAGGCGGAAATAGCTGATACAAAATCTTGAATTTCAGGCTCAGAACGCTTAAGTAAATCAAGTGCCAAGCGCAAAGCACTGCGTCTGCCAATACCAGGTAGGCTTGCAATTTGATCAACGGCTGCTTCTAAATGCTGAGATGGAATTTGCATGAATGTAAAATTAACGATTCTTTTTACGCGACACCTTTAAAACACTAACTTTGCAACATGGCCTTGAAGGAACTCAATATTCGCAACAAGCGTGCGCGCTTTGAATTTCACCTCGAAGAAGTTTTCGAGGCGGGTATTGTGTTGTCGGGTACTGAAATCAAGAGCATTCGCAATGGAAAGGCCAGCATTCTGGAATCTTACGGGATTTTCGACAAGGGCGAGGTTTGGTTGCGCAACATGCATATCACCGAATACGAAAACGGTTCTTTTTATAACCATAAACCGCGTGCTGATCGCAAATTGTTGTTGCTGCGCAAAGAAATAGTGCGCATTGAGAAGTTCTTAAAAATCAAAGGAAACACTTTGGTTCCTCTCAAATTATTCTTGTCAGAAAAAGGCTGGGTAAAGGTCCAGATTGCTTGTGGAACAGGTAAAAAACTCCATGATAAGCGTCATGACCTCAAGGAAAAGGATGACAAGCGCGAGATGGATAGAATGATGAAACGCTAAAACTGATGAGCGTCAAATGGACTTACTAGTCTTTGATGACCGGATACCCCGGGTATTTCTTTTTGTCAAAAACAAACTTGGTGTCGTCTATTTCAGGATTAGCGGTAAACTTAGTAACTACGTAGGTCATTACGGTTCCGTCTTTGGCTTTCATGCTTGCTTTTAGCAATTCGTTTTCAGTCTTAGAAATATAAAGCACTATGGTGTGGTATTCTGCCTTTGCCGGCACTTTAGGATACAAGTTAATGACGTGTACGGTTTGGCCGTTGAGTTTGTCTTCGTGGTCGTATTTGTTTTTAAAACCCGTTTCCCAGATGGTCATGAGTTTTTTAGGGTTAATTGATTCTTCGTCGTTGGTATTGGCGTCAGATTCATAAACAGAGTGCTCATCTTTAACGATAGTCCAGGTTTTGATACCGTTACAAATCATGGTGTTGTCTCCGTAAGAAGCGTAGAATTTATTGCCTTTTACCCAACCTTTTCCAATTTCATTTTCATTGGTGCCAGTAGTGGTATTTTTTACACTTGCAGAAAACTCAATGTAAAATGATTTCATGCCCTTCATTTTTGTAGAAAGGCGATCTAAAATTCCTTGTGCCTTGGCATCTTGTGCCACAACATTAAAAGAAATAAAAGAAAGTGCTAAGAAAAGTAGTAAAAAGCGCATATAGAAAATTTACAGTGCAAATATCATAAATAATGCCAAATAGACGAAATGTTTAGTCAACCAATAAAACGATTTGTATCATCTTGATTCGGAACCCGACAACTTTCAGTCTTGCCAAACCATTGATAGCGGCGCTTAGCGACTTGCTTGTATAAGAAATCACGCAGGAAACGCGGTATTAACCAGGCCAGCTGTGACCAATGAAAGCGTCCGTAAAGCTTTTTATAAATGAGTAAAACAGCAGTGCTTTGTTGAAACCATGCGCCGTTGTCATAAAGCGCAATGCTGTGCTCAAGAGGAATAGAGACGCCATCCTTCGAAATGTATGAAGGTAAGCCTTGGTAACTAGAAAAGGTAAAAACTTGCTTTTGGTCTGCTTTAAGAATAAAATTTACCCAACGATTACAAAGCACACAAACACCGTCAAAGACAATGAGTGGGCCTGGCGCCGTGGTATTATTTTGCGCTTTTGTCATGGACAGCAGGAAGCTCTAGCTTTTTAGGATCTTTGACCTTTTCGTTGAGTAGCGCCAAATCAAGGACTTGTTGCATTTTTTCTACGAAATGGAATTGCAAACCCTTGAGGTATTGTGCCGGAATTTCATCGACATCTTGTTTGTTCTTGGCGCACAAAATGATTTCTTTGATGCCAGCTCTTTTGGCAGCTAATATTTTTTCTTTGATACCTCCTACAGGCAAGACTTCACCTCTGAGTGTGATTTCGCCAGACATTGCTAAGTTTTTGCGCACCCTGCGTTGTGTAAATAAAGAGGCGAGGGCTGTTAGCATCGTGATACCTGCGCTTGGGCCATCTTTTGGAGTAGCACCTTCAGGCACGTGTACATGCACGTTGTAGGCATTGAAAAGTGCGGCGTCCAGGTTGAGTAAATGATGATTACTCTTTAGAAACTCAAGGGCAATAACTGCAGATTCTTTCATGACGTCTCCGAGATTACCGGTCAGTGTAAGTTTACCCGCACCTTTAGAAATCAGAGATTCAATAAATAAGATATCTCCGCCGGCTGCTGTCCAGGCCAAGCCTGTTACTACACCAGCTACTTCATTGTTATCGTATTTAGTGCGCGTTCTGCCGGCGCCTAAAAAGTCAAAGAGGTCGTTTTCTTGAATGCTGGTTTCAAAAGTTTCTTCCATGGCTATTTGGCGTGCTCGGTTGCGCACCAATTTGGCAACAATTTTATCGAGGCCCCTCACACCAGATTCAAAGGTGTAAGACTCAATGATTTTTTGCCAGATTTTTTTGTCGAGGTCGAGGTCTTTTTTGGTGATGCCGTGTGCGGCTAATTGTTTGGGCAAAAGGTGTCTTTTGGCAATTTCAACCTTTTCTTCAAGGGTATAACCATTGACCTCAATGATTTCCATGCGGTCTAGCAATGGCCCTTGAATTTGAGACAGGTTGTTGGCAGTAGCAATAAATAAGACTTTAGATAAATCAAATTCGGTTTCTACATAGTTGTCATAGAAATTGCCATTTTGCTCAGGATCAAGCACTTCAAGCAGAGCAGAGGAAGGGTCGCCGTGATTGCTACGCCCCAATTTGTCGATTTCGTCAAGGACAAAAACCGGGTTTGCGGATTCGGACTTCTTGAGGTTTTGCATGATGCGCCCTGGCATGGCGCCAATATAGGTTTTGCGATGCCCTCTAACTTCAGCTTCGTCATGGAGGCCACCCAAAGACATGCGGACGTATTTTCTGCCCAATGCTTCGGCAATCGATTTGCCTAAAGAGGTTTTACCAACTCCTGGAGGCCCATAGAAGCACAAGATTGGCGCTTTCATGTTGCCTTTTAATTTGAGTACAGCTAAGTATTCAAGGATGCGTTCTTTGACCTTTTCAAGGCCAAAATGATCGCGTTCTAAGATTTTTTTGGCTCTTTTGAGATCGAGTAGGTCGGTGGTGAATTCACCCCAAGGTAAGTCAAGTAAAAGATCAAGGTAGTTGAGCTGCACGGTGTATTCTGCTCCTTGCGGATTCATGCGCTGTAATTTGTCGAGTTCTTTTTGAAAAAGCTTGGAGACGCGGTCGTCCCATTTTTTAGTGAGCGCGCGCTGTTCGAGTTCGCGGACGTCTTGGATTTGTGGGTTGTCTCCGAGTTCGTCTTGGATGGTGCGCATTTGTTGGTGCAAAAAGTACTCGCGTTGTTGTTTGTCGAGGTCTTTGCGCACACGGTTTTGAATCTCGTTTTTCATCTCGAGCAGTTGTACTTCTGCCGTGAGGTGCTCAAGTACCAAAAGCACGCGTTTTTTCATGTCCATTTCTTCGAGCATGGCCTGTTTCTTAGAAACATCGGCATTCATGTTGGAGGAAATAAAATTGACTAAAAACGTTGGGCTATCAATGTTGCCAATAGCAAATTGCGCTTCGGATGGAATGTTTGGACTTTCTCTGATGATTTGTAAGGCGAGGTCTTTGATGGTGCTGAACATTACCTCTAGCTCTTTATTAGCAGGGTCAAGGGGCAATTCGGAAAGCACCTTGACTTTTGCTTTCATATAAGGCTCTGTTTGCGTAGCTTGCAGCATTTCAAATCGACGCTTCCCTTGGATAATGACTGTAGAACTACCATCGGGCATTTTGAGTAAGCGAATGATCTGGGCAACGGTTCCAACTTGATGAAGATCAGCAAATTGAGGGGCCTCTACATCTTGATTTTTTTGAGAAACCACACCAATGATCTTAGAACCTTTATTAGCTTCTTGGATTAATTTGATGCTTTTGTCTCGGCCAACCGTAATGGGAATAACCACACCCGGAAACAACACATTGTTGCGCAAAGGCAAGATTGGGAGTTCGTCTGGGAACTCTTGCTTGTTCATGTGTTCTTCTTCTTCAGCAGTAATTAGTGGAATAAATTCAGCGTCTGAATCGTAGCCCGACATACCGAAAAAACCGTGGTCAAATAATTCGCTCATAATATTGAAAAGTATCGGACAGTTTGGCAGAAAGTAAAGTGCCTGCCTGACAAAAGCCCGCTTGTTTTAATTTACAGGTTAGGTTTCAAGGAATATGCCAAAAGAATGGTACTGCTAAAAAGTCAGTACATAATAGGCTAGTCAACTTGTTTGGAAAGCGTTTCAAAAATTTCTTGATCAGCGGCTGTAAAATCTATTTTTCTTCTGGACATCATGGCTTTGGCAGCTTCTATGGCCTTGCTGAGTTGAAATGCATCTGTTTGCGCATCGCTCACCCAAGAAAAAGAAGGAATAAATTTATCGGGAAAGCCACTGCTGAAAATGTTGGCAGAAACGCCAATGACTGTTGCTGTATTTAATTGGACATTGATGGCTGTTTTGGAGTGGTCACCCATACAAACTCCCATGAACTGCAAGGGTGTTTTGATTTGCGCTTGGTGTTCATAGCTGTAGGTATTGATCAAACCATAATTATTTTTAAGATTGGAGCAATTGGTATCTGCACCAAGATTACACCATTCGCCAAGAAGGGCGTTTCCAATAAAGCCATCGTGACCTTTGTTGGTATAGCCGTAAAAAATACTGTTGCTGACCTCGCCTCCGATGCGGCATTCTGGGCCAATGGTCGTGCCGCCGTAAATTTTGGCACCCATTTTAATTACAGCACCATCAAGAATGGCTAAGGGGCCTCGCAACAAAGCGCCTTCCATGATTTCTACATTTTTCCCAATATAAATAGGGCCAGTTTTTGTATTTAAAATTGCACCTTCAACAACTGCTCCCTCCTCGATAAAAAGTTGGTCAGTGGCGCCAATCAAAGTGTTGCATTTCGATAATTTACTAGACTGACGACCGCCTGTGGCCAACAAAAAGTCTGCTTTTAGAACGGCGTCGTTTTGTTCAAATAGATCCCAGCGTTCTTTAAGAATGATTGGGTTTTCACCCGTATAATTGATTTTTGAAAGCGCTTCGCCGTTGGTCGCAAGCCAAAGTTCATTGCTGTACAAGCTAGTGTTTTCTGGCAAAGCTTGAAGGGCAGCAGCGAGCTCTTCGTTGGGTAGTACCTGAGCATTGATTTTAATACCCTCAACGGCTGGGAATTTTGCCTGCAAATAGGCTTCAGTTTCAAATCCGATTGCTGCTTCTGGGAACCATTTTGACCAGCGCTCAGCATTGGTGTAAATGCCGCAACGCAAAGCCCCAACAGGACGTGTGAGGGTTAGCGGTGCAAATTTTAAATGGGCTTGATGATCAGCGAGGAGCAGTTTCATGAGTTGAACTTTTAAATACAAAGCTACTAAGAACCAAGAGTAAAAACGTCAGGGCACCGTTGATGAGTAACATTTCTTTGCCAAACTGAAACTTTTCTCCAAAAATAGCCGCATTTTGACTCAGTAAGTAGCACAGAATAGGGGCGCCTAAAACAATGAAAGGAATGCTATTGGTATGCACCTTAAGTTTGGTTAAAATGCCAAAACTGAATAAGCCGAGCAAGGGCCCGTAGGTGTAGCCGGCAATTAAGAAAATCAGATTCACGATGTTTTTATCGTCAACAGCTTTAAAGATAAACACCAAAATGGTGAAAAGCGCTGCAAAACTCAAATGAACCCAACGCTTGAGTTTTTGGCGTTTGGCTTCATCAAAACCCTTGCGTTCAAAGCCAATGATGTCAATACAAAAGGAGGCGGTCAGCGCCGTGATAGCGCCATCTACTGACGGGAAGAGTGCAGAAATCAAGCCAATGATAAAGATGATAAAAACCCCAAAAGGCAGGTAGTTTTGGACAATATGCGGAAAGAGGTCGTCGGGTGCAATTTGCAAGCCGTTTTTCTGAGCAAACAAGACCAAAACACTACCTAACAAAAGAAACAGTGCATTGACAAGCAGCAGCGTGAAGCTGAATACCACCATGTTTTTTTGTGCATCCTTAAGGGTCTTGACACTGATATTTTTTTGCATCATTTCTTGATCAAGCCCCGTCATAGCAATGGTAATAAAGGCGCCACCCAGGAAGTCTTTCAAGAAAAAATCACCGGCATTGGGGTCGGTGCTCCAGATAGAAGTGAGGTTTTGAGCGCCTAGTTCGGCCCAAAGCGTTGACCAGCTCAAACCTAAATTTTCTTGCAATGAAATAATACAAATGACCAAAGCCAACAGCATAAAGAAGGTTTGCAAGGTATCGGTCCAGACGATTGTTTTGACGCCGCCTTTGAGCGTGTAGGCAAGAATCATTAGGACAATCAGAAGTGTGGCCTGCCAAAATTCAAGACCTAATGGTTTAAACACAAAGAGTTGCAAGACATTGATCACTAAATAAAGCCTAACTGTAGCGCCCAATGTGCGCGATAAAATAAAATACGCCGCGCCCCAGATGTAAGCTTTTAAACCCAACCTGAGCTCTAGGTATCTATAAATTGAATTGAGTTGATACTTGTAATAAAGTGGCAACAACACATAAGCCACTACAAAATAGCCTGCAAAAAAACCAAGTACTAATTGGTAGTAATGCCAAGCCCCCATGCTCACTGAGCCCGGAACCGAAACGAAAGTAACGCCAGACAACGAGGTGCCAATCATTCCGAAGGCAACTAAATACCATGGGCTTTTTTTATCGCCGGTAAAAAAACTATGGCTAGTGGCATTTTTCGAGGTGAAATAAGCGATGGCCAAGAGCAATAGAAAATAAAGGACTAAAATTCCAGGTAAAAGCAATGTGTTCATGTTGTAAAAATAAGAGAATTATACATCCAAGACTTGCTAGAATAGCGAAAGAACTATCTTTGCCAAAAAATAGAAGATGGAAATTTGGATTGTACTTTTTGCCTTTTTGTTTGTCAGTTTACTGACTGTTGGCTTGGTTTATTTGTTCTTGAAGCGCCAGCACGACACGGATATTTGGCGCATGCAAAGTCAACTCAAAGAGCAAAAACAAGCCTTCTATTTACCAAGTAAACTCGAGGCATATCAGCGCCTTATTCTCTTGTTAGAGCGCTTGCATCCGGCACATTTAACCCTCAGAGTTTTACAGGTTCAAGCAACAGCCAAGATGCAACAAACGGTGCTGATTCAGACCGTGCGCGATGAATTTGAGCACAATATTGCGCAACAACTTTTTGTTTCAGAACAAGCCTGGAGAGCGGTTGTACAATCCAAAGAAGAAGTCATTAGAGTCATCAATATGGCAGCTAGCACCCTAGACAACACAGCAACTGCTACAGACTTAGGTGCAAAAATTCTAGAAATCACAGCGCAGCTTCCACAATTTCCAACAGAAATCGGCGCAGCGATCTTAAGAGAAGAATTCAGGGCGCAAGGGCTTTAATTGGCCTTGGTTTTTAATTTTTCCTGAATAAAGGCAAAAACCATTGGAAGCAAAGACAGTCCGATGATGCCAAAAATGACCGTTTCAAAGTTTTCACGCACGAAACTGAGGTTGCCAAAAAAGTAGCCAAGTAAAGTCAATGAAATGACCCAAATCGTGCCGCCAAAAGCATTGAACCTAAAGAAAGTAGGGTAGCGCATCTGGGCAATTCCTGCGACAAAGGGAGCGAAAGTCCTGACGATCGGAACAAACCTGGCAATAATGATGGTTTTGGGGCCATGTTTCTCAAAAAACGCATGGGTTTTGTCGAGGTGCTTGTCATTGATCAGTTGGTAATTCTTGATTTTTACCTTCGCGAGCCTAAGCCCAAAGTGTTTTCCGATCAAATAATTGACAGCATCACCAGAAATTGCAGCAACAATAAGTAAGCCGAGAACCACCCATAAATTGAGTTGGGCCATTTCGTTTTCTTGCATGACACCAGCACAAAAAGTTCCGGCAGCAAAAAGCAAAGAGTCTCCGGGTAACAGCGGCATAAAAACCAAACCGGTTTCTACAAAAATGATTAAAAATAAAATGGCGTAAATCCAGATGCCGTAGTCTTGAATCAGCAAAAACAAATAAGCATCGATGTGCAAGATGAAATCAAAAAGTTGTAAAATCCCACCCATTTTATTCGCAGCTTAAATGAGGAGCAACATCTGAAATCCAGGCATTGAGGCCACCGGTTAAAATGTACAAGTTAGTTGCATCGAGTTCAGTTTCAATGAAATTCACTAATGCTTCAGCGCGCTTACCAGACTGACACATCACGACAATTTGTTCGTGTTGGGCAATGCTTGGAAACTTGCTTGCAAATTCTGCCATCGGGATGCGCAGTGCCTCAATTTGACAATTTTGGTATTCGTAAGGCTCTCTGATGTCTACTAGTAAGAGGTCTTTTTTCGCCTCTTGTGCCAAGTAAACTTCCTTTGGGCTCAGTGCTTTCATGGATTCAAAATTTTCACAAAGATAAAATTCTTGTTCAATATTTTCATTCGTGAAGGCACCCCATAGTGGGTCTCGAATCCTTGACACAGCAACTGTGTTTTATTTGAAGGTTGCTTTGCAAAAAACTGCAAGCAGCCCTGGGCTTTAATGGCTACTATTTGTTGTTTTTTTAGCTGAAAAACCTCATGAGTTTGATAGTTCAAGATACGGCCAAAACTCAATTCAGCTAAAAAGAAGACGCTGAATACTGCGGATAGGCGTTGCTGAGATAAATTCAAACCCCGCTGCCAATAATAGAGTAAAAGCCAAACGCCGAAAACCCATAGAAAGGAAAAGGAAAAACCTTGCACCAAAGCGCCGGGTAGCTTGGCGAAAAAATCCATGATCAGTAAGAGCAGCTCAATGCTTTTCTCGAGTATCCAACCAAAAATAATATTCAGCTGCGGCAATAGTGCAACTAGCGGAAACAGCATGCCGAGCACCAAAATAAAACTCGACAAACTCATTAAAAACAAATTGGCTAATGCAAAGTAATTTGGAAAGCTATGAAAGTAATATAGACTCAAAGGTGCGGTACTTAAGGTGGCGGCTAAGCCCATAGCAGTACCTTCCCAAAGTGTCTGTAAGTAAGACCAACGAAAATGCAAGTAGGTTGAAATCTTAGGGTACAGCAAAAAGATGCCCCACATGGCCATATACGAGAGTTGAAAACCAAGATCAAACAGTAAAAGCGGGTCAAACAAAAGCAACAAAAAAGCAGAGAAATAGAGCAGTAGCAATGATGAAACCTGCTTGCCGCTCAGTTGGCCAAGCAAGAGAAAAGTAAACATCACAACGCTTCTGAGTACAGCTGCTGACAAACCGGTTAAAATAGCGTAATACCAAATGACTAACAAAAGAAAAATGATCACACTTCGTCTGGGAATCCAAGACCCCAAGTACGCGCAAACCTGAAGCAGTACATTGATAAGTAGGGCAATGTGCATCCCGGAAACCGCCATAATATGCATTGAGCCCGTACCTTGAAACGCCATTTTTGAGCTGGCATCCACACCACTGCGATCACCGATAATCAGGGCAATTGCCACATCTGCAGCTTCTCCATAGAGAAATCGCTCAAAAAGTTTTGTAAAAGATGTGCGCTGTTGGGCTAAAAGATGCCGCCAATGAGTATTTTCTGGCTTTGAAAAGCGCCTTACTATATCAGAACTGTCTAAATAGGCAACATGGGTGATTCCTTTCAACTGTAAAAAGCGCTCCAGGTCAAATGCACCCGGATAAGTTTCATTTTGAACCACCTCGGGTTCGCAAGAGATCCATAATTTTTCTTGAGCAAACACGGCTTGCTGCAAATCGGTGTAAACTTGGATGGGAAGAGCTATACATTTGCCATGTCGTTGAAATTGAAAAGACCCAAAAAGCAGTTGCCCATTAGTTTTTACTTGCACTTCTTCGATTTCAAGCAAACCAAAAATGCTTTTTCCTGGCTGAATTTTCCTGGTCTCACGAAAGGCTTGTTGCACCAAAAATTGCTGCCAAAATCCGAGTGCAAAGAAAGAAAACGGCAATAAATAGGCCCTCAGCCAAACGGAATGCTTACTTAAAATAGTAAACATCCAAAGTAGCAGCATAAAAGCTGAAAAAAAGTAAAGAAACTTGAGTGTTGCTTCCGTAAAAACACGGTAATCAGCCAAATAAAGACCTCCAATAAATGGTATTAAAAAAGCCAGCCAATGCGCACCAATTGCTTTTGGTGTCGGCTTGATTTGTTCAAACATAAGCGCAAATTAGAGGTAGAATTTTCCTGCGCTGTATTTGATTTTTTCGGTGAGTAAATGAGGTCTAATGATGGATTCTAGGGCTGCTTTGCTACAAAAGAAATGTTGCTGTAGCTCTTGTAGAGACTTAGGTTGAGCTAAGAAAGCAAACAAATTTTCGTCATGGAGCGAAATGGGGCGACACACATCGCATTTGCCACAAACCTGTGCTTCTTGGCCAAAATAATGAATCAGTTGCTGACTTCTGCATTGCGCTTTGCTGCAGTAATCTTGCATCGCCTGAACCTTTGCCGTAGCCGTATTTTTTTGCTGCAGATAGATTTCTGGCCTCAAATTAAAGTACGATTCTGGTAGGCGCTCTGTCGTGAAAGTAAGCACGGGTAAATTGCTTTTCTTACTGTACTCGATGAGTCCGTTTTTTTGCATGATTTCCATCAGTTCATCTAAACGCTTTTCTGTCAAATTTAGTCTCTGACAGATTTTCTGCTCATGGATAGGAGTGAGTTGGTCAAACAACCCAGGATAGGTACGGATTAGTAAAGTGCAAAGTGTTTGAAATTGTGGGTGCTGAATTTGAAAATTATAAAGCACTTCATTGCTTACGATAATTTGAGCGCGCGTTTGCTGAAAAAAACTTTCAGACAAACTGATGTTTCCGTTTTGTTCGAGCAACTTTAAGGCATAAAAAACCTCTTGTTCTTTGAGCTCAAAAGTCTGAGAAAAGGTGGATAAATTGAAAGGATATGCTTCGTCTTTGCCTGAACCAACGGCAATTTTAAGGTAATTAGCCAGTGCTCTATAAACATATAGCACGCGTTCTGGCGCGGGAAAGCGTTGGATGTTTTGTACTGCTAAACCTTCTAAGTCTGCGTCATTGTAAAAGAGTAGGGCGTAGGCTGCTGCTGAGTCTCGTCCCGCTCGTCCCGCTTCTTGAAAATAAGCTTCTGGTGAAGCAGGTACATCGTAGTGCAGCACAAAACGCACATTGGGTTTGTCAATGCCCATTCCAAAAGCATTGGTAGCCACCATGACCCTGCGTTTTTCTGAGAGCCAATCTTTGAGCATTTGACTGCGCTCCGTAGCCGTCATGCCGCCATGATAAATTCCGCAACTGATGCCGTTGGCCAATAATTGACGTGCAACTTCTTTGACATTTTTTCGGGTTTGGCAATAGACAATGCCCACTTCAGTGGTTTGCGCGCAAAGCGCTATGATTTCGGTGATTTTATTTTCGGCATGCCGCACCAAGTATTGTAGGTTTTCCCGGATAAACGGTGCTTCTAAAACCACTGCTTTTGGCATGGCTAACTGCGTCATGATATCGCTTTGCACTTGCTTGGTAGCCGTTGCGGTTAGCGCTAAAATCGGGACTTCAGGTTGTAATTGACGCAGTTTAGAAATCTGGCGAAAAGCTGGCCTGAAATCGTGGCCCCACTCAGAAATACAGTGTGCTTCATCGACTACCAAAAGGGCAATTTTCATGCGCTTGAAACGCTCGATAAATAGTGCAGATTGCAATCTTTCGGGAGAGGTATACAAAAAATCAAGGCCGCCAAAACGCGCGTTGTCTAGGGTTTGATCAAGTTCTTTATAAGACATCCCGCTGGTGATTGCTTTAGCCCGGATGCCTTTTTGTTGTAGGTGTTCTACTTGGTCTTGCATAAGGGCAATTAGAGGAGAAACCACAATGCAAATCCCTTCTCTTGAGAGCGCCGGAACTTGAAAGCAGATTGATTTCCCACCACCAGTTGGCAAGAGTGCCAATATGTCTTTTCCTTTTAGAGCAGCTTCAATAATAGGGACCTGACTCGGTCTGAACTCAGAAAAGCCCCAATATTGTTGTAAAATTTGACGTGCGCTCTCCAATGATAAAATTTACTTAGGTATTAGCAATAAAAAAGTAAAGTTAAGGATTGTGTGAATAAGTTCAATAAGTTGCTCGCTCAGTTAAATAGACGTATATTCGCGCATCAATTAACAACATTATGTCCGCAGCAAGTACCGCTTTTACTGTGCACAAAGCAGCTCAAAGCAAAATTCAAAGTGTAGATTGGGATAATCTTCCCTTCGGTAAAATATTCACCGATCACATGTTTGTCATGGAGTACGCTAATGGTGCGTGGCAGCAAGGTGAAATCCTTCCTTTTGGCCCGATTGATATGCATCCAGCGATGTCTGCCATTCATTATGGCCAGTCCATTTTTGAAGGCATGAAGGCATACCGCAATCAAGCTAATGAGGTTGTTTTATTCCGCCCAGAACTCAATGCACAGCGTTTTGCAGAATCTGCTGCACGCATGTGTATGCCTGCAGTTCCTGAAGATTTATTCATTGCTGCTGTTAAACAATTGGTTCAGATGGACCAAGCATGGGTTACCAACAAACCGGGCTACGCGCTTTATATCCGTCCGTTTATGTTTGCTACCGATGAATTTGTCGGCATCAAACCTTCTGATACTTATAAATTTGTCATCATCAATTCTCCGGTAGGCGCTTATTATGCAGAGCCCGTTCGTGTTAAAATTGAAGAGCACTACACGCGTGCAGCCATTGGTGGCGTAGGAAGAGCAAAAGCTGCCGGAAACTACGGCGCTTCTTTGTACCCCGCAAAATTGGCGCAGCAAGAAGGCTATCATCAGTTAGTCTGGACAGACGCCAAAACCCATAGCTTCATTGAAGAATCTGGCACCATGAACATCATGTTTGTCATGAACAATACGCTCATCACACCTTCTGAGGATGCCGACACCATTTTAAGAGGCACCACCAAAAGAACTGTAATTGAGGTTGCTAAGCAAATGGGCATTCCTGTTGAAGAACGCACTGTTTCTGTTGAGGAAATCATTACCGCAGCTAAAAACAACACTTTACAAGAAGTATTTGGCGCTGGAACCGCAGCTACCATTGCCCAAATTGCATTAATCGGTTACCGCGACGAAAGAATCGAATTGCCTGCGCTTGAAACACGTCAAATTTCAAATCGCATCAAAGATTACCTCGATGCTGTGAAATCTGGTGAACAACCAGATACCAACCATTGGGTATTAAAAGTTTGCTAAGCGTGTGAAAAAGCAGTCCTCTGTGCATCTTTATGCCATGCGGCTTCTTGTTTTTTTTCTGTTTGTCATCATCACCACTTTTTCTTGGGCTCAGGGCTCTGAAAATATGCGCGTCCAAGACGTCAAGGAAATCCGCTTGCGCAATGCAAAGCCAGACACCGTTTATGCTTCTGTAAAATACAGCGTTGCCGACTTCGAAATCGGTCAAGAAGATCAGTTGCTACTGCTCACCTATGAAAAGAACCTCGAGAAGGATGCGCAACTTCAGCTCATTTCAAATGATTCTGTACTGGCACTTCAATCTATTCCCGAGCGTGCAAAAGGCCTTTTTAGAGATTTTCGAGGTGAAATCCATGTGCTGACTGCTCAAAATATATATGGTTTAGCCTACGATAATGAAGGAGTTACTTTAGGTCAGATTCCGAAAGATTACTTTTTCAAGTACATCACGCCAATCGTTGACACCAGCTACACAAAATTCTTCTATTCAAATTACACCGAAATCTATCCGGCTTTTGAATATGGTAGCATTGACAAATTAGATTCTACCTACAAGCGTTTATTAAACATCCAGGACAATCTCATGATGGAGTTGTATCGGTCAGAATACAAATGGGTAGATGTCAGGACAAAACTTTGGGCCAAAAACCTCGAATTGCAAACGGGCATCGATGCTGAAATTTATGTTGGGGCCAATTATTTTACGCAATCGTTGTATTACGAACCCGTCTATGCGCCTTTATTTTTGGTACACGACACTATTTACATCTTTGATTACCCCAATAACCTGCTGCACAGTTTTTTAACTAACGGCGACAGTATTCAGACGGTTAAGTTAAACCATCACCTCAATGCCAAAAAGACGGGCTTTCGAAAAAACCTTCAACTCGATCGAAAAACTGGAACTGTTTATGCCATCTATGAACAAGAGGGTTACAGCTATATTGGGCCCATCGATTTAAAAACCGGAGTGGTGAGTAAGAAGGTCAAGCTCGCCTTTCGCTACGTTGAAAAAATCAGGGTGCACAACAACGAGGTCTATTTTATTTATCGACCCTTTGAATCGGCACAAAATAAGTTTATTTATAAACAGGAATTGCCTTTCTAGGCCTGTTTGCTACTGCAATACAACCCGAATCGAAACCGGTAAGTGATCCGAATAACCACCTAAATATTTAGGGCCAGCATAAGTTCTGTTTGGGACAATTTGCCCCTTGTATTCGGTTAGCAGATAAGGGAAACTATGAATGGTACCGCTATTAGGGACAACTTTTAAATTGCCCTTGAACGTATTTTCGGAAACCATGATGTGGTCCAATACATCCCATTCGTTTTTATAATTATAAGACCCACCGAAAGTGTTGCTTTGCTTTGTGATTTGCGGATTTAATTTGCCTGCAATTAATTGAGGACCTGCATCTTGTGGATGATCATTTAAATCCCCCATAAAGATGATTTTAGCAGCCGGATCTTGTTTTTGTATCGAATCAATGAACTGAGCCGCGTGTTGTGCGGCAGCCATGCGTCTGGGTGCACTTTCTTCAGCACCACCGCGTCTGCTTGGCCAATGATTAACCAGCACATATAGGTTTTCTTTTTTGTATTGGTATTTGGCCCAAACGATATCTCGTGTACTTGGAGCGCTATCGCCAGGAATGACAAAGCGAATGCGTCCTGACTCTTTTAACTTGAGTAAGTCTTTTCTATAGAGTATGCCAACATCAATGCCACGCGCATCTGGGCTTTCGTAATGCACAATTCCGTAGCGTTTTTCTTGCCATACTAAATCCTTGAGCACACTTTTGTTTTCGATTTCACAAACACCCATGATCATTGGAAAATCTAAAGATTCCATGACCTGGCGAATATGCGTCAATTTGGCATTGTATTTCTCTGCATTCCATTGACTGGCTGCTCCGGGTAAAAATTCAGCGTCGTCATTCGGGCCATCAAGGGTATCGAACAAATTTTCTACGTTGTAAAAAGCCACATTGTAGGCTTGCTGTGCAATGGCTGTATGAATGCTTGCCGTTAAAAGAAGGAGAAGGAGTACTTTTTGCATGTTTATTATATTTTCCAATGAATACTTTTATGCTACCAGCTTCCGCCTGAGCCACCGCCGCCAAAACTTCCGCCGCCAAAACCGCCGAAGCCGCCGCCACCTCCTGAAGAACCTCCGCCAAAGCCACCACCAAAACCTCCAAAATAAAAGAAGCCTAGGCCGCCTCTGCGTCCGCCAAAAGTAGTGCCGCCACCGCCGCCTCTTCTAATGACAAAAAACAAGACCACCAAGATAATTACCAAGCCGATTAAACCGCTTGTAAGTTTATCCTTTTGCACGCTATCGCGATAGGTTTTCTCGTTGTATTCGCCTTTTGCTAAGGCAAAAAGCACATCTAGTGCCTGATTGATGCCTTGCGCGTATTTACCGTGTTTAAATTCAGGTAAAACCTCATGGGAAATGATATCTTGACACACTAAATCGGTAATTGCAGCTTCAAGCCCTCGTCCTGGTGCTAAATAAACCTGTCTGCCACCATTGGCTTTGGTGGGCTTGATTAAAAACACCAAACCGTTGTCTTTATCGGCCTTTCCGACCTTCCAAGCTTCACCTAATTCTGTAGCGTAGTGCCAAGGTTCGTCTCCATTTAAATCGTCAACGATAACGATGGTAATTTCATTGCTCGTTTCTTGTTCAAAGCGATCAAGACGGGCTTCAATGGCAGCCTGCTCTTCTGGGCTAATAATTTGTTCTGAAGAAAAATTATTGAGAAAACAAGGAGGCTGAATGGGTTGGGGGTATTGCCCAAAACTATAGCTGAAAAGAAAACTCAGGACAACTAAAAAGGGGAGGAGGTAGTGCTTTTTCATCCGAAGCTGATTTCGTTGGAGAGTTCGTTCTGATCGTTGTCTTCGTAAGGAAAATACTTAGCAAGTTGCTGACCTGCTTCAGCAATAGCAGCACACAAACCCTCAGTAATTTGGCCCATCTTGAAATGTGTAATCATGAGATCTCGGGTGCTGTCCCAGAAATTTTCCGGAACAAGTTCATTGATCCCTTTGTCACCGATAATGGCCAACTGGGCACTTTCGGTAGCGACATAAATGAGTACGCCGTTGCGTGCAGCTGTTTGGTGCATGCCTAATTTTTCAAAAACGGCAATAGCTCTTTGAACCGGATCTTGGGTGCACACTTTTTCCATGTGCACCCGAAGTTCGCCGGAGGTATTTTTTTCAGCAGCTGAGATGGCTTGTGCCACCAGCGTTTGTTCTTGTGCTGTGAGCATTAAAACTTAACTTTAGGCGAGTTTTCTGAGCCTGCTACTGCTTTGAATCCTTCTTTACGTGGGAATTCTTCGCTGTTTAAGAAAAAGCGTGCGAAGAAGCCTCTGATATGCGTATTGTAAGTTTTTACAGCTTCGTTATAGCGATCTCTTTCTGTTTTGATGCGGTTTTCTGTGCCCTCTAGTTGTCCTTGTAACTGACTAAAGTTTTCCGTAGAACGAATTTGCGGATACGCTTCATAGGCCAAGTTGATGGCCGTATTGATTTTGCGTCCCATGATTTCTAGATCTTCAGGAGTTTTGGCATTGACAATTCCGGCGCGTGCTTGTGTCACTTGCGTCAAGATATCTTTTTCATTTTGAGCAGCTCCTCTGACCGTTTCCATGAGGTTAGGAATGAGGTCTGCGCGTCTTTGGTAAGCGGATTGCACATTGGCGAACTTTTCGTCAAGGCCTTCTTGCAACCCTACTGCTTTGTTGTAAAGATTGTAATAGCCGAGGAATAAAAATAATAGCAAGGCACCGATGGCTGCTAATACGACATAAATTGGTTTCATTTTAAATAGTTTTTTCATTGCTGTTGTATGCTCAATTTGTGTTCCAAATTATAAAATTGTCAGAATGGCAGGTTGTTTTGTCTTGTTTTTTTTCTTGTTGAAAACTTTTGACTATAATTTAATCATTAAATAGATTAATTATTAATCATTTTGTTTAATTTTACCGAACCAACCAATCGAACTTTTATTGTT
>CAZPWB010000041.1:0-20320 GCA_964590425.1 uncultured Lishizhenia sp. | reverse complement strand
GCTGCTGCTGAATAAGCATATGCAAATTCAAGATTGCTATTATTTAGGTCTTATCGCGAAACTTCACGGATTCAAAGGTGAAGTTTCGCTGTTTTTAGACGTTTCTGACCCGAGTTCTTATCAGGGTCTAGATGCTTTGTTTCTCGACATCAACGGTCAACTCACTCCTTTCTTTATCGAGGGTTTTAAACTCAAAAATAAGGGTTTTGCAGCCGTTAAATTTGAAGGTGTAGAAACAGAGGAAGCGGCCAAAAGGTTGCTTAAAAAGAAGGCCTATCTGCCTTTGGAAATACTCCCAGAGCTCGATCAAAGCTCATTTTATGACCATGAGGTTATTGGTTACAAGGTATTTGACGCTGAGAAAGGCGCTATAGGTTTGGTACAAGATGTCATTGACATGACTGCTAATCCACTTTTACAACTTGATTATAACGGTACCGAAATCCTTATTCCTATTTTTGAAGGTCTCATTGAAAAAGTAGACCGCAAAAAAAAGGAGCTCTTTATCAAAGCTCCTGAGGGTCTTATTGATCTTTATGTTGCTTAAGTAATTTATGTTGCTTAAGTAATTGATAAAATCACAATTAATTAATTTTAATTGCCCCAATAATGGCTACTTATTTAAGTAGCCCCATGGCAATTTTCATGCGAATGACTTTTTTTGCTGCGGCATCAACTTGTGCTCTGAAAGCAGGATCTTTGCGGTAATGAGCTAATATCTCTGCATGCGCTTTTTTAGCATCAACAGGCATTAATACGATATCGCAACCAGCAGCGACAGCCTTGTAAGCACACTCAGGTACAGCAACAACACCACCCATGTTCATGGCGTCTGTAACCACCAAGCCTTTAAAGCCCATCTCATTTTTGAGTAAATCAGTAACGATTGTTTTAGAACAAGTGGCAGGTAAACCGTTTGTTTGATATTTAGCATTGTTTTGAACTGCAATATGTGCAATCATGATTGAAAGCACACCTTGGGCAATAAGCGGCGGGTAATTTTGTATTTCTTTGAGTTCGCCATCAATCATTTGTAATGATTTGTGTGTATCTCCTGAAACCAGACCATGGCCAGGGAAGTGCTTGGCAGTAGCGATGATGTTTTGTTGTTGAGTTTCTTCGATGAAAGCACCAGACCAAGGAATAATATTGGCAGGTACCGCTCCGAAACTTCTAAAACCAACAGTAGCATTTGGCGACATATCTACAACCGGAGAGAAATTGTAATTGATTCCGATGTCATTGAGGTCCTTGGAAATCGTCTTGGCACAAGCTCTGACTTCATCAATAGATTTCATTTCATTGGCCTTTTTCACAAGTGTCGAGCCCGCAATTTTGCGATTCACAAGGCTCGGTTCGGCATCAGCGCTATATAAAAACGGCAAGTTACCGTAGGTTTTATTCTGTTTTTCAAAATCTTGAATCCAAGATGTAAAACCCTCTTTAGTTCCGTTGAGCATCAGAACGCCTCCAATGATGCGATCTTTAATGTGTTGATCAATGGTGGTTTTTTCTTGACCTAAACGACCTACTGCCGGCATAATGAGTTGGGCAACAATAGCTGTATCATCGAGACTCGCAAAAACTTTTTCGACGGCTTCATCGAGGTCTTTGTTGTCTTGAAGAAAATCTTGCAGTTTAAACTCAGTTTGAATGTGTACGACTTCAGGTTTTGGTATTTCCTTTTTTGGTGTTTGAGCACAGCTATTAAAGAGCAATCCGATGCTCAGGAGACTTAATAATGGTAATTTCATATTTCAAAGATATATTTTTACAACCAATTGGAATCAGGCAGCGTTTTGATTTGAATTATTTTTTAAGGAAAAAAACAGCTAATCTCACATTTGAAACTAGTTACAGAAGTAAAGCAAGTGTTTTTTTAACGTTTTTTCTTGGGTTTGCCATACTTCTCTTGCATGGCTTTTTTGTGATTGTAGCGCACGTTTACTTTTTTATTTTTCGCCTTTTTCTCGTGGAAAGATGCGCCTACGTTATCGCGTTTTGGCAGTTTGATTAACTTACCTGGTATGGCCAACTTTGGTTTTTCGAACTCCAAAATTTCCTCCGTGAACAAAACATCCACGGGAACAGCCGAATAATCAATTTTCTTTTGCATCAGTGCCTCAATTGCCACCATTGTATCAGCGTCTTTTTCTGAGACAAAAGTGACGGCAAGTCCATTTTTATCAGCACGTCCGGTTCGTCCAATACGGTGAATGTAGTTTTCCGTATTTTCAGGAAGGTCAAAATTGATAACTTGTGTGACATCTGTCACATCGATACCGCGAGCAATCAAGTCGGTGGCAATCAGGATCTTGATTTCTCCATTTTGAAACTGCTGTACGGTTTGGAAACGGAAGTTTTGTGCTTTGTTGGAATGGATGATCCCGAGTTCAGTAGGGTAGTCCTCGGTAATTGTGTCGTGGAGGAGGTCCGCTAAAGCGCGCGAACTGACAAAGATGAGTATTTTGTCAGTGTCCGTACTATTTTGCAATAGGTGCTTGAGTAAAGCTACTTTTGACAAGAAATTTGGAACGTCAAAAAGCTGTTGGTCAATTTTATCGAGCGGAGCGCCAGCGCGTGCAGCTTCAATCCGAGCAGGATTCAAAAGCTGAGCGTCAAGAAAGTCAGCCACCTCTTCGGAAAGTGTAGCTGAAAACACCATGGTTTGTCTTTTCGAAGGCAAAAATTCAAAAATACGCAAGAGCTGTGGTCTGAAACCTAAACTGAGCGTCTCATCAACTTCGTCGATTACGACTTTTTTAATATCCTTAAGTTGTAAAGAGCCACTAGCTGCAAGGTCAATAATTCGACCTGGGGTGCCTACAAGTACATCTAAGCCCTGCAAGACCATCGCCACTTGTGTATTCATGTTGGTGCCGCCATAAACGCCGCCCACGGCAACATTCATGTAAGGAGTTAGTTTTTCTACTTCACTGACTACTTGCGTGACGAGTTCACGCGTCGGGACAATAATTAAGATTTGTGGATGCGGATCTCTGGAGAATTTCCACATACACAAACAGGGCAAGAGGTAGGCTAAGGTTTTCCCGGTTCCGGTTTGCGCTATGCCGATGGTGTCTCTACCAGACATCATGACATTAAAACTTGATGCCTGTATGGTAGTTGGTGTTTGATAGCCTAAATCAGTTAAGGCATTTCGGATTGGTTTTTTTAAATTCAGTTCTTCAAATGTCATGAGTGCAAAGATGCCAAAAAATAAGGAGCAAAAAAAAAGACGCTGTATGAGCGTCTTTTCTATGATGGGTTTAATTTGAGTGTTAAGTTAGACTATTCATGCTTGTCTTGGTGTGCCTTGCCACCTTCTTGCATTTTTTCTTGTCTTTGTTCTTTCAGTTCTTTTTTGAGTTCTTCGAACTGGGCTGCTGTGAGCACATTCTTGAGCATTTCAATTCTTGCTTCCTGATTGGAGCGGATGATTTCCTTTTTTTGTTCTTCAGTAAAATTACTAGCTAGAATACCTTCGTTTTTCTGAGCGATACCTAAATTGATGGTATAGACTTGTTCTTTTTGAGCTTCAGTTAATTGGAGTTCAGCGGCCATTTTTTCAGTGAGAAACTTAGCGCGCTGTTCAGGGCTCTGCTGTTCATTATTAGTGCTTTTCGTAGGGGCTTGCGCAAAAGAAAGCGCAGTGAACATAAAACCAATAGACAGTAGAAAAAACTTTTTCATAAGAACGAATTAAATAAAACTTTCGACGAATTTACATAAAAATGTTACAAGTATTGTGCCGGTCATCTAAGGCTTTCGCTTAACTTCGTGTAGCCATGAGAATTGTAGCGGAAACCACAACACTGAAACGCAAGTATGAGCAAGAAGTTGCCTTGCGCCCAGATTTTGGTTTTTTTGAGCAGCATTGGGTACAAGATGCCTTGCATTTAAACTGGTGTTATTTGCAAAATAATAATGGAGAATTGCTCCTGCGACTTCCTTTTAAAAAGAAATTTGGCGTTACGGCCTATTTACAACCCTTGTTCATAAGAGAACTCTGTCTACTGCAGGAAACTCAAAAAAAAGCGGTGGTACATTTTCTTCAAAGAAAAGGTCTTTTGCACCTAAATATTGCCGGATCAGAACCTGGTGCTTCCAATCAAGGAATGTATCAAGTTCTAAATTGGGAGCAGGGTATTGAGACAATTCGGTCTGCTTATTCAGCGAACATCAAGCGCGTTTTGAAAAAAGCAACAAACCTCCAACTTGAAACCATTAGCTATCTGGTTTTTCAGGAATTTTTCACAGCTCAAAAAGGGGAGAACCTAGGGAATTTAAATACAGCTGCCTGGCAACGCTTATCTCATTTATTTGAACTTGCCCAAGAGAAAGATACTGCTAATTGCTACGGTGCCTTTGAGCAGGGATCTTTGGTAGCAGTGGCTTTGTTTTTTAACTGGAATAACAAGCTGTACTTTATGAAGGGAACCCTCAATGCAGCCGGAAAAAACAGCGGGGCCCTCATGTTTATTATTGATACTGTTTTGGAGAAAAGCGCCACAACGCATCATTCCTTAGATTTTATTGGGTCTAACCAAGAAAGTATGGCGCAATTTTACCGAAAATTTGGCGCCAAAGACGCCTATTATCAGGTAGTGAAAGGTTTGTTGCCTTTCGTTTGATTAGTTTTCGTTTTTTAGCGACCTATCGTTTGAACTCATTAAGACCTATCTTTTTTGGATCAACGATATAGGAGCTCATCTACAAATAACCAAGTTGGATTTCCTGCGCCTAAATGCCATAAAGGCAATTTCCCTGGATTGCTTATTGTATATTTTAAGTACTTGTATTTTATATTTTTATCATTGTCTAACTGAATAATTACTTCAGATTTAAAAGGGCTTTTGTCAGTGGCGGTTGCAGCAGGAAGCTTCTTTTGTGCCACTATAAAATAGGTTTTGCCATCAAGGCTCGCTTCAACTTGAATCGCACTCGGAGCAAAAATCCAAGATTTGTGATCTCGGATAAAAGAAACACCAACTTCTGAAATATTGCGGGCATCTTTGAAGGTAATCAGTCCAACTACATCTTGCTGATAAAATCCTTGGTAATCTCCGGTTCTAAATTCATTGCCACCGCGTAGGCCATCAATAAGCGCAGCAGGACCAGATGCTGCATACTGATTGGAATATTTGCTTTGTAACTCAAACTGGATATCCGGATTTTTTTTAATGAAGTTCGCAGTAACAGTTGGGCTTGTGAAATTACTTAAGTTTTTTACGTTTGCAGCTTGCGTGCTCGCTTTGATACTGATGCTTGTGTTTTCCTTGATGTAAAATGGTTTTTGATAGACTTTCCATTCATCGCTGTTCATTTGAAAATAGTACACAATTGTATTTTTTTCACTGTGCAGTTGAGCGCTCCCAATTTCAATCAATAATGAATCGTTAAAGACGCGTTGTTCTGTTTTGATAAAAGGAACAGGCGTGATCATCTCAGGTAATTGTATGGCATTTTTATTTTTCTTGGCTGTTGTTTTTATGGGGCTAGCACCCATTTCAAATTGTAAAAGACCGCCTTGCATGAGTTGCTCGTGGCTAATTTGCAGATCAGTAAGGCTTTGGCCGTTCCAAAGTACCGCTTGCACATAGCAATGAGTAGCGCTCTGATTATTGCATTTGATTTGTATGCTCTTTCCGTTCTCTAAACGAATGGTCGCACTATTGATGTTTGGTCTTCCGATTTGGTAAACGGGTTTTCCGGGTGCAATTGGATAAAGCCCAAGTGTGCTGAGCACATACCAGGCACTCATTTGTCCGCAATCTTCATTGCCAGCCAAGCCATCAGGTGCATTTTGGTACATTTCTTTTAAAATACGGTCCACATAAAACTGCGTTTTATAGGGTGAATTTGTGAAGTTGTACAAATAGGCCATATGATGCGAAGGTTCATTACCGTGTGCATATTGGCCAATGAGGCCAGTGATGTCAGCTTGCTCACGACCTGATAACTTCATGTCTGTTGTAAAGAGGCGATCCAGCCAAATTTCTAGTGAATCTGGCCCACCGAGCAGTTGGGTCAGGAGTTCGATATGTTGAGGAGCATATAAGGAATATTGCCAGGAGTTGGCTTCTGTATAGTTAAAATTGACTTCTGAAGGGTCAAAAGGGCCGTACCATTGTGCACCTCTGCGCGCGCGCATGAATTTGGAGTTAGGGTCATAGAGGTTGATGAAATTATAACTGCGCTTTTCAAATTCAGCAGCCAATTCTTTAACGCCCATTGCTTTTGCCATTTCAGAGATACAAAAATCATCGTAGGCATATTCAAGGGTTCTTGAAACCGACTCAGGTTCATCGGCAGAGCTGATTAAACCGTTTTTAGCATAGGCGACTTTTCCAAATTCATCTGCTTTGGCGGTTGAAACCATGGCTTTGAGCGCTAATTTGGCATCGAAGTCGCGGATTCCTTTGAGATAGGCGTCTGAAATTACACTCACACTATGGTAGCCGATCATACATTCTGTTTCGCAGCCAGCGAGTTCCCAAACAGGGAGGTCACCGCCTTGTTCGAATTGTCTGAGGAAAGTGCGCACAAAAGCCCCCGTTCTTTTTTGATCGATAATTGTAAACAAAGGATGATTGGCTCGGTAGGTATCCCATAAAGAAAAGACGGTATATTGTTGATCCTTGAGGTCTTGGAGTTGGTGGATTTTTTGATCCCTTCCACGGTAGCGGCCATCGATATCGCTCATGAGGTTAGGAGCAACCATGCTGTGGTACAAGGCTGTGTAAAAGTTAACTGCAACTTGGTTGTCGGTGCTTTGTAATTGAATTTTACCCAATTCCTGATTCCATTTCTGTACATTTTGATTGTAAACCTGCTGGATTGAAAAATGCGGAATTTCAGCCTGTAAATTAGATTTCGCACCTGCCTCATCTACATTTGACATCCCAACCGTAAGGGTTAATTCTTGGGTGTCTCTTGGGAATTCTAACAAGAGTTTGAGTTCACCATTTACTTCTTTTAGTGTTGATGAAACAAAGGGGATGGAGCTACTCAGATAAAAATAAAAATGCTGTTCGTTGGCCCAGGCCTCTGAAACTCTGTAGCCGCTCACATGTTGTTTATCAATGATTTTGAATGCGCCTTTTAGTAGTTTATCGCGGTAATTGAGGTCGATTAAAATGTACTTATTTTCATTGGCGTTTAAAAAGGTATACTCATGAATGCCCGAACGTTCTAAACAAGAAAGCTTTGCGGTGATATTTTCATCTTGGAGCAGTACTTCATAGTAGCCGAGTCGGGCCACTTCATCTTGGTGTTTGAAACTAGAGCCATAACCATTAGGGTCTTCAAATTTACCTTTCCACTTGGCTTGACCACTTTGTGGCACAATTAGCATGTCAGCATAATCGGGCACACCAGTGCCACTCAAATGCGTATGACTAAAACCATAGATGATAGAATCTGAATAATGATAACCACCGCAGCCATCCCAACCATCGTAGCGCGTGTCTGGGCTCAGTTGCATCATTCCAAATGGGGCGCAAACACCAGGAAAGGTGTGGCCGTGTCCGCCTGTTCCGATCAAAGGATTCACAAGCATTGTAGGTGGAAGTGTCGCTTTTGACGGCGCTAGGGAATGAGATGGGGATATTTTTTGCTCAGCCTTGTCTGAGGCTGTTTGTAGATTTCCAATTTGGGCAAAAACAAGCTGTTGAAAGCCTAAAATAAGGCAGCTGAAAAGCAGTTTATTCATGAATGAAATTTTCTTTTATTAAGTTGGCTAAAGGCCTTGATTTGTTTGCCGTAAAAATCCCAGATAATCAGCCCATGATATTTGAATACATTGAACTTGCTTTTTTTGCGCTGGCGGTAATTGCGGACAAAATGTTGGTAAAGCGCCATGTGCGCTAAAAATATTTGCCATGTAAGCGCAGGTTTGCCTTTAAGTAAGAATTGTACGGCAGCGATGCCGTCCAGAAGCATCCGAAAGAAGAGCAAGAGCAACATGTAGCGTTGTTGATTCTTGACAAGCATCCAAAGGCTATTTCTAAAGTTAAGATAGAGTTTTTTTGGGTTATCGTAGTCAAGGGTGGCGCCTCCATAATGCCAAACAACAGCTGCCGGAATACAATAGAAGCTTTTGCCTTCTTTTGCCAAGCGTAAGCAAAGGTCGATTTCTTCCATGTGCGCAAAAAAATGCGCGTCAAAACCACCTACTAAATGAAAGTCATGAGCTCTGATCAGCATAGCGGCTCCTGAAGTCCAGGTCACTTGTTGTGGCCCTTGATATTGCAATTGGTCAGCTTCGCAAACATGCATGATGCGCCCACGGCAAAAAGGAAAAAAAAAGGTGTCAAGATAACCACCTGCAGCGCCCGCATGTTCAAAATGTGTGGGTTGGCGATCTGCTAAAACTTTGGGCTGAACAGCAGCAGTTTCTGGATGCGCTGCTAAAAATTCAAGGAGAGGTGTATCCCAGTTTGGGCTAAGGCGCACATCGCTGTTTAGAATAAAGTAGAATTCGTAATGACCCTTTAAGGTTTTGAGTGCTTCGTTGTAGCCCGCTGCAAAACCAAAATTTTGACGCAGTTCAATGCGCTTAATTTGTGGAAACTTATCTTTAAGAAAGTCTAATGAACCATCTGTACTGGCGTTGTCGGCAACATAAATATCCCAGTTTGAGCTGTGCTCAAGTACACTTGGCAAGTACTTTTCTAAAGGACTAAGCCCGTTATAATTGAGGATAACCAGTGCTTGAGCCATGGCTTAGTATTGACGGTAAAAATCAGCTGCATTGCCACCAAAATGTCTAACATTCATCATGTTAGGGTCGTCAACTGTGCCATTTACAGTATTTCTTTTAGATAAAGTTTGTTGCCAGGCTGGGTTTTTGAGTTCACCAACCATGTCTGAGTGCAATAAACGGTGATTGTTCGTGATTAGGTCTGGATTATAGAAAATAAAGCGCTTATTGCTAAAGATGCCAATTTTATCGTAGGTCCAGATTTCATAAGGATACTCACTAGGCGAAGATTCTTTGACTATAATGTTATTGGGTTGTCCGTATTTGAGGTAAACGCGTCCGCGGTCCGTTTCAAAACCCTCCATATAATTATTGGCGTAGTATTTTTCTACAGAGCGTACCTGTTCTCGGTACTGAATCCACTTTTCATAGGCTTTACTACCGGCCGTTTGGAACCAAAATGCTTGAAGATGCTTGCGTATCATGGTTGTGTCGTTCGCTTTGAGTACATCGATGATGGTCCTTATTTCTCCGGGTTTAGCAATTGGAATAAGGCTTTCAAAGAAATAGGCGATACTGTCTGTATGAATGGATGCTTGGAAAGAGGGGTCGAGTAACATGGAGGCGAAATCAAAAGCCGTTTCAATATCGTTGTTTCTTTCGAAGTCATAGACTTGCGTTTTGGTCTGTTGACTAAAGAGGTCAGTGGCTACAAGCTGTAGTTGATAAGATCCCGTGGGTAGCTCAGTGAGGTCGATTTCTTGTAAAATAGGAAGTACTTCAGCAGCTTGTAAGGTGTCCGTTCTTTGTAAAAGGGCGAAGTTTTGGTTAGTTTTTGAATCGACAACTTTTCTTTGTAGTGCAATGCTGCCCTGTGCACCATACAGTTCGGTGTAAATCGGGAGCTTTGACATTTCTTGATTAAAGTAATTGGAAAGCAAAGGCAACATATAGTAACCAGATTTTACAAACCGAGACTCTTCAGTACTTTGAAAAGCGATATCAATGACTTCCACTCCTGAAAATGCCAAACCTTCGTTCAAGGAAAGCACTTCTATAGGGATGATCCCTTGAATGAGGCTTTTAGGACGATTCACATCAGCTAGGTAAACGTTCAGAAAATAGGTGCCTTTTTTTACAGGAGCTCGCAAGATTTCAATAAAATTGTTTTGAGTTGAATCTGTGGAAACTGGAGAATCTAGGGTGTAGAGGTCTTTGAAAACGGATTGCTGTAAAGAATCTTTGAGTTCGATATCAACCAAAACAGTGGCTTTTGAGCCGCCAGCACAAGGTTGAAATTGAACGGTATAACCTGCAAATTCAATGTATATTTCTAAGTAAGATCCGATGCCAGGGGCGTGAAATTGCTTCGTATCGAGATAAGCCTTGATTTGAGTTTGGGCCTGTCCACAAAAGGAAACTGCCAAAAGAATAATAAAAAGTATTTGCTTAATGCTCCTAAAATTAAGAGAAATGCGTCAATCTTCATTGTTGAGTCTAATTTTCTGACATAATTGACGGTTATATGTTTCGAGCAAATACTTAAAATAGTTGTCTGTACATTTTGAGATGCATTTGGTGTAGTGCTTGATGCGGTGCTCGATGTGATCTTGCAGTAATTGTTGTAGGCTCAGGGCGTGATCGAGGTCTTGGGCTGATGCTTCAATGGCTTCAAAGTGATTGGCAATGGATAAATCAATGGCATCTTTGCCTTTGCCGCCCTTGTCAATGCAGGCAATATAGCAATCTTTAATAGAGAAGGATTCTAAAATGTCAGTGCGAATGAGCTTCTCGAAACCTTTAGGATATTCGTATTCGACCTCAAATTCCATGTCTTCGAGCTCTGAAATTCTCGATTCTAGAAAACGATCAGGGAAGCGAAACGCATCTTGCCAATTGATGTAATCTTGCCAATAGCCAAAGCGCCTGACGTTGTTGCCGAGGTCAATGATTTTGAACTGAGATTTGTTAGGGATGCGTCGGGATCCGCGCCCAATCATTTGGTGGTAAAGTGTTAATGAACGGGTGGCGCGGTTGATGATGATGGTTTGCACCGACGGTTCGTCAAAACCTGTGGTGAGGATACCGACTGAAGTAAGAATTGCTCCGGGTGTTTCTTTGAACCAACGGATAACATCTTTTCGGTCTTTATCCGAGAAAGTTGAGTCGAGGTGACGAATATTGTATTTGAGTTTTTTGAAAGATTCTTCGACGCGTCTGGAAGTTTCAATACCGGCATTGAAAATGAGTGTTTTTTCCCCTAAGGCCACTTCTTCATAGGCGAAAATGAGTTTTTCTTGCATGAAGTAGTTGGAGTAAAGTAAATCACTTGAGCTCACGGTGAAATCTCCGTTAGAACCAATTTTGAGGCCATGTAAGTTGACGTCGTAAGAGTAGGTCTCGGCATCGGAAAGGTAACCTTCTGAAATTAGGTTGGAAATAGACTCGCCGACCAAAAGTTTGTTGTAATGGTCTTTGAGTGGCAAGTTTCTATTGCTACTGAGTGGGGTAGCAGTAACTCCTAAAATATTAGCTTCTTCGTAGAACTGAAAAATTTTGCGAAAGCTGTTATAGTGCGCTTCGTCAACAATCACTAAACCGACGTTTTCAATAAATTGATCATTTTCATTCAGGCGATTATTGAGTGTTTCAACCATGGCAATGTAACACGTGTAGTCGTCTTGATCGTCAAGGGTTTTGACTTCTGAGTTGATCACCTTATTGGGAACCTGAATGGCCGAAAGTTGTTTGGAGGTCTGGATAGAGAGCTCAATGCGGTGCGTCAGGATGAGGACTTTTTTGCCCCATTTTTCAATGTATTGTTTGGCAATGGCAGAAAAAATAACGGTTTTGCCACCACCTGTCGGAAGCTGATACAAGAGATTAAAATTGTTGCCGTTTTTATGGAGTTCGTCAAGAACCTGAGTAACGGTTTTCTCTTGAAAAGGGTAAAGTCTTTTGGCTTCGTATAAATCGATGTCTAGCATTGGCAAATGGGAATTTTGCAAAAATACTGCCTTTTCCCTGATATTGCTAATCTAAACTACAATTTAGTGAAATGTTGGAGCAAAATTCCGGTGGCTACGCCTACATTTAAAGATTCTGCTGCGCCAATTCGAGGAATGGTGAGTTTATTCGGGAGTAGCACCGCAAGTTCCGGGCTGATGCCGCGGCCTTCATTGCCTAAAACCAGGAGCTGAGCTTCTTGCGCTTGAATGCGCTCAAAATCTTGTCCATCCATAAAGGCGCCAAATGCTTTTGTTTGGTACTCTTTTATAAGAGGTGCTAGGTCTTGGTAGTGCATACTGACCCGAAAAGCGGAAATCATGGTGCTGTGCATCACTTTTGGGTTGAGAAAGTCAACGGTGTTTGGTGAGCAAAAAATATGCTGAATACCATACCAGTCGGCTGTTCTGATGATACTTCCCAAATTACCTGGGTCTTGAATTTGATCGAGTAGGAGTATAGTGCCTTGGCCATCCCAAGGTTTTGCAGCCGGAAAACGCACAATGGCATTTAACTTCTTAGGAGTTTTAAGTTGGCTGCATCTTTCGAGGTCTTTTGACGAAGCTGATAAAACAGGAACAGTAAGATCTTGCCAAGCAAAAGTAAGATCTTGGTCAATGATGAGTTCCTGCACGAGCTCAGGAAAATAGGCGAGCAAATCCTTGATGAAAGTTTCTCCTTCTAAATAGAGGCATTGCGTTGCGTCTCGATTTTTTTTGAGATGCAAGCTTTTGATGAATTTGATCTTGTGTGGACTCAGTTTTTCCAAGTGAATATTCGTTACTTTTGTATTCATGCAATTGCGTCCAAATTTACGATTATTTGCTTTGCTAACGGTCTTATTGACCTTTACAGCATGCCAATTGTCTAAAAATGTACCGCCTCAAAATTACCTCCTATATAAAACCAACATCACCTTAGTATCGCCACTCACTACACAACTCGATCGCTATGAGTTGACGCAAGTTTTGAGGCAGCAGCCTAATGCGCGCTTTTTTCGCTTGCCTTGGAAATTGTGGCTTTATAACAGCCTTGATTCTGCGGCGGTTTCCAACCGAAAATTGAAAAGGCTTGCTCATTTTGAAGTGCGCCTTGATCAAAAACAGCAAAAGGTTGTTCGGGTTAATAAAAAACGCAATGCTAAAGCGTTGCACAAAGGACGCCCAGATTACCGTGCCAAAGCTGCTCCAGACAGCATTTTCAAACAAGTTATTTGGGCTGAAAAACTCAAGTATAAGTTCGGGCAAAAACCGGTTGTATTTGATACCTTGCTTCATCAAAAAAGCCAAGAGCAGTTATCGCGCTTTTTGATCAAAAAAGGTTATTACTATTCAAAAGTAAGTGCTGAAGTCAAATTGAATGAAAGACAACGCTATGCTCAAACCTCTTATATTATAGATGAAGGCCCGCGCTATGTCATAGATTCAGTGACCTATTTGGGGCCACGTCTACTACGTGATCTCCACCTCAAGCTCATTCGCAAAAACTACGAGCCTCTCAATGAGCATCCATTGATCGGCAGACCTTTCGACCTGGATTACTTAGAAGCTTACCGAGAAAAAGTAGCTAAATTCCTGCGCGATGAAAGCATCTACAAATTTAATTCTACCAGCATTGAATTCTTAGCAGATACCAATCGTCAAAAAATGACGGTACACCTCACGATGCGCTTTGAAGATCGTTTGGTGCCTTCTCTTCAAAACCCAGATAGCCTAATTAGGGTGCCTTATCGTCAAACCAAGATCAATAAGGTGTTTTTTCATTTAGCTGATTCTGCTTTTATGGAAACAAGCTTTTCAGCTGAAGTTAAGGCGCTGGGTAAAAGTCTCTATGATTCATTACAGCCGCAGTACTTAAATACGCTGCAAAGTATTTTATATCAGGAACTCTTGTATACCAAGAAACAAGCTTTTGATTTAAAAGTTCCTTATGGTACCAAAAGTAATTGGCGCACCATGACCCTGACTTATAATGGTTCAGCTCCTTGGATCAAACCCAATGTTTTGGAAATGCAAAACTACCTCGAGCAAAGCAATACCTACAAAGAATACTACCTCGATCGTTCTTACAGATCTTTGGTTCAATTAGGGGTCTTTGCTTCTGTAAAGCCATACATTGAAGAGGTTCCGGGAACCAATCAACTCAATGTGCATTATTACCTCGAGCCTGCTAAAAAACAGTCTTGGGCTTTTGATCCACGCTTTACTTCTAGCTTTGGTTTGCTCGGTGCAGCGGCATCTTTGAATTACACCAACAAGAATTTGTTTTCAGGTGCCGAACGCTTAACTTTTTCAATAGGTGGTGGTTTTGAATCACAACCGCCCGTTTTTGACGCGAATACGCAAGAGCAGGTTGTAAATACCGGTAGAACCTTCAATACTTTTGAAATTGGTCCCAGCCTCAAGTTAGATTTACCTGGTCTATTCCCAAGCCCTGTAACCTTGCTCGGAAAACGCCAAAAACCAAGAACCGTGATCAGTACAGCCATGAATTTTGAAAAGCGCGACATCTTTGATCGCCGTGTTTTTCAACTCAATTATGCTTGGAAGTTTTTGGTTGGAAAAACGCAAGTGTTCCAACTGGGTCTGCCGGGTGCTTCGGTCATCAAATATGTACGAATTGAAAAATCACCTGCCTTTGAGGCGCAGTTACAGCAGGTTAATGACCTTTTCCTCTTCAATGCATATAGCAATCAGTTCATTTGGCAAGATTTCAAATTTTCTTTTGAATATAACAATAAAGAGAAAGATGAGAAGGTAGGCAAAAAGAAAAGATACAAAGGCAGTTTGTATTTTAATACAAGTCTTGATGCTGCGGGTAATTTGCTCTATGCTTTTCGCTCAAACCAAGATACTTTGGGTGGAAGTTATTTACTAGGTTCTCAACCTTATTCTCAGTTTGTACGTTCAGATAATCAATTAATTACCTCGAATCGAATTGGCAAAGGAAGTTCTTGGCACTTGCGCTTGAATGCTGGTGCAGGCATACCGTATCTCAATTCTAAAACTTCAATGCCCTATGACTACAGTTTCTTCGGTGGGGGATCCAATGACAACCGCGGTTGGCGTGCGCGTGCACTTGGGCCTGGCGCTTACAAATATCACCTAGATACTTCGCGCTTGGCTACACAAATTGGCGACATTCGTTTTGGTGGCTCTTTTGAATATCGTTTCAATTTAGGTTCGACATTTAAAGGAGCGCTGTTTACTGATTTTGGTAATATTTGGACTTACCGCGAGGATGCCTCAAGGATAGGTAGTCAGTTTGGGTGGTCAACGTTTGTCCCGCAAATTGCCATTTCTACAGGGCTTGGATTAAGAATGGACCTAGATTTTTTTATTTTACGTCTAGATATTGGCTTCCCAATTTATGATCCTGCTTTTGCCGACGGCGCACGTTGGGTTTTTCAGGATTTTAAAACCCGTGAAACCTATTATCAAGAAGGAATGCAGTATTTTAATATGAGCCTTGATCAAGTAAAGGCCATCATGCCGCGACCTTTCTTGCCTAACTACTTGAATTTTGGTATCGGATATCCTTTCTAATATGAAAAAGTTATTTATTTTCTCCACCTTGTGCTTTGTCCTATTCAGTTGCATGAAAGGTCAAAAAGTTGATTTGATCATTCACAATGCTGCTATTCATTGTCTAGATGACGCCAACAATTCTGGGCAAGCAATGGCCATTCTCGATGGGCGTATTGTCGAAGTTGGCGCGGAAAGACAGATCTTGAATAAATACCGCTCTGATGAAACCATTGATGCACAAGGCAAAGAGGTCTATCCTGGCTTTACCGATGCCCACGGACACATGCTGGTGTATGCTAAACAATTATTGGGTGTCGATTTGCGTGGTGTTCGCTCTGAGCAAGAAATGATTCATCGTTGCGAGCAATATAAAGCCACGCATCCAAATCTTAAAATGTTGGTTGGTAGAGGTTGGGACCAAAGTCTTTGGGCAGGTCAGCAAATGCCTACGAACACGGAGCTCAATAAACTTTTTCCTGATATTCCTGTGTGTCTTTACCGCATTGATGGACACGCTGCTCTTATCAATGATTTTTTAATCAAGAAAAGTAGGTTACGAGACATGTTGTCGACCCTAAAAGGAGGAGAGGTTGTTTTTCATACGGTTCAAATGGATGCAAGAATCAAGTATCCTAGAAATTTGAGTTTGCCTAAAAACTCCAATTTCGGAGAAAAAATCATTCTTCAAACGCCGCAACCGACTGGATTATTGATCGATAATGCCATGAATTTGGTGCAGCCTTTCATTCCTGATTATCCAAAAAAAGACTACTTAAAAGCGCTTTTGCAAGTTCAAGATGAACTTCTACAATATGGTATCACTGGTGTGCATGAGGCAGGTATCGATTTTGAACACATTGCTTGGTTCAAGGAATTGGTGGCCAATGAGCGGCTGAAATTGAACTTGTATGCCATGCTCATGGATTCTCCTGAAAACAGAAGTTTTGCTGCTAAAAATGGTCCTTACCAATTCAAGAACCTCAGTATTCGAAGTTTCAAGTGTTTTGCAGATGGAGCTTTAGGTTCGCGCGGAGCATTACTCAAGGCGCCTTACCACGACCATTCCGATAGCCGAGGTTTACTCTTAACAGAAGTAACGCGCATGCAAAATTTGGCGCAGTTTTGCTTGCAGCACAACTATCAAATGAACACGCACAGCATTGGTGATTCAGCAAATGCGCTCATTTTGAATTTGTATGCCTCCATTTATAAGCAAAAACCCGATCACCGCTTTAGAATTGAGCATGCACAGGTGGTTGATCCGATTGATTTTCAAAAATTTGCCGACTTTGCAGTGTTTCCGTCAGTGCAACCCACCCATGCAGTTTCTGACTCAGATTGGGCCGAGGCACGTTTGGGTAAAAAGCGCATGAAAGGGGCCTATGCCTACAAGACTTTATTGCAACAATTTGGCATGATAGCGCTCGGTACAGATTTCCCAGTAGAGCAAACCAATCCATTTTTAACCATACAGGCAGCTGTCAATCATTCAACTAACGAGGCCTTGACCCTAGACGAAGTGCTCAAAGGCATGACGATCTGGGCTGCTTTTGCTGCTTTTCAAGAAAAAGAGTTAGGTTCTTTGGAAAAGGGAAAGCAAGCCACTTTCGTTATTTTTGAAAACCCTGTAATTGCTGATCAAGGGCAGGTACAGAACTATGCTTGGCGCACCTTTATCAAAGGTAAATGTGTTTTTAAGCTTGAGGCCTTGTAGCTAGTCCTGCTTCAGTTAATTTTTTATTCAATCAAATCATTCTCAATGCGTCCAATTTTTCTCTTGTTCTTTTTAAGCGGCTTTCATTGGCATTTTTTTGCTCAAATAGATAAAGCGGCACAACGAGATTCCTTGAACTTAATTTTCTTAAACAAGACGCTCAATTATTGGCATCAGGCAGCAAGAGAAGCAGATTTTGAAAGTTACTTTAATTGGACAAGTTCAAATTTCGTCTTTTTAGGAACCGCACCAGGTGAGCGTTGGACAAAAACCGAATTCATGGCCTTTTGCAAACCCTACTTCGATAAAGGAAAAGCTTGGGATTTCAAGCCATCTAACAGGCACTGGCATTTTGCAGCAGATGGAAAGGTAGCGTATTTTGATGAAGATTTAGACACCTGGATGCAGGGCTGCAGAGGGAGTGGCATATTTGTATTGGAAAAAGGCGAATGGCGCTTGGCCTATTACAACCTAACCGTCTTGATTGAAAATGAAAAAATCAAGCCTTTCATCGAATTACGAAAGCAGTAATGTTTGTAGCAGATAACAGGCTTTCGACTGCCAAAGCTTATTTTAATAAGCAATTAAGTGCCCAATTTTCAGTATCTGAATGCAAGCAGATGTGGCAGCAAATCTTGTACAAACGCTTCCGCTTGACCCCAACAGAGCTCTTGCTCAAGCAAGACGAGCGCCTTTCTGAATCCGATTTGCTTTACATTAGAAGTTTTGTGAAGCGTTTAAAAGCTCATGAGCCCTTTCAATATATTTTAGGTGAAGTTTTCTTCTCAGATTTAGTTCTGAAGTCAGATGCGCGTGCTTTGGTGCCGCGTCCTGAAACCGAGGAACTTATTGACCTTATTCAAAAACAAAGTCGTGATTTTTCTCAAATTGTAGATGTTTGTACAGGTAGTGGTTGTATCGCCTTAGCCTTGAAATCCAAGTTTCCTCAGGCAAAGGTTTTGGGCCTGGATTTAAGCCGCGAGGCCATTGCTCTGGCCACAGAAAACGCAAGTTTTACCAATTTGGATGTTGATTTTCAAGTCATTGATATTTTTAAATGGCAACCCACTCAAAATTTTGATTTACTGGTTTCGAATCCGCCCTATATTCCAGAAGCTGAAAAAGCCCAGATGCAAGCAAATGTGTTGCAGTATGAGCCACACATGGCCTTGTTTGTCTCAGATCAAGCTCCTTTGCTGTTTTATGACCGACTTCAGGTTTTGGCTAAAAAACATTTAACAAAGGGCGGTTGGTTGGCGCTTGAAATTCACGAGGATTTTGCAACCTCCACAAAGGCCCTTTTTGAAACCACAGACTTTACAAACCTCGAAATTTATAGAGATTTGCAAGGGAAGAACCGGATGTTACTTGCACAAAAAGCTTAACTTTAGCTTATGGATCTGCAAGCAATAAAAGCCAAAATGGCCGCCCTAAGTGCCGAGCTGCACCTGCATAATCATGCCTATTATGTGCTCAATGAGCCTCAAATTTCTGATTATGAGTTTGATATGCTGCTCAAAGAATTAGAGCAGCTCGAAAATGCGCATCCAAGTCTCATTGATCCAAATAGCCCAACCCGAAGAGTAGGTGGGGATATCACCAAAAAATTCGAGGCCAAAGCGCATCGTTTTCCGATGCTCTCGTTGTCTAACAGCTACTCAGAGCAAGAAATCATTGATTGGGCAGAGCGCTGCCAAAAAGCACTCGGTGAGGCCTCTGAATTTGTTTGTGAACTCAAATACGATGGGGTAGCCATCGGTATTCAATATCAAGATGGCGCTTTGGTTCAAGCGCTTACACGTGGCGATGGGCAACAAGGTGAGGAGGTTACCACAAACGTCAGAACCATCAGAAGCATTCCGTTGATGCTCAATGAAAACGCACCCTCCGATTTTGAAATTCGCGGAGAGATTTTCATGCCTCAGCAAAATTTTCAAGCCCTCAACGAACAGCGTGCTGCTGCGAACGAGGCGCTTTTTGCCAACCCCAGAAATACGGCATCAGGAACGTTGAAGCTCCTTGACTCAAAAGAAGTGGCCAAGCGTGGCCTAGATTGCTACCTTTATGGCGTGCATGGCGTTCAGAACCTGAGCAGTGGACATTTTGAGGCGGTGCAAAAAGCTAAAGAATGGGGCTTTAAAGTGCCCGATCCAAAGCTGCGCATGATTGAAAAAACCACTTCCATCGACGGTATCATGGATTTCATTCAGTTTTGGGATGTCCAGCGCCATAACTTGCCGTTTGAAATCGACGGCGTGGTATTAAAGGTCAATTCCTTTGAGCAACAAGAACAACTAGGGCTTACAGCAAAATCACCGCGTTGGGCAATCGCCTATAAATTCAAGACCCAACAAGTTGAAACGATTCTCGAGTCAGTTTCCTATCAAGTGGGTCGTACAGGCGCCATTACACCGGTGGCCAATCTTAAGCCAGTCCAATTGGGCGGCACAACCGTGAAGCGCGCTTCTTTGCACAACGCCGATCAAATTCAAAAATTAGATTTGTGTCTTTCAGATACGGTTCAGGTCGAAAAAGGCGGAGAAATCATCCCTAAAATTGTTGGTGTCAATTTAACCTTGCGTACTTCTCAAGAGCGCATTGCTTTTATTGAACATTGCCCAGAATGTGGCTCAGGGCTGATCCGTCAAGAGGGAGAGGCACAGCATTATTGCCCTAACGAACAAAGTTGCCCACCGCAAGTAACCGGTAAAATTCTACACTTTATTGGTCGCAAAGCTTTAAATATTGATGGTTTAGGTGAAGAAACAGTTGAACTGATGTTTGCTAAACAAATGATTAAAAGTCCTTTAGATCTTTATCATTTGACTTTTGATCAGTTGCTATCCCTGGATCGAATGGCTGAAAAGTCTGCGAATAATTTATTGCAATCCATTGCTGCCTCCAAGCAAATTCCGTTTGAAAGGGTATTGTTTGGTTTAGGCATCCGTTTTGTCGGCGAAACGGTGGCTAAAAAACTGGCACAGGCCTTCAAAACCATGACTGCTTTAAGTACGGCTAGTCATGAAGCGCTTTTAGTAGTTGACGAAATTGGCGAAAAAATTGCACAATCTATATTGGCTTATTTTGGCAATCAGGAAAACCTCAATTTGCTCGCAGGTTTGCAAGCAGCCGGTTTGCAGTTTGAAGTGTTGCAAAAGGAGCTCCAATCCACTATTTTAGAGGGTAAAACCTGTGTCATTTCAGGAACTTTTGAAACCTTCAGCCGCGATGAAATCAAGGACCTCGTTGAGCTCAATGGTGGTAAAATTGGTTCATCGGTGTCGGCAAAAACGAATTATTTGATAGCCGGTGCCAATATGGGGCCTGCCAAATTGCAAAAAGCTACAGACTTAGGTGTAACTTTGTTGT
>CAZPWB010000040.1:0-20862 GCA_964590425.1 uncultured Lishizhenia sp. | reverse complement strand
GTCTACCTTGTTTCATTACGTAAATCAAAGTCATGAAAATCAATCTTTTATTCTTTCTTAGCCTTTTTTCTTCTTCCTTTACTTTAGCACAATTACCAGCATTAGATTTCAAGGCGTACGATACTTGGAAACGCGTCGAGAAAGAACAACTTTCGCCAAACGGAAAGCTCCTGACCTATGAGCAAACCGTGCTGCGCGGCAATACCGAACTGCATATATATTTCTCAGAGAGCCAAAAACACGACTCCATGCTTCGGGCCAAAGATGCACTTATTGCACCTGATGAAAGTTTCGTTGCCTGGACCCAAAGCCCTGATTACGATACCTTGCGTAAGCTCGAACTCAATAAAATTGACAAAAAGAAATGGCCCAAAGACTCTTTGTTCATCTATCATTTAGCTACAGACAGCCTCATCAAAATCAGCAAACTCAAACAGCGTCAAATTGCCGAAGAAGCACCCGTTTTAGCCGTCCTACACGAAGTAGCTGCACCCAAAATTGAAAAGGTCGAGCCTTCAAAATGGGATAAACTGCTATTCTGGAAAAAAGAACCCGCTGCCCCTAAAGCGAACCCTTTTAAAACAGATGGTTTTCGTTTGGAAATCTATCAGCAAGGTAGTTTACAAACAGTATTTTTAGATAGTATTACCCAGTTTGCACTCAGCCCAGACGGAACAAAAATTGCAGTCATTCAGCAAAGAAAAGCAAAGCTTGACTCCATGGAAGTCAAGATTTATCAGACTGCCAACCTGAGTTTGATCAAGTCTTTTGAAACCCAACCTATGGTGCAAGATTTAACCTGGAGTTCGAATTCACAGCAACTCGCCTTCTTATTTAGCACAGACACCACTAAAATCAAGAATTACAAATTAGCGCTCTACAAACTCAGCAACCAAGAAACCAATTTTTTTGGCGATTCTTTAGACTTTGAAAAAACACTTAAAGGAGAATTTCAGCAGGTTGCAGCAGGAAGAGCTCCAAAATTTAGTCATGATGGCAACTATTTGTTTTTTGGTGTAGCCGCACGTCTGTTCGAACAAAAAGATACACTCACCGAAAGTGAAAAAGTAAACTTGGACATCTGGCATTACCAAGATACCAGACTACAGGCCCAACAACTTTTGCGCAAAGCACAAGATCTTAAAAAAAGCACGCTGTACGCCTACAATTTAAGTACCCAGCGCCTACAGAAGCTCGGTGCAGACAGCCTTGACATCCAACTTAATCCAAAAAAAGCAGGTACTTATTTATTAGCGACAAACCCGAATCCGTATTTAATTGAAGCGCAATGGAAGGCACCCAATAAAGCTGATTTCTATCGCATTGAAATAGAAACGGGAAAAAGCATCCTAATTGGAAAGGCGCTTGCTTACACGGGTGAACTTTCGGCAGATGGCCGCTATTTTTCATATTACATTTCTGCTGGGCAAAAATGGATCTTGCTCGACATCGAAAAGCAAAGTAGCGTGTGTATGAATTGCACCCGAAAAGAAATCCGTTGGGAAGAAGACCTCAATGGACAACCTATGGAAGCCGGGCCTATTGGTTTTATTGGCTATGGTAAAAATGCCGAAACCGTCTATTTTCAGTCTGAATTTGATTGCTGGGCCTATGAGGTGGCAAGCAAAAAGCTTGTTTCGCTTTCAAACGAAATGGCCACTAAGGAAAAAATCGAACTGCGCTTTGAACGCTTTAATTATGACTCATTGTGGGTGGCACTTGAAGAGGGCTACTTTATTGGCCTGAGAAAATCTAACAAAAATGAATTGCTTTACACCTACACAAAAAACGATGGGCTGAGCTTACAATTTGAGGGTGCTCAAAGAATTGCGAGCCTCGGTAAAGCGGAAAAAAGCAATATTTATATGCTGCGAAAGATGGATGTAGCCACCTACCCTGATTTAATTTTGGTAAACGGAAATAACTGGAACCAAGGGCAGCGCATATCTGTGGCAAATCCACAACAACAAAAATACAATTGGGCCACAGTAGAACTTGTGAGTTGGAAGGCGCTTGATGGCCAGCAATTGCAAGGTTTACTTTATAAACCCGCCAATTACGACCCTACAAAACAATACCCTTTACTTTTCTATTACTACGAACTGAACTCAGATAACTTGCACAATTACCAAGCTCCTAAACCATCTGCCAGCATCATCAACCCCACAGAATATGCGAGCGGAGGTTATTTAGTCTTTGTGCCGGACATCAGATATGAACCCGGAAAACCCGCCAAAGGAGCCTACAACGCTATCATGAGTGCCACCGATCATTTGCTTAAAAACTATCCAATTGATTCAAAAAGAATGGGTTTACAGGGCCAAAGTTGGGGTGGTTACCAAACTGCCATGCTCATTACCATGACCAACCGTTATGCTGCCGCTATGGCGGGTGCACCTGTGGGCAATATGTTCTCAGCGTACGGCGGTATCCGTTGGGGCAGCGGGCTCAACAGACAATTTCAGTATGAATCTACACAAAGTAGAATTGGTGCAACAATCTGGGAAAAACCAGAATTGTATATTGAAAACTCACCGCTCTTTCATTTGCCAAAGGTGCAAACGCCGCTCCTGATCATGGCCAATGACCAAGATGGTGCCGTGCCGTGGTACCAAGGCCTCGAGTTGTATAATGGGATGCGTCGTTTGGGCAAACCTTGCTGGATGCTCAATTACAACGGTGACGATCACAACCTTACCAAATTGGCCAACAAATATGACCTCTCGATCAGAATGCGTCAGTTCTTTGACCACTACCTCATGAACACGGCAGCGCCAAGCTGGATGACCAACGGTATACCGGCAGTTGACAAAGGAAAAGTTACGGGATATTGATGGCGTAATGTTTTGATGTTGAAAAATTTGATTGAATGTCCTTTGAATGAACTCAAACTTTCACAAGATCATTTCAACGCAAATAAATCGGTAACAGCAAAGCGTCTGTTAATGACAAATCCTTCGGCGAAATCAAGGCCTGCTGGTCTTCCCATTTCTTGCATGCGACCTTTCAGAAAATCAAAGAATAATTCACCAGAGATGGGTGTGTTGGGTTCTTGAGATGCAGGGTCAAAAAACTGCGTTTTATAGGCTTTGATACAGTTTATCTTTTGCTCGAGGTAAGGCGTGACATCAAACACGACAGAAGGCTCGAGCTGAAAATCTTGAATGTAATGAAGTACCAGCCGTGGTCTGTGTGGCTCTTGCGCTACGCCATTATGAGCAGAATGTATTTTTCTAAGGCCTGCTAAAAAACAAGCTTCAGCCACCAACTTTCCGCCGCGGCCGTGATCTGGATGACGGTCCGAGAGTGCATTGGCTAATACTATTTCTGGTTGGTGCAAGCGAATTTGCTCTATGATTTTGAGCAGGTTGGCTTGATTGTGCTCAAAAAAGCCGTCGGGCATGCGCAGGTTGGTACGCGTGCTGATGCCAATGATTTTTGCAGCCTCTGCCGCTTCGTCATAGCGAGACTCTACTGAGCCTCGGGTACCGAGTTCACCTTCAGTGAGGTCAACGATGCCGACACTTTTTCCTTGCGCAACATAGTGCAATAAGGTGCCCGCCGCAGAGAGTTCGACGTCATCGGGGTGGGCACCAAAAGCAAGGATATCAAGTTTCATTTAGTCTTGAATATGGGCATAACTCTCAACGCTTGGGCAGCTACAAACCAAATTGCGGTCTCCGTAAGCGTTGTCTACGCGACGCACTGGCGCCCAATATTTAGCGTCAAGCAAGTAAGGCAACGGATAAGCTGCTTCTTGCGGTGCATATGGGTAAGTCCAGTTGCGGTTGATGATGCAATCGGCGGTATGCGGTGCATTTTTAAGCAAGTTGTTTTGCTTATCAGCATGGCCGTTTTCGATTTCGCGAATTTCTTCACGAATTTTGATCATGGCATCACAAAAACGGTCTAATTCTTCTTTGTCTTCAGACTCAGTAGGCTCAATCATGAGGGTACCAGCCACAGGGAAAGAAACCGTTGGCGCATGGAAACAGAAGTCAATGAGACGCTTGGCCATATCGGCTACTTCGACGTCTGCCGTTTTTTTGAAGTCGCGGCAGTCGAGGATCATTTCGTGAGCAACTGTTCCGTTGGCACCGGTATAAAGGATATCATAATGACCCTTCAAGCGCGCTGCAATATAGTTGGCATTTAAAATGGCCACTTCAGTAGAACGGCGTAAGCCTTCGGCACCTAGCATTTTGATGTAGGCATAAGAAATGGTCAAGATGAGCGCTGAACCGTAAGGCGCAGCTGAAATGGCATGAATTGGCTTTGCTCCTCCTGTTGTGATGAGTGGGTTACTTGGCAAGAAAGGTGCTAAGTGAGCTGCCACACCAATTGGACCCATACCAGGACCACCTCCACCATGTGGAATGGCGAACGTTTTGTGTAAGTTCAGGTGACAAACATCGGCACCAATATTACCTGGGTTAGTCAGACCAACTTGTGCGTTCATGTTGGCACCGTCCATGTATACCTGGCCACCATTTTCATGGATGATGCTGGTGATTTCGCGGATACCTTCTTCATAAACACCGTGCGTAGATGGATAAGTAACCATGATGCCAGCAAGGATGTCTTTGTTGGCAACGGCTACCTCGCGAAGTTCTTCGATGTCGATGTTTCCGTTTTCATCACAGCCCGTTACGATGACCTCAAAACCAGCCATTACTGCTGATGCTGGGTTGGTTCCGTGGGCCGAAGACGGGATGATCATTTTTTTGCGTTGGAAGTCTCCGTTTGATTCGTGGAAAGCTTTGATGACCATAAGGCCAGCGTATTCGCCTTGTGCACCTGAGTTAGGCTGCAAAGAAACCGCTGCAAAACCAGTCGATTCACAGAGGTCTTGTGCCAATTGGGCAAACATTTCGTGGTAACCTGCCGCTTGTTCAACCGGTGCAAATGGGTGCATGTTGGCAAATTGCGGGTTGGTAACCGCCATCATTTCTGAGGCAGCATTGAGTTTCATGGTGCATGACCCAAGAGGAATCATGGAGTGTACCAAAGAAAGATCTTTGTTTTCAAGTTTCTTCATGTAGCGCATCATGCGTGATTCAGAATGGTGCGAATTGAAGATTGGGTGAGACAAAACAGACTCTGAACGCTGAAGGGCTGCTGGAATAGCAGTTGAGGCCGCTACAGGGCTTGCTCCGAAGACCGCTAAAACTGCTTTGAGGTCAGCTTCGGTATGCGGCTCGCCAAATGAAATGCTGAGCTCGGAGTCAGAGATGTATCTAAAATTGAGTTGAGCAGCTTCTGCTTTTTTGCGAATATCAGCTGCATTGATTCCGGAAACGTGAATGGTATCAAAAAAGGATGCTGAAACCACGTTTACACCTGCTGCTTTTAGACCAGCAGCTGCTTGGCAGGCCAAGTTGTGGATATGGTTGGCAATTGCTGTAACGCCAGCTGGGCCATGATAAACAGCATACATAGAGGCCATGACAGCAAGTAAAGCTTGTGCTGTACAAATATTTGAAGTGGCTTTGTCGCGCTTGATGTGTTGTTCGCGGGTTTGGAGTGCCATGCGCAAAGCTTGGTTGTCGTCGGCGTCTTTAGAAACCCCGATGATACGCCCTGGCAAGTTGCGTTTGTAATCTTCTTTGGTGGCAAAGAAAGCGGCGTGCGGGCCACCGTAACCCATTGGTACACCAAAGCGCTGCGCACAACCCAACACAACATCGGCGCCCATGCTACCTGGTGATTTCAATAAAACCAACGACATGATGTCTGCACCAACAGCAACTTGAATGCCTGCAGCTTTCCAAGCAGCAATAGCCGAAGACCAATCTTGGATAGCACCTTTTGCGTTAGGGTACTGAACAAATACACCAAAGAAAGCAGCGTCTGCAGCGAATGTACTTGGGTCCCCGATAACAAGCTCAATGCCTAAATTCAAGGCGCGGCCCGTCATGACATCGATACTCTGCGGCAGGGCCGCGGCATCAATAAAAAATTTGTTGCGCCCCGCTTGGATATCTGCACGGCTGCGCGAGTTATAAAACATGATCATAGCTTCGGCAGCAGCAGTAGCTTCATCAAGAAGTGAGGCATTAGCGATGTCCATGCCCGTGAGTTCAATCACCATTGTTTGGAAATTGAGAAGGGCCTCGAGCCTTCCTTGTGCAATTTCAGCTTGGTAAGGCGTATAGGCCGTATACCATCCTGGATTTTCAAGAACGTTTCTTAAAATTGGCGACGGAACAATGGTTTCGTGGTAACCCAAACCAATGAACGATTTAAAAACTTGATTTTTGGCACCCAATTCATTGATGTGATTGAGGTACTCTTGCTCTGAAAGCGCAGGGTCAATATTGAGCTCGCGATTCAGGCGGATTTGTGCCGGAATGGTGCGGTCAATGAGTGTTGAAATGTTGTCTACACCAACAGCTTTTAACATGTCTTGTTGTTCTTGAGCTCCTGGGCCGATATGGCGTCTTTCAAAAGGTATCATAAAGTGTCTCGATTTTGGTGTACAAAGTTACTGATTCTCTAAATAAGTTCTAACCCTTAATTGGGCGTTATCGTGAATATCTTGCCAAAATAAATTGATGTCGCCAATGTGGTAATTGCGCATCGTTAAACTCAACCAAAAGAACTTTCCTTTTGGTCGATCTATCCAAATGGCACCATCAATTAAATGCGTGCTAAAAAGTTGCGAATAGACCTGCCCGTCAAAATATAAAAAACCTTTGTGCTGCTCTTTTGCTGCATTAGACTCAAGCGTCCAAGTGACCGGATTCACGACTGCCCTGCCCTTATACCATTTTTCATAGGATTTCTTATCGAGGCGCTTTTTAAATGTATTCCAAGCTAAGTAACCTCCTGTCTGAGAAGGGCTGGTCATGAGCTGGATATTTTTCAGCTCTGACGGTAAAATACCAACACCCGGCAAGTAGGCGGCAATGAGTTGTTTTTGCAAAGGCTTACCATCAAAAAATTCTTGTAAAAGCCAACCGCAATGTGTACTGCCTTGGCTATGCCCAGCCAAAATAATAGGCCTGCCTTGATTGTAATGCGCTAGGTAATATAGAAAAGCTGCGCGCACATCTGCATAAGCAAATTCCAAAGCTTCCTTGCCTTTTGGATCACTTACATAATAAGACCGAAGATGTGCTGAACGGTAATATGGTGCAAAAAAACGACCAGCTTCAACGAAAGCACTTGCCTGAAAAGGAAGCGCTGTTTCTAGTACTTTTTTTTGTTGCTCGGCATCTTCTAGCGGTACATTCCAACGGCGATCCGTTTTTGCTGCATTAAGAGTTGGATATACATAAAAAACATCAGCAAACTGGTGGAAGCTGGTATCTTTTATTTTGGCTTGTAAACCACTTGGGATTTGCCCCGGTAAGGCTGCCCAAGATGAACTTAGTGCGTAATCTGGCTTACTTTGTGCAAAGTGAGTTGTTGAAAGAATTGGTAGATACACAAAAAGGATAGTTAGAAAACGCATTATTTTTGTAATCGAAATGTTTGGTCATCAAAGAAACACCATTTTTTTCTTATTGTTTGCTCTGAGTGTCGCGTTTAGCGCAAAAGCCCAGGACAGCATCTCCTACTGGAAGTTTAAATCCTTGTATTCGCTCAATGGTACGCAAACTTCTTTTGTCAATTGGAATGCCGGAGGGCGCAATAATATTTCTTTGATTGGTTCGGCAACAGCTTCTGCCTATTACACCCAAGACAACATCAAATGGACCAACGACCTCAGTTTTGCACTCGGGGGCATCAAGTACTTTGATAACAACGGTGTTGGCGCCCAAAAAACCGATGATCGCCTAGATGTATCGAGCACTTTTGGTATGCAACTTTCAAAAGGTTTCTTCCTAACTTTTGCAAGTAGCTTTCGCACGCAATCAATCAATGGCTTTAATTATCCGAACGATTCTGTACCAGTTTCTACCTTCATGGCACCCGGATTTTTAAATATGGGTTTAGGGGCAGACTTCCGAAAGGACGACAACTTCAATATCTTTTTTTCATCCATTGCCTTGAAATCAACATTTGTATTGGATGATTCTTTGAGTGCAAAGGGTTCTTTTGGTGTAGTGCCTGGCTCGCGCTACCGCCAAGAATATGGCGCTTATTTCAAAATGAAATACAACCGCCCTTTAGCCAAGAACATTGAAATGAAATCAAAGCTAGAGTTGTTTAGCAATTACCTCAATAAACCCGAAAATATCGATGTCAATGGCGAATTGCTATTGCTATTTAGGGTCAATTCGTTGGTCTCAGCCTCTGCCCAATGGAACCTCATCTACGACGACGACATCAAAATCACAGACTCCTGGGGCAATACCGGACCCCGAACCCAATTCAAATCGGTAATTGGAATTGGCCTCTCATACAAGCTAGAAAGCTAGGATAAAACTTAATGCCCGTTCGGCTGACAGCAAAGCGGCAATTCTTTTTGAGCCTCCAAATTGGCTTTTTGATCATCGGCATCATAGCCAATACTCACAATGACTCCTTTGATGGCTTCTTTGCTGGTTTTCGACTCTTTAAATTTGACCTCCACCACTTTGGTTTCTAAATTTAACTCGGCATAAATCACACCTTTGGTCTGATTCAGCTTGCCTTCTATGCGCTCTTTGCAATCTCCGCATAGGGCTGAAGTTTTAATTTGAACTGTAATTGGTTTTTGAGCAAATAAAAGTTGGGTACTCAATAAGAATAGAGATAAAAGAATTGTTTTCATGATTGCTTTATTAAGAAATTAATGAGTTGATTTTTATGGATGAATCGATAATTTTAATTTGATTGATTTGATTGATTTTTTTGATAGGATAATTAACCATTTATTTCATTGTGAATCTTAAACCGAAGTAGGCATTCCAACCCATAATAGGGCCCCAAACTTGCGTGGCGTCGAACTGTGTACCAAAAGGATTTTGTGGGTCCATGATGGGGTGATCCTGGCGGAAATTTAACAAATTTTCACCACCTAAGTAAAGTTCAAGAGACTTCCAGGAGCGGGTCACTTGTGCATTGAGCAAGCCCCAAGCTTTTCCGTCACCATGGTGCGGTAAACGCACCGCGCTGTAACGCGAATAAGTGAGGTCGTACTCCCAGCGTTTGTTGCGGGTTTGGTAAGCCACATTGGTAAAAAAGCGCTGCCGCGGCAAGAGTACTTGCGTTTGCAGTTGGCCAGCAAATAAGGACCTGACATCTTGAAATTTGTAGGCCAAGCGTAAATCGAGCCCGCGCAGCACTTCATAGGCAAATTCTGCTTGCAAAACCGTTGCAACCGAGGCAGCAGCTAAGTTTTTAAAGACAACATAACCGAGGAGCGTGTCGCGGTCAGCAACTAATTGTTGCGCAAAACGCGTATGGTATGCATCCAAAGACAAGCTTCCTTTGCGTTTTTTGAAACTAAAACCCTGAACCAATGAAAGCCCAGTATTCCAAGAGATTTCTGGCAGCAGGGCCTGATTGGTAATCCAAGAATTAGACGAGGCCAATAAATTGATGTTGTCGGCCACAAAGTTGGGTAAGCGCCAAGCCCTGCCTGCCGTTGCCCGGAGGTCAAGTTGGGGGGTGAGGGCGTATTTGAGGTGCGCCCTTGGCGAGAACTGGGAACCTGCAAGGTTGTGTTGATCGTAACGCGCACCTACAACCGCTGTGAGGCGGTTGCCCGAGTAGGTATACTCGGCAAATACGCCCGGCACCCATTCAGCGCGAGCACCTCCAAGTGTCAGAAAACCCTCTGGCTGCGCTGCATACTGTGAAATCTGAAGTGCCAACATGCTCGCGCCCGCTTTGATCTTGTGATCAGCGTTGCCAATGATATCGTCATAGATGGCATTGAAATAAAAGCGTTTTTCGTTTCCTTGAAAAGCCCGTAAGCCGTAAAAACCAGAAAGATCTTGGTATTTAATATTGGCAATAAGCCCGAGGCTTTGCGCAGGTTTTTTTCCAAAAAACCCGGTCTTTGAAAACAAGGAGAGGTGCTGACTCTCGAGCAACATGCCATAGGCCCCCGAGACAGCCTGCGCATAAGCCACTTGGCCGCCATTTTTGCGGTCGGCATAGGCTTGCAAACCCACCTGAGCCTCCATGCGTTTCCCTTGATAAGCAAAGCGTTGGAGTAAAGAAAAAGTTTGTCCGTTGGTTTGGTCTAGAAAACCATCGTGGTTGTGATCAGGGCGGCCATAAATGGTGGCGCCATGCAAGAAAGTACCCATGTGCCAACGTTCATTGAGCTTGGCGCCACTGTGCAAATTCAGCTCTGAACGCCCAAACCGATTCTGATAAACATTGAGCGCCAGCTTGGGCATTTCAGCTGGTTTTTTAAACTCCAAATTTACCAGCCCAGCCATCGATTCATAGCCATTGACTACCGAGCCCGTCCCTTTGGTAATTTGTATCGATTCTAGCCAAGTTCCAGGGATACTGTTAAGCCCAAAACTACTCTCAAGGCCGCGCAAAAACGGAATGTTTTCCATTTGCAGCTGCGTGTAAACTGCATCCAGACCCAAGAGTTGAATCTTTTTAGCGCCCGAAATAGCATCGGCCATACTGACATCTACCGTTGCATTGGTTTCAAAAGACTCGGATAAATTACAGCACGCCGCTTTTCTAAACTCGGCACTCGTGAGCTCCTCAACGTGCAAGGTTTTCATTTTAGAGATACCATGGGCGTCTTTTTGTTGCTGCACCACAATTTCCTGAACCATCTGACCCGACACCAATACTACATGCAATGCGGCAAAGCGATCCGCACGTGTAACCACCATTTTATCGGAACGGTATCCTTTTATTTCAAACAATAATGTATCTGGAGTTTGTTTACCAAGGTAAATTTCAAAACTACCGTCTTCGTTTGAATAGACCGTTTGTTGTGCCTTGAGTAGCGTAATTTTTACGTTTTTGAGTGGTTTGGTTTGCGTAGAATCAAGGCCTTGCACCACTCCTTTAATTTGTGCTTGTAAGCAACCTGCGAGTAGCAAGCAGCCAAGCAACAATAAATTCTTCATGAGATTTAATTTGATGATTGAACTTCTAATGACTTAGAAATGCACATCAAATCAGCCACACTTGGTGGCGTAACTGAATATCCCTACCCTGCTCAAAGAGCGGTGGCGGTCTGTAAAAGCTTACTTGATGAAAACTCGTTAAATTCGATTTTAGGGACTTCGCAATAAAAACTTTAAGCGGTTCATCTACTACATATTCAAGTGCAGTAGCTTGCCAATCAAAAGAGGATGAAGTTTGGTCGAAGTTGGCTTTCACAATAGAAAGCTCATCTGAACAGCAGTCGTCTTGGGAAAGTTCTGCATGGCAAGATTTTTCTTCTGTTGCTTGTGCCTGCTGAGCTTTTTGACAGCAAGGTGGTAAAGCTTCTTGCTGAGGTTCTTCTTCACATTCGTGATCAATTTTCAAGACCAACGACGTAAAAGTGCCGTCCATTTCACAAAAATGCTTGTGAATAGGGATGCCCACCTGCAAAGCAAGTTGTAATACAACCAAAAGAACCGCAAAAATTGCTTTCACAAAGCAAATATACTGAGCATTTTAGGTCCGAAAAATTACTTTTTGAATTTTAACAAATATTTACGAAATTTGGTACATGAACATCACGCAATTCATAGAGATTGACACGAAAAAGCGCTTCGGCAAACCCATCCTGAAGGGGACACGAATTGCCGTAGGTGATGTCTTGAATTGGCTTGCAAATGGCTTATCGCCACAGGACATCGTCTCTGATTTCCCGGAACTCAACCAAGAACAAATTCTTGCTTGCCTCTTTTACGCCTCGAACAAAGAGAAATTTTCAAGTATAGCTTCTTGATTTGTTGCTCTTCGATCAAAATATTTCTTTTCGCATTAAGAAATTAATCGAAGCTTCTTTCCCAAACGTCAAACACATTTCAGATTTTGGTGGAGCATCAAAATCTGACAAAGAGATATGGGAAATTGCAAAAAAACAAAATTTGGTAATCGTAACCTTTGATGCTGATTTTTACGACTTTTCTGTTATTTGGGGACATCCTCCCAAGATAATCTGGATAAGAAGCATGTACCAAACTACGCCAACAGTCAGCGGGCTTCTATTGAAATACGAACTCAATATCAAAGATTTTTTAAAGGATGAAATGATGGCTTGTTTGGAAATTATTCACGAAGAATAAGTTAAATTCAGTAACTTTGGCACTCAATAAATCAAACCATGAGTGATCCGATTAAACACGAGTGTGGAATAGCCCTTTTGAGGCTCAAAAAACCCCTAGAATACTACCTCGACAAATACGGATCAGCGCTTTGGGGCCTCAACAAGATGCACCTCCTCATGGAAAAGCAACACAATCGTGGGCAAGATGGCGCCGGCATTGCCAATATCAAACTCGACATGCAACCCGGAGAGCGCTACATTTCAAGAAGCCGCTCTGTCAAGAAAAACCCTACACAAGACATCTTTGATCAAATCAATGCGAAGTTCAAGGCCATCTATGATGAAAATCCGGAACACCTCAACGATATCAAGTACCTCAAAGAAAATGTCGGCTTCACCGGTGAAGTATTTTTAGGGCACTTGCGCTACGGCACTTACGGCCGAAATTCTATTGAAAGTTGCCACCCATTCTTGCGTCAAAGCAACTGGATGACCCGCAATTTAGTGGTTGCCGGAAACTTCAACCTCACTAACGTAGACGAACTCTTCGGCACACTCGTTGAGCTTGGGCAACACCCCAAAGAAAAATCAGATACAGTTACCGTCATGGAAAAGATCGGGCATTTCCTCGATGTAGAAAATGACGAACTTTATGCGCACTACAAAGCGCTTGGCTACGCCAAAACAGATATTTACGAGCGCATACAGCACGAAATCAAAATTGACAAAATCCTGAAGAAAGCTTCTGAGCGTTGGGATGGCGGCTATGCAATGGCTGGCTTATTGGGCCATGGCTCTGCTTTTGTTTTAAGAGACCCTAATGGCATTCGCCCAGCATTCTGGTACGAAGACGACGAAATTTGTGTGGTTGCTTCAGAACGCCCTGTCATTCAGACCGCTTTCAATTTAAAGGAAGAACAAATTCAAGAATTACAGCCTGGACACGCCCTCATCATTGAGAAAAAAGGCGAGGTTAAGGAAATTGAAATCAATGCCCCTAAAGAAATTAAAAAATGTTCTTTTGAGCGCATCTATTTCTCCAGAGGTTCCGATTCTGATATTTATAAAGAACGCAAGGCGCTTGGGCGTCTGATTGTCCAAGACGTTTTAGAAAGCGTTGGTCACGACTACGACAACAGCGTCTTTTCATTTATCCCCAATACGGCAGAAGTTTCATTTTACGGGCTCATCAAAGGCCTCGAAGAAGCGCTCAATGCCGACAAAATCAAACAACTTGCAGCCCTTGGTGGCGCGGCAAGCACTGATCAAATTTCAGAAATTGTTAACCGCCGTGCACGCATCGAAAAAATTGCCATCAAAGATGCCAAGTTGCGCACCTTCATTACCCAAGATGACTCCCGCGATGACCTCGTAGCCCATGTCTATGACATCACTTACGGTTCTGTTCGCCGCGGCACTGACAACCTCATCGTCATTGACGACAGCATTGTACGCGGCACTACTTTGCGCCAAAGTATCTTGCGCATCCTAGACCGCCTCGGCCCTAAAAAAATTGTGGTGGTTTCATCGGCTCCGCAAATCCGCTACCCTGACTGCTATGGTATCGACATGGCCAAAATGGGAGATTTCATCGCTTTTGAAGCAGCCATTGCCTTGTTGCGCGAAAGCGGCCAAGCGCAGGTCATTGATAACGTTTACAAAGCAGCCCTCGAGCAAGTCCAATTGCCGAAAGAACAAGTCAAGAATGTCGTTAAAGAAATTTACGCCCCCTTCTCAGACAAACAGATTTCTGCAAAAATTGCCAAAATGCTCACACCAGCTGGTATCAATGCTGAAGTAGAAATTATCTACCAAACTGTTGCCAATCTGCACATCGCATGCCCTGGCCATCTCGGAGATTGGTATTTCACCGGTGACTACCCTACCCCTGGCGGTAACAAGGTAGTGAACCGTGCCTTCATCAACTGGATGGAAAAACGCAACGAACGCGCTTACTAAGAAAGTAAACGCTCAGAAATGTGCGCCTTCAAGTCTTGCACCAGACGCATCATTTGCGTTTTATGCTGTGCATCCCACTTTACAAAGTGTTTCAAACCATTTTCAAGCTCGTGTTCATCTTGAACCTCTAAGGCAAAACCTAAATCGATTAATTGTTGCGCTTCCGGAAATTTGCCATGCTTTGGCCCAAACAAAATAGGCAGGCCATATGCCGCCGGCTCCAAAATATTGTGCAAACTCCCACTGAAACCACCGCCTACAAAAGCGAAATTGCCATATTGATAGGCCGCACTGAGTTGGCCAATGGTGTCCAAAATGAAGATTTTTGCCTCGCTTAAAATGGTATGATTTGATGAGGAGAAGGAATGCTCAAAGAAATCAGAATAAAATACCGCACTTGGGAATTTTAACTTCAATTTTTCTAAATGAGCAATCGACAGATCGTGAGGGGCAATCAATATTTTATGTCCAGAAGTCGGATGTTGGTTTTCAATTGCTGTCAAATAAGCAGCCAATATACTTTCCTCTTCAGGCCAACTGCTGCCAAGGATTAATAAAGGTTGTTCGGCCTTGAAACTTTCAATAATGGGGTTGGCTAGGGCCTTTTCTTTTGCTGCAAAAACACGGTTCCAGCGCAAATCTCCGAGTAGTTCAATTTGTGGTGCTGCAATACCTAATGCTAAAAGCAATTCTTGAGTGGCCTTGTTTTGAACCGAAAAATGGGACACATTTTGGAGTGCTTTTCTAAAAATACCACCGTACCATTTGAAATAGACTTGCGAAGGGCGCAAAATTGTTGAAACAGCCAACACTTCTAGTTTTGCTTTTTTCGCAACTGCCAAAAGACTTGGCCAAAACTCATATTTTAATAAATAGAGCCGATCTGCTTGAATGGCCTCCACAAGCGCCTTCATCTGACCCATGGTATCTGCCGGCAAATAAAAAACCGCAGTGGGCAAAAAACCACGCTTGTGATAATGCTGCATGCCAGATGGTGAATAAAAACTCACAAAAATCTCGAGCTCAGGATTTGCAGCCTTGCACGCCTCAATGAGCGGCAGCGCCATGTCGTATTCACCTAATGAGGCGCAATGAAACCAAAAGCGTTTATTTGGACCTTTCGGAACTTGCTTCAAAATTCCAAGTGCCTGCTTTCTGCCCTCCACCATGCTTTTGGCTTTTGGATGCCAAAGCGTCACCAACTTCAAAAGTTGGGAGTAAACAAAAATAGACAACTGATAAATGAAGCTCATAAAAGGAATTGAAGCGAATTTACTCGAATTGTATCGATATCTGAACTTTGCCGCCCAAACCTAGTTATAATAAAACTCTCTGGGTTCAGAAGAATAAAACGGAATGTACCAACCGATGCGAAAGCCTGTTTGGAGGTCGAGGCGTAGGGCTGTGGAGACAGGCGTGTCGGGTTGGTCAAAGTTGATGGTGCGGCGGTTATGGGTGAAGCCTTGTTGAAAATAGAGACCTGCATAAAAACTGTAGGAACCTTTGTTGTTCAAGAAGGAATAGCCGATAAATTGTTGGGTATTGATGCCGGTGGTAAGGCGATCGTAGCCCTTTTTGTAATCTAGTTCTAGGACAGGCACGACGTTGTCATTGGTTTCGATGCGCAGGTGGTGTAGCAGGTAGCCTGCACTGAATTGAACCAAGATGCCGCTATTTTGATTGCGCTCATTGAGTGGGAACAAACGCCCCACATAGCCATTGGCATGCACGCCGCGTGGATACACGAGCACCGAAGCTGGCATCCCGAGGTCATTGGTAATATTTCCGAATTCATCGAGTAAATGATCAAACAAGCCAGTCATTCGGACATTTTCAGAAAACCAAAAGTCAGATTCAATACCAAAACTCCAGTTGCTTTTCAGCTTGTAGCCTGCGGTTAGGCCCACTCGGTTGAAATAACCATAGCGCTCTGAAAGATCACCACCTGAAAACGCGCCGCCGTAATGCACACCCACCACAGGAATGCCAACTGGGCCCGAGCCTGAGACTTGGGAGAAGGAAAATTGACTAAAAAGTAAAAAGCCAACTAAGATTTGTAATGCTGAAATTTTATTCATTTTCCATTTGAATAAATGTCCTAAAATTAGATCTGTCAATTTTATTAATTTGTGCATCCGGATAAGCTGTGGTAAATGTTTTAGGTACTTTCCATTTTGCCGTCGGATTCCATTTGAATTCAAAAGCGTTCAATTGGCCGTTGTAATCTTCGAGGTAATCAATTTCTTGCTGACCCGATGTTCTCCAAAAATAAGTATTGGCACGCAGCAATTGGTAATGATTTTTCTTTTTTCTTTCCGAAACAAGAAAATTTTCCCACAAGGCCCCAATATCATTTCGGGCCGCTATTGGATTAAAATTACCAATGATTGCATTTCGAATACCGTTGTCGAAAAAATAATATTTTCTTTTAGCCTTGATTTCGTTTCTCAGATTTCGACTAAAACTAGACAGCGGAAAAATCACATAGCTCTTAATGAGCAAGTCAATGTAGTTAGTAATCGTTTCATTATCGGCACCTACTAATTGTGCAATTTCATTGTGTGAAACTTCATTGCCTATCTGAAAGGCTAGAGCTTGTAAAATTTTGGGTAAAAGGTCGGGGCGTTTAATCTTTGCCCCCATTAAAAGTAAATCCTTATAGAGATAACTTTCGCTGAGTTGCATTAAAATTTCTCTTTCCTGACCTACTTCTGTAATGACCTCTGGATAAAATCCGTAAATAAGACGCGTCTCTAGTAGCTGTTCTGATCTCAAATAGCCCACATATTGCTCAAATTCGGACCAAGCTATTGGAAAAAGTTGATACTCCCATTTTCTACCTGTTAAGGGTTCGTTCGTGGCATTTTTTAACTCAAATGCCGAGGAACCACTGACTAACAACTGACAAGAGTTGATTTGATCGGTAATTAATTTTAGGGTGAGTCCGATATTTTCTATTCTCTGGGCCTCATCTATAAAAACATATTTTGCTTTTCCGATGATTTGACGAAGTTGTTCAGTATTCACCTCAAGTAATAATGACCGCACCGTAGGGTCATCACCATTCAAGAACAAAACTTCATCATGTTGAATTAAAGCTTTGATTAATGTTGTTTTACCCACTTGGCGAGGCCCAATTAAGATAAGTGCTTTTTTGGTGCCGAGTCGTTTGTGAAGTTCTTGAAAGAGACGTCTACTGATCATAATTCATCCAAATTTACTATATCTTGCGGTTATATCCGCAAAATATCATGTTTTTTTGCGGTTACAACCGCAGAATATCGCTTTTTCTTGCGGTTTGCAACATGAATGGCTCGAAATTTATCGGCATATTTTGCATGCAATACTACAATTACCCTATCTCAAAATAGGGTAACCTCAAATTATATGAAACCTAGGGCCTGATTTGCCGTATGCTTGCAAGTATTTGAGTAACTTTAAACAAAAAACAAACAATGAAAAAATTATTCACTCTTGTGGGCATCGTACTTTCAGCAAATGCTTTTGCCCAGGGTTGGAACTTTCAAGCTGGTCTTGGTGGTCATCTTTGGAATATTTCTGAAACTGTTGGATACGGCCTCAGCGTTAATGCAGGTACAACCTATGACTTTAATAAAGTAGTAGGTGCTCGCCTTGACTTCAACTACGACTTCGTTGGCGAAGAAAGAATCAAGCGCGCTGGTTTGCAAGCAAATTTCCACCTCATGCCACTTTTATCGAAAGCACCAAGCAAATTTGGTCTTGACGTACATGCTGGTCTAGGATGGGTTAACAACAGCAACGCCATGTACAACGACGGTTATTACTTCCGTGGCGATGACGCTTGGAACCGCACCATTGGTATTACACCAACTATGGCGCTCAACGAAAAAACAATGTTGACCCTCGATTTTACGCTCAATAACAATCGCAAAACTGACACTCAGTTAAAGAACTACGCGAACGCCATCGTTGGTATCCGCAGATCTTTCTAAGAAACAGAAGCCTTTGGTACAATAATAAAAAAGCCGTGCTCTAATGAACACGGCTTTTTTATTGAAACCAACTTTAAAACTTAACTATTATTTCTTTTTATCGGCAATCACTTTTCTCACCTCAATGATGCGGCGCAGGTTGCGCATATAAAACGAAAGCCCAATACCAAGGCCAATGAGTTCTGTGGCAACCACCCATTGTGGTGCCAACACACAGGTTTGCCATACGAAGAGTAAAATACCCACATTGAGCAGGACAATTATCGTGGCTGTCTTGCGGTGGTTCCAGCCGTGGTAGTCCATTAAGAGGTGATGAATGTGCGTACGGTCTGGGGCAAACGGCGACTTTCCTTGAGAGGCCCGTGCAATAAAAATACGAATGGAGTCAAAGACCGGAATGTAAAGCACACCAATGAGCAAGTATGGCACATTGCTTGGCTGCATGGAATCGACATATATATGATAGTCGGAAGACATCACTTCAATGACCAAGGCCGATAATATAAAACCAATAAACATAGAGCCGGTGTCGCCCATAAAGATTTTTTTATCCGTGCTAAGGTTGTAGCGCAAGAAAGCCATGAACATACCTACAAAGGCAAAGCAGACCATCATGAGCGTGTAATCTTCTCTGAAAAAAGAGAATATACCAAAAAAGCTAAAGAAAAAGGCGGCTAAAGAAGCTGAAAGGCCATCGATGCCATCAATGAGGTTAAAGGCATTGATAAAAAATATCACAACTGCGTAAGCCAAAGGAATGGAAATCCATAAAGAAATGTGATGGATACCCAACCAACCCCAAATTTCAGTGATTTGAAAGTCTGAGGATAAAAACAACAAAGAAGTAGCCAAGAGTTGACCAATGATTTTGTTGCGTGGCCCTACCCCAGTGAGGTCATCTTTGAGGCCAATCATAAAAATGATGAGTGCCGCAGGGATCATGTAGTAGGCACGCCCACTCACAAAGAACTGCTCGGCGAAAGATAGCGCCAAAACAAAGACAATAAAAAACGACACGCCACCAAAACTCGGGACCATATTAGTATGGGAGGATCGCTCGTTGCGTTTTTCAAACAAGCGGCGCACCTTCACCACATTGATGATGACGGGTGTGAGGTAATAAGTGATGGCAAAACCACCGGTGAAAAATAATATCAGGACAAAGAAGAGATAGAGTGTCATGAATGTAGGAGCGAATTACTTAAACAAAGATGCGAAGATTGAACAATAGGTTGCCTTTGCATGCCAATTAAATTGGGAGAATTGAATCTTCCCTTATTTTTCAGCATCGATTTCAATATGTGAACCCCAATTGATTACTTTCATGCGCTTGTCTTTGGGGTGCTTGGTTTCATATAAAATTTGATCGACGTCTACTGCGGTCAAAAGGGCAATTTTGGTGCGCAGGGCCTTGATGAAACTTTCTCGGCGTTTCTTGAGTGTTTCATAAGAAAGCTCTTCCTCATCAAAGAGGTCATTGAGCGCAGACAACTCAATGCTTTGGTGTTTTTCTATGAGTTCCAAACACTTCCACTCGAGTTCAGAGAAATCTTCAGGGTGTAAGATGGCATTTCTGCGCTTGAACCAATCTGTTTTGTGCACCCTTCTGATATAGAAGAGCAACAAGAATAAAATCAGGTTGAGCGTTAATGAAATCCAAAGATAGGTATCGGCGGCAACCATCTTGAGCAATGAAACCTTTTTATAGAAAAACTGCTCTTGCGGTTCCAGACCATTGGTGAGTTGTTGGCGATTGAGTACCGAAGCAAAACACTGGGTGTCATTTGTTCCCTTTCGGATCACCATAAATTGTGTCTCATTATCGTTTGGAAATATCTCTCGATAGGTCTGAAAATTAGGGTGCTGGTAATAATAAATCTTGTTTTTCAAGACATCCGTATGCACTAAATACTCACGACTGGCAAACCAACAAGTTGGCAAAGTTTTCATAGAATTGATGCTCTTTGACACTTCATTATACCAAGGGTTGAGTTCTCCTTCCTTGGTCCATAATTGTTTCTTAAGGTCGAAACTCCAAATATCTAAAACCGGTTCATCTTTGTATCCTCTGCGGCCAATGCCACCCCAGATGTAGAGCTTTTTTCCAATGATTTGGTGCTGTGCGGCTTGCCTCGAGTCTGGTCTTACGTTGTAGTTGCGATTAACCACCTCAAACCATTCCAAAGCACCCTTCTCAAAATAGGTAATGAGGTTCTTGGTTCGAAACAATCCATAGCCGCCAAAGTAATGGACCTTGTTTTTATAGGTGAATACTGACGCACCAAATTGGTTTTTGTGCGCATAAGAGTGGTCGATGCGTTTGAGCGTATCATGGGAGAGTTGATATACTATGCCGCAACCCTTCTCAATCATAAAAACATGTTCGGCATCTTCGGCCTGCACTAAATACTGTTCTTTCAATTCAGCCCATGTCAGATCAGACTGCACTACCAATGGGTGTTTGATCCAGGCCTTTTGACGCAGCGAATAGCGCCAGTAAAAAGTAGAATCGTCAAAGATGTAATAGCTTTGGTTGCTGGGGTTGTAGCAGCTTAGTACTTGTTCAGAAATAACAACGCGCTTTTTGGCCTGTCCTGCTTTTTGAGCGAGCAAACTTGGCGTTGTCAAGATGAAGAAAAGATAAAGCGCTACAAGATTTTTAAAAATCTTCATGTAGTGTATGGTTGAAGGCCCTGAGGCCTTAGGTTACTTAGCCGAGGTATTTTTTCAATAAAAAAGTTGTGGAAGCATCGTGGGCAGCCACTTTTTTGGTTTCGATGTCTTCGAGGATGGTATTGGCCAATTGCTTGCCCA
>CAZPWB010000039.1:0-21281 GCA_964590425.1 uncultured Lishizhenia sp. | reverse complement strand
TTGACTTTATCCCAGAATTGATCCATCGTTTGCAAGTCTAAAGCTTTAATATCTAAATTTTCGGCAATTAATAGTTCTTCCATGCGCTGAAAACGCTTGATGAACTTTTGATTGGTTAAGGCTAAGGCATTTTCTGGCGATATGTTGACGAAACGCGCATAATTCACCAAAGAAAACAAGACGTCTCCAAATTCTGCCTCTGCCTGGTCAGAATCTTTCTCAACTTCTGCCTTTAATTCGGTAATTTCCTCTTGAACCTTAGCCCACGCATCTTCGGCGTCGGCGAATTCAAAGCCAATTCCTTTTACTTTTTCTTGAATGCGAGTAGCTTTAACGAGTGCAGGAAGTGAGGAAGGGACACCCTCAAGAACTGATTTTTTGCCTTCTTTTAATTTGAGTTTTTCCCAATTGGCTTTCACTTCTTCTTCGTCTTTCACAACGGTATCTCCGTAGATGTGCGGATGTCTGTAGATGAGTTTGTCACAAATTTGATGGAGTACACTTGTGACATCAAAAAGTCCTTGTTCTTGGCCAATTTTACTGTAGAAAACTAAATGTAAGAAGAGGTCGCCGACTTCGCCTTTTAGGCTTTGGTAATCTTGGGCGCTAATGGCATCTGCCATTTCATAGGTTTCTTCAATGGTAAGATTGCGCAGGGTTTCAAAGGTTTGTTTTTGATCCCAGGGGCAGCGTTCGCGCAGTTCATCCATGATATTTAACAAGCGCTCAAAGGCAAGAAGTCTTTCATCCATGTAGCAAAGTTAGCATATGAATTGGGCTTTTCATTAACTTTGATTATGCGTTCTATACTGATCTTGTTCGTATTATTAGTTCAAAGCTTCATTTCAAATGCCCAACCCGGCTTTGAATACCGACAAAAAATAGGTTTCTTAATTGCACACAGAAGCCTCATGGCCCATTTGCCAGTGGCTCCTGCTGTAGCTTCTGAGATTTCTTATGTTCATCAAACAATAAATGAAAAAGATTGGCATCGCGCCTACAGACAACCTCTTATTGGAGGAACATTGTTTTTCGGTTCGGTTGGCAACAATCAAATTCTCGGCAGATTCATTGGGCTGTATGGCTTTGTCGAATTACCCATCATCAAAAAGAATGATTACCGGCTCGATTTTCGGTTTGGAACAGGATTAGGTTACACCAACAAGCCTTATGATGCCGTTCTGAACCCTGAAAACGTAGCCATTGGTTCTAAGGTAAATGCCATGATGTGCTTTGCGCTCAAACAAAGTTACCGCATCAAAAACTATGGCCTTACTTTCGGTATAGACATGACTCATTTCTCCAATGCGAGCTTTCAAATGCCGAATCTAGGAATCAATGTCCCGTATCTGTCCTTAGGAGTACAACGCTTTTTTGACAGCGATACAAATACCAAACCTCATTTCAAGCAAAAATCTGAGCAGCAAAAGCCAGCGCTGACTTATGGCGCCTCACTCATTTACAGTCAGAAAGAAATGCGTCCGGTAGGAGTTGGTCGCTTTCCTGTTTATGCTGCGAATGTTTTTGCCAGAAAATATTTTGGTCCAAAATCTGGCCTAGAAGTTTCTTTAGATGTTATTTACAAAATGGGCTTACTTCAGCATCCGAGCTATCCTCAAGCCGCAGGACTTGATCCATTACAACTCGGGCTTTTTGTTGGTTATGTACAGCCCTTCGATAAGTTGCACTTTGTTTATGGCACCGGTTTTTACCTCAGAGATGTATTGCAGCCAGACAACGCTTTTTACATTCGGCTTGGAACACGCTATGCCTTCACGCCAAAATTAGAGGGCATGTTTACTTTGAAAACGCATTATGCCAAGGCAGACTACATGGAGCTAGGCTTGATGTATCATTTCAATCAATAAGCAGTATTGTAATGAAAAGAATTGGGTTTTTAATGATGCTGATACTGAGTTTAATAAGTTGTAAAAAGCCCTCTGATCGCGCTTGTTGGAAAGGTTCTGGTCCTGCGCAAACACTTCAGGTTGCCTTCGATGATTTCCAATACTTACACGTTCATGCAAATATGGAAGTAACGCTCATTCAAGATTCTTTGAATTTTGTAGAGTGGGAGGCAAACGAAAATTTAATGAAGTTTTTAAAGGCTGAAAAAGACCTTGATACGCTAGTTTTGCGCAACACGAATCGTTGTCATTTTTTGCGCTACGGAAAAGAAAAGGTAAGTGTGAAGGTTCATTTCACAGAATTAAAGCAACTATTGTTTGAAAACAGCGAACTTGTAAAAACAAATGGTGTTTGGCAGCAAAACGCTTTTGAATTCATCCTCAAAGAAGGGGCGGGTCCTATCGATTTAGAGCTATCTGGGACGCGAGCGTTTGTCCGAAATTTATATGGATGGCAAGCCATGAAGCTCAGCGGACACTTGAGTTGGGTTTTTGCTGATTTAGATGGTTCCGCGACCTTAGATGCGACGAACCTCTCAATTACCGATTCTTTATTATTTACAGCTGCTTCCCCTAAATCATCTTACTTCCAAACAACAGGGCTCTTGGTAAAAGCTCAATTACACAGTATTGGTAACCTATATTTGAAAGGCCTGCCAAGTTTGTTACTCAAAAGTGAATACAGCGCTGGAAGGGTTATGGTTCAATAGTGCGCATTTTGGGGAATTGAGGAGATTGATTGAAATGAATAAAAAATATGAGTCAGTTTGAACTTGAAATAATGATGAAATGAATTCTATTTTGAAAAAGAATCTTTTTCTTAGATCTAAATCCAATATATACCCAGTTGTCATATCGTTATTTAGCACCTTCTCTTGCTTCGGGCAATTCTCTATTCACGGTACTTACGATACTTATTTAGCCAGCAGCCTTTATGGTAAAGATACCCTTCCATTTTTGGTTTCGCATGCGGCAGTAAATCAAATGGATGTTAATTTGTTTGAGCTTGAATTTAGGCAGGAGTATAATCATTTGACGCTTCATTTTGCGCCGGCCATGGGTTCTTATATGCGCCGCAATTATGCAACCGAAGCTTTTTGGCGCCGCAATGTTTATGAGGCCTATGTTGAGCTGAATTTGAAGAAAACCAAAGTAGCTTATGGCAGTTTCAGTTCTCCATATACACAAGAAACGCCACGCGGGGTTGATCAACTTTTGTACACAAGAAGTTTATCTGCTGAATATGTTCCTTACTATGTAGCTGGTTTGCGCTGGACACAACTGTGGTCTGATAAATTCACTTCACAATTGTTACTCACCAATGGTTGGCAAAGACTCAATTTTACGCAGGTCCGCCCGAGTATTGGTGCATTGTTTCAATGGAAATTTGACACTTGGAACCTCAATTGGAGTCATTTTTATGGTGATGTCGCGCCAATAGGAAAAATACCGCCAGAGTTGGTCTTGAATCGTTGGCGCTATTTTCAGGAAGTCAATGTTAGTTATAAGCAGGGAACTTATGAGTTTCAAGTGTGTGGGTTTGCAGGAATGCAAAGACAACAACAGCAAAATCTTTGGTGGGGCCAAGCGAATTTTCAACTCAGAAAAACTTTTGACCAAGGTTGGTGCTTGAATGCCAGGGCTGAGGCGTTTTATGATCCTCATCAGGTAGTGAGTAGTTTTGGAGAGACTGTTTTTTCTTCCTTCAGCTTGGGTTATATCAAGCACTGTGGGCCTGTTTTACAATTAGGTCAGGAACTCAGATATTTCATTGGGCAGCAAGCGCAAATACCGCTTTTGTACAGCTTTTTGCGCCTCAAATTTTAGTAAATTTGAAGCTAAATATTGAGCATGAACATCATTTCCTTTAACGTAAACGGCATTCGCGCAGTAGTAGGCAAAACCTTTATTACTGATATGCAAGCGCTTAACCCCGATATCATTTGTCTACAAGAAACCAAAGCCACACCAGAACAGGTGCAAGATGCGGTTTCAAGCTTGAAAGGATATCATGTTTTTGCATCTAGTGCCGAGCGCAAAGGATATTCAGGTACTGCCATCCTCAGTAAAGAAATGCCGCTCAATGTCAATTACGGTATAGGCATTACAGAACACGATAACGAAGGACGTGTTATTTGCGCTGAATACGATAACTTTTTCTTGATAACCGTTTATGTGCCTAATTCAGGAAGCGAGTTATTGCGTTTGGCCTACCGCCAAACCTGGGATGCCGCCTTCTTGAGCTATCTTAAAAACCTCGAGCAACAAAAGCCGGTTTTGGTCTGCGGAGACTTCAATGTGGCGCATCAGGCCATTGATTTGGCGCGCCCTAAAGAAAATTACAACAAGGCAGCAGGTTATATGCAAGAAGAAATTGACGGCATGAATGCTTATGTCGGTGCTGGGCTTATTGATACATTTAGGACCCTCAACCCAGATACTGTCAAATACTCATGGTGGAGTTACCGCGCAGGTGCCCGTCAAAAAAATGTAGGCTGGCGTATTGATTATTTCTTAGCTAGTGCCGCCTTGCAGTCAGCTATTAAAGAAGCTTATATTTTGAACGATATATTAGGTTCTGACCACTGTCCGGTTGGTGTCGCGCTCTAAATATTTTTTATGGAGCACTTAAAAGACACCTTTAAACACAAAGGCAGACGCAGGCAACTCATTGAAGAATTAGCGACCATGGGCATACATGACACCAAGATTCTAGATGCGTTCAATGCCATTCCGCGCCATTTTTTCTTAGACCTCGCTTTTGATGAACAGGCCTACACCAATATGGCTTTTCAAATAGGTTCGGGTCAAACGATTTCGCATCCATTCACGGTTGCATTCCAAACGCAGTTATTGGAGCTTGAAAAAAGCATGAAGGTCCTTGAAATTGGAACAGGTTCGGGTTTTCAAACCTGTATTTTGTGCCAGTTGGGCGCAAGGGTTTATTCCATTGAAAGACACCAGCCCTTACATGTTGCTGCACGCCGCATACTTGACTTTTTTCGTTTCAATGCGAGCTTGTTTTTTGGCGATGGCTACAAGGGTAACAAAGTGTACGCACCCTATGACCGTATTCTGGTAACTTGTGGTGCGCCAGATGTTCCGCAAGAATTATTGGCTCAACTCAAAGTAGGCGGTATTATGGTCATTCCAGTAGGAGAGGGCGCCGAGCAAAAAATGCTCAAGATTCAAAAAACATCTGAAACCGATATAGATATCACAGAATTTGGTACTTTTAAATTTGTACCCATGTTAGAACGCACAGTCAAATAGCCATGCAAATCTTACTTATCGATGACGAACGCGCTATTCGCAGGGCGCTAAGAGAAATATTAGAATTTGAAAATTGTCAGGTTCATGAAGCTGAAAGTGGTGTACAAGCCTTACAACTCTTAGAGCAAAGCAACTTTGATCTCATTTTCTCAGATATTAAAATGCCACATATGGATGGCATTGAACTCCTAGAGCAAATTAAAAAAAAGAACCTCGAAACGCCTGTTGTCATGATTTCTGGGCACGGAAACGTAGAAACAGCCGTTGGGGCCATCAAATTAGGGGCTTTCGATTTCATTGAGAAACCCCTTGACCTCAATCGCATACTCGTTTTACTCAGACAGGTCAAAGACCGCAATCATCTGGTTGAACAAACCGTTCAACTAAAGCAAGTGGTCAAGAAAATCAAAGGCACTCACATTATTGGGCAAACACCTGCTGTTCAGGAAATCACAGCCATGATTGACAAAGTGGCCCCTTCAGATGCGCGTGTCTTGATCACCGGCGCCAATGGCACTGGTAAAGAATTGGTGGCGAGGTCTTTACACGAGTTGTCAAATCGCAATAAAGCGCCATTTATAGAGGTAAATTGTGCTGCTATTCCAGCTGAACTAATAGAAAGCGAATTATTTGGTCATGAAAAAGGCGCCTTTACCTCAGCTGTCAAAGACCGCAAAGGTAAATTTGAATTGGCTTCAGGCGGCACCTTGTTCTTAGATGAAATTGGCGATATGTCTTTGGCTGCGCAAGCAAAAGTACTCAGAGCCTTACAAGAAAACCTGATTCAGCGCGTGGGTGGTGAAAAAGACATCAAGGTAGATTGCCGTGTGTTGGCAGCCACCAACAAGGATCTTCAGCTCGAAATCAAAGAAGGGCGTTTTCGCGAAGATCTTTTTCACCGCTTGGCCGTGATTTTAATTCACGTGCCTTCACTCAATGAGCGCCGTGAAGATATCCCAATGCTTACGGAACATTTTTTACAGCTCATTTGCCAAGATCATGGTATCCCTAAAAAAGCCATTGATACCGCGGCCATTGAAGCGCTACAGGCCTTGAACTGGACAGGCAACATCCGTGAATTGCGCAACATCATTGAGCGTTTAGTCATCCTCAGCGACCAAACCATCACGAGCTCAGACGTCAAACGCTATGCAAATCCAAGCCATTAATTACTTAAATTCACACAAAATAAGTTTATGAAAGTTTCTATTAAATCACTGCTTCCTCACCTGATTGCAGTCTTGATGTTCGTCATTTTACCTTCCATTTATTTCTCGCCTTTGTACAATGGCTACACGCTCAAACAAAGCGATATCAGACAATTTCAAGGGATGTCCAAAGAAATTTTCGATTACAAACTTTCCCACAACGGTGAGCAAACCATGTGGACCAACGCCATGTTTGGTGGGATGCCGAGTTACCAAATCTCCGTGACCCAAGATTCCAATTTACTCACCACCCTTGATCAAGTGATTAAATTAGGCTTACCGCGCCCGGTTGGTATTCTCTTTATCAGTATGCTTGGTTTTTACATCCTTGGGCTCTGCTTGCGCATCAACCCATGGTTGTCTATGATTGGTGCGGTAGCTTATGGATTCTCAACCATCAACATTCTTTATCTTGGTGCAGGCCATATGTCTAAAGTCAATGCCATTGCTTACATGGCACCAGCACTTGGTGGTCTTATCTTGGCATTTAGAGGCCGCTGGCTCTTGGGAGCTGGTCTTTTTGCACTTTTTATGGGGCTCAACATCAGTGCCAACCACCTGCAAATGACCTATTATTTAGCTTTCATTTTGGTAGCAGTTGCCATCACAGAAGTCATTCGCTTAGGGCTTTCTAAAGACTTTAAGTCTTTAACTCGAGCCATTCCTGCTTTGGCTTTGGCGAGTGTTTTAGCACTATTGGCCAATGCCAGTCTTTTATTACCAACGCTTGAATACAGCAAATACACCACACGTGGTACCTCTGAACTCAGTATCAAACCAAAATCAGCAAGTCAAAGTATGGAAAAAGAAGGGCTTGCTTCTTCTTACATTCTTGAATATAACTACGGTGAAAACGAATTGTTATCGATCTATGCACCGAATGCCAAAGGAGGTAAAAATGACTACATCGCCAATAATCCTGAAGCACTCGCTGACGTAGACTACAATTATTCCGAACAAATAGGCCAAATGGACCAATATTGGGGGGGGCAACGCATGAGTGGCGGTGCCTTTTATTTTGGTGTCGTCATGCTGGTTCTTTTTGTACTTGGGCTTATTTTCTTGAAAGATGCGCTCCGTTGGCCGTTCTTGGCGTTGTCCATATTGGTCATCTTCTTGGCCTCCAATCAAATGAACTTCTTCAATGAGTTCTTCATCAACGATTTCCCGATGTATAACAAGTTCCGCGATTCCAAAATGATGTTGGTGCTCTTGCAAATCATGGTTCCTGCGCTTGGTTTGCTCTTCTTGGACCGCATGATACAAAATGAAGGCATACTCGGACAGAAGAAACACTGGTTTATCGGAATGGGAGCCGTGGCTTTGCTGGGCTTCATACTCATGACTTCACCGTCTCTTTCCGGAGATTTTTTAAGCAAGCAAGAAGTTAAGCAATTTGCCGAAGCAAGTAAACAAGTCAAAGACGCTTCTCAAATTACCTACTACCAGGGCTTGCGTCAGGCGCTCATCGATACCCGTATCGGCATCTATAAAGCAGACATGCAGCGCTCTTTCTTCTTGGTCATTTTGGCTTTAGGTTTAATATTTGTTTTAATTCGCACCCAAATCAATCGATTTATTCTCATTGGAGTTACTGGTGTATTGGTATTGGCTGATCAAATGAGTGTGGCTAAGCGCTACCTCAATAACGATGACTCCACAGGTTCGTACGCCTCGTATCAAACGATAGACGAAGCCAGTGCGCCGTATCAAGTTTCAGCGGCAGATATCAGTATCTTAAATCGTGAGAAGGCACCTGTTGCCCTAGCCAATCAGTTAAAGGAGAGCTACACGGATTTTGAATATTACAAAAACCTGACAGATCAACAAACCCTAGACTACTACGCTGCTTTTGGCGCACTTAATTTATTTACAAATTACCGTGTTTTGAATGTCAATGGAACCATGGCTGAAACCAATACCAGTTTCTTCCATAAAAGTTTAGGTGGGTATCATGGTGCCAAACTGAAGCGCTACCAAGAGTTTGTAGATTTTCATTTCCCTGACGCGGTTGGCGGGCTCAATGCAGCAGTCAATGCCGCAAAAAATGAAAAGTTCAGAACTCTTGCCTTACCTGCCGACATGACCCAAGAGCAAGCTCAGAAAATTTTTGACACCCTAAGTGTCAATGCATTTAACTTATCTGGTGCTGCTGAATATTTTAATATGCTCAATGCCAAGTACATCATCTTAAATCCGAACCAGGCAGCTGTAGAAAATAAAACAGCAAATGGCCCGGCCTGGTTTGTGAGCAATGTTAAAATGGCTACAGATGCCAATCAAGAAATGTTATTCAGCAACGGCGAAAAATTGGGTTCAAGCAAGTCCAATGCGGTGGTGCATACTGAATTCAAAAATCTACTCAATGGTATCGGAAAAGACAGCACCGCTCAAATTCTCCTGATGGCTTACAATCCATCCCATATGCAATACAAATCGGTTTCAAAAGCTAAGCAATTAGCTGTATTCAGTGAAATTTATTATCCGGCTGGATGGAACTGTTACATTGACGGAAAAGCTACTGAAGCGCTCCGTGCCAATTATATTTTGCGAGGGGTTGTTGTACCAGCTGGCGCTCATAAAATAGAATGGAAATTTGAACCAGTGAGTGTGAGCCGTGGTAATAACCTCGCCATGTTCGGATCAAGTATTTTGTTATTGGGCTTCTTGTTTTCTTTGTACTGGAGTCTCAGAAAAACGAATTGATTTGATCAAGGGTACGCACGCCAAATTGGGAGTTATGCCAGGCCTTTTTGACTTTTCCGTTTGCCACTAAAAAGTAGCTCGGAAACTCTCCTTGCGCCATCAGCATACATAACATGCTGTTTTGAGCAATCTTGACACCTATGCTTGAAGGAAGTCGTTTTCTGAAGTATTGATAACCTTCCTGATCCTCGGAGGCTAATAAATATTGAATCTTTATTTTAGGGTTCAGACCTACCATTTTTTTACTGAGCGCGATGGTCTCTATGCAATAGGGGCAACCGGGTAGAATCACAAGCACCAATGTTTTTGCTGCTGGTAAGCGCATCCCTGCTTGTAGTGGTTTAAAAGTTTTGTCTTGTAGGTCTGCCTCATAAATTGGGTAAAAAGCAAAATAGGTCAAGAAAGGCAGGCAAAAACCTAAGGCCATCAAACTCAGTTTCAGCCAAGCCTTGATACGCAATTTCGAAAAGAGCCTAAAAACAAAATAACCCAACACCAAAGTCAAGACATACGGCGTAAACTTAGCCGCCGTCCAGGAAAAGCCTACTTGGAGTAAAAAACTTTCAAGGGAGTTGTACATCGACGTTTAGCTTTATTTAGAGATATAGTGGCTAACCCAATTTAATTTCTCATCTGGAACCAGCAAGTAATTGACGTGCGTTTCGTGTTTCCCAAGTTCATTTAAATTGATTGCTTTTAACACTGGACGCTCCAATCTCAAAAAATGATAAGCTGACCAACCCGATAACAGTGTTTGGATTTCATCGGCAATTTCCGGATAAATTTCAATCATGATCAGGGGGCGGTTGGCTGCTAAAACTTCTTGACTATCTGCAATAATCAATTGTTCGGTGTGCTCTGTATCGAGTTTGAGTAAATCGAACTGCACAAGCTGTTGCTGCGCTAAAAAACTACCTAGACGACACACATTGACAGCATAGGCTTTGCTTTTAGAACGGCCGTGTTCGGCCTGAAGGCTACTTGAGCCATTGAGGTTCTGCTTCAGCCAAGGAAATTTAGGGTGTGCCGCTTCGTGAAACTCAAGTTGTGAATCTTGATTACTCATGGCGAGTTCATGCACTTGAACTTGCTTGCCAATTTGATTGCCCTCGATGTTCTTTCTTAAAAAATGCACCGCTCCTAAACCTGGTTCAAATGCATGTACCTTTATTTGTGGATTGTATTTGGCGGCTAGTACGCTATATAAACCAATATTGGCGCCTACATCTAAAAAACAACGCGCATTTTGAGCCAAATCTTTGAACAACCAATTGTATTCATAGGCTTCAAAACCTTCGTAAAACATGTATTTAGTTACAAAGCAAGTCTGATTGGTTTGCAAGGAGAATTGAATGTCCTTCGTTTGAAAGTTTAGTTTTCCACTCACAGAAAGCAATTCTTTCTTGCGCAAAGCATAGTTTAACTTAGCAACGGGGCGAAGCAACTGATTGATGATGGGGTGATAAATCAGGCGAAGTAACATGTTCATTGGTCCTCAAAAGCCCAAAGTTATTACTTTTGGGCAATAGAAATTAACAAAAGCCTAGGATGCCTCAGTCAAAAAATCGAATCTGCTATTTTTATCCGCATGCGTCCACGTTTATTGTCCGCGATTTAGAATTGCTTGCCAATGATTATGAAGTCACTGCATATGAATTCAAGATTCGTAGTAAAGTCAAGTTACCGCTAGAGTTTGTAAAGCAGTTCTTCTATATCTTATTTCAAACCAGAAATGCTTTTTTTGTTTGTCATTTTGCAGGTTATGCCTCTTTATTGCCAGTCCTGCTAGGTCGTTTACTTGGTAAAAAAGTTTTCGTGATTGTAGCCGGGAATGACGGATCTAAATTCCCTGATTTTAAATACGGGAATTACACCAAGCGCTTATTGGCTCGGGCTACACGTACTTCTTTAAGGTACTGTACGCATATTATGCCTGTTGCACAAGGCTTGGCCTACCAAGATTACAGTTATTATCCGGGTGGCTCACCAGCTCAAGGTTTTCAGTATTTTGCACCTAAAACCAAAAGTGTTCCATATACGGTCATTCCTTATGGTTTCAATACGGCACAATTTCAATATGGAGAAGCGCAGCGCCCAACTCATAGCTTTATCACAATAGGAAATTTAAAAGATCCTTATTGTTATTTTAGAAAAGGTTTTGATTTGATTTTGGAACTTGCCGAGCGCCAACCAACCTGGCATTTTACAATTATAGGCTGGGAGCCAAACGGACAAAAAGTGCCAAGTAATGTCGAGCTGGTCGCCTTTTCACCAATTACAGTTGTTATTGAATACTTGCAAAAACATCGATACTACTTTCAGCTATCGGTCATGGAAGGTTTTCCGAATGCACTCGGTGAGGCAATGGCTTGCGGTTGTGTACCAATAGGTAGCAATGTGTCTGGTATTCCTGAACTTATTGGCGATACAGGTCTTATTTTGAGTGAGAAAAATGTGCTTTATTTAGAGCGCAGCATTGAGCTTTTGCTTCAGCAAGATTTTTCAGCGGCAAGTATGAAAGCTAGAAATCGAATTGAAACTCACTTTCTCCCTGAGCATCGTTTGGAAAAAATGAAAGCTGTATTTGCGCAGTATGCTTGCTAGCTTACTTCGTGAGCTGTACTAAAAGCCCATGCATCTCCTTTGCCAATTCCTTCCTAGAGTAGGGTAAAAGGGTGTCTTTTCTACTGATTTTTTGGGAACTGAGTTCGATGACGGCTTGCCACGGCACGGCGGTATCGAAGTTGATAACCATTGTGCCAGCTTGTTTGGAAAGAATGGCTGCTGCATCACCGTCATGGGGGCCAATGGCCAGAATGGCTTGCTCGCTAGCCAAGTATTCAAAGAGTTTCCCCGTAACAATACCTTTTTGACTTTTTACATTGTTGAGTGGTAACAAGAGCAAGCTGCAAGCAGAAAGTTCTTTGAGCACCTGTTCGTGTGGTACAAAGTTTTCAAAATGCGTGTAGGGCAAAAGACCATTGGCTTGTAGGTCTTCTTGAACACAGGCATCTAGGGCGCCAATGAGTCGGATTTTGAGCTTTTGGGCAAAGTCAGGGTGTTCTTGAACGTACAACCCGAGGCTTTTCCACAGTGCACCTGGATTTCGGTCTTTATTGATAGAACCTGTGTGTAAGATGGTGAAATGCGGATCAGCTTGCTTTTCGAAATGCTGAAAATCTTCGGGTGCAAAGCCGTTGGAAATGAGTTGAGGTACGCGGCCTGCCAATTGCGTCATTTGCGTTTGCATGTCGCGGCTGACAACAACGAGTGCATCGGCCTGCTTCAAAACGCTTTGTTCTAATTTTTGGTGCCAACGAAGCCCCCAGCTTGTGAGTGGCAGTTGCTCAAACCAATCGATTTGAGTCCAGGGGTCTCGAAAATCGGCAATCCAGGGTAGGTTCGTTTTGGCTTTGAGGTTTTTGGCAATGAGGTGTAAAGAGTGGGGAGGCCCTGTAGAAATAATGGCTTCCACCTTTTGTTCTTTTAAAAACTTAAGGAGAAACTTGGTAGATGGCTTGATCCAGGCCATTTTGGCATCTGGTATAAATAGATTGGCGCGTAGCCACATCGACAGGCGTTTGGTAAGACCTGGCTTTTTACCGCCTTTTTCTTGCAAAAAACCGGTATGCAGTTGCTTGCCCGCATTGCCAGTAAACTTGAGGTAAAGCTGGGTAGGTTCCCAGATTTCAGTTTGGATGACTTGAATATCTTTGGGCACAAAAGCTAACAAACTTTCATCCTGAACAGGTGCTTCTGGATTACTGGGTGTGTAAATAATTGGATCCCAACCAAGCTCATGAAGGTAGCGGGTAAAATGCAACCAACGCTGAACACCCGTGCCTCCACTTGGGGGCCAGTAATAGGTCAAGATCAGTACTTTTTTACGCTCAGCCAAGTTTTGATTTTAGGTGTGCAAGTGCTGTTTGAAGCCCTGCAGCGTTTTTACCACCCGCTGTTGCAAAAGCTGTTTGTCCACCGCCTCCGCCTTGAATATGACCAGAGATTTCTTTGATCCATTGGTTGGCTTGCCAGTTGTTTTGCGAAGCTAAGGCTTCATTGAGGATGATAGTTATGCCGCATTTGTCCGCTTCTTTGTGGCCAATGACTCCTACAAAAGCGTCGAATTCTTGGCGCAATTGAAATAAGATATCTTTGGCAGTTGCAGCGTCGGTATTGAGTTCTTTGAACAAGACCTGCATGCCGTTATGGGCAACAACTTCTGCTTTGAGTTCGTTTTTGAGCTGCTGGGCTTGCATTTTGGCAAAGCGTTCAAGTTCTTTTTGTAAGCTGATGTTTTTGTGTTGTAATTCTTCAATAGCCTTGACTAAATCTTTAGGTTTTTTGAGCAAAGCATCGATTTGTTCGAGTTGCGCCGCTTTTTCTTTAAAGTAAGTCATGGCAGCCGTACCTGTGATCGCTTCAATGCGTCGGATACCCGCAGCAACAGCGCTTTCAGCTGTAATTTTGACAACTCCGATTTGTCCGGTGTTTGGCACATGAATTCCGCCACACAATTCAACAGAGTCACCAAATTCAATGACGCGTACTTTATCGCCATATTTTTCACCAAATAGTGCCATAGCGCCTTTGGCTTTTGCGGCTTCGATATCTAGGGCACGGTTTTCTTCAAGGGCTATATTGGCTTGAATGGCTGCATTGATCTGTGCTTCAATTTGTGCGAGTTCTTCATCGGTGACTTTTGAAAAGTGCGAGAAGTCAAAGCGCAGGCCTTTTTCTGTGACCAAAGAGCCTTTTTGCTCAACGTGTGTCCCGAGGATACTACGCAAAGCATGGTGCAGTAAGTGCGTCGCACTGTGGTTTTTAGCAGTAGCTGCTTGCTTCGCTGCATCGACTTGTGCAGTGAAAGTGGCACTGAGGTCTTTAGGCAATTCAGAACACAAGTGAACGATGAGGTTGTTCTCTTTTTTGGTATCAAAAATGCGCACTTGCTCATTGCTAGAGCTAAGCGTGCCGCTATCGCCAATTTGGCCGCCTCCTTCTGCATAGAATGGAGTTTGATCCAAAACTAATTGGTAAAATACCTTGCCTTTTTGGCTCACTTTGCGGTGCTTGATGAGCTGAACCGGCGCGCTCAGTTGGTCATAGCCAATAAAGGTGGTGTTGCAATCTGGGTGCACTTGCATCCAGTCGTCAGTTTCTAAAGACGTGGCCGCGCGCGATCTTTCTTTTTGGATATCGAGTTCTTGTGCAAAGCCCGCTTCGTCAATAGACAGCTCGTTTTCACGGGCAATTAAAGAAGTGAGGTCTAGTGGGAAACCATAGGTGTCGTAAAGTTCAAAAGCTGCAGCGCCCGAAATTTGCTGCTGACCGCTTGCTTTAACCTGTGTTATGAGGTCCTCGATGCGTTTGATACCGAGCTCAAGCGTTCTGAAGAAACTCAATTCTTCTTCCTTGATGACTTTATAAATGAGTTCTTTTTGCGAAAGCAATTCGGAGTAAGGCGCGCCCATTTGTGCACCAAGCACTAAAGATAGTTCGCACAAGAAAGGTTCTTTAAGGCCCAAGGTTTGGTAGCCATAACGAACAGCTCTGCGCAAAATTCTGCGTATAACGTAGCCTGCACCGTTGTTGGCAGGTAGTTGGCCATCGGCAATTGAAAAAGCAATGGCTCTGATGTGATCCGCGATAACACGTAAGGCGATATCCGTGGTTTCGTGCTGGCCGTATGAAACACCTGATACTTTAACAACAGACTGAATAAGCGCCTGAAAAAGATCGGTGTCGTAGTTACTTTGCTTGCCTTGAAGGGCCATGGCAAGGCGCTCGAGACCCATGCCGGTGTCAACGTGTTTTGCAGGAAGTGGTTCTAACGAGCCATCAGCCTTGCGATTGAATTCCATGAATACGTTGTTCCAGATTTCAATGACCTGCGGGTGGTCTTGGTTGACCAGCGTTTTACCTGCGGTTTGCTGACGTTCTGCTTCAGAGCGGAGGTCAACATGAATTTCAGTACACGGACCACAAGGCCCGGTGTCACCCATCTCCCAGAAGTTGTCTTTTTTGGAGGCCATAATAATGCGCTCCTCAGCAATCCATTTTTTCCAGATGTTGATGCTTTCAGTATCTTGCGGAACGCCGTCTTTTTGGTCGCCTTCAAAAACAGTGACATACAGGCGGTCCACCGGAATTTGATACACTTTTGTGAGTAATTCCCAGGCCCAGCTAATGGCTTCTTCTTTAAAGTAATCGCCAAAAGACCAGTTGCCAAGCATTTCAAACATGGTGTGGTGGTAGGTATCAACACCTACTTCTTCTAAATCGTTGTGCTTTCCGGAAACGCGCAAGCATTTTTGCGAGTTCGCTACGCGTCTTTGCTGCGGTGTTTGATAGCCCAAAAAGAAATCTTTGAACTGGTTCATACCGGCATTGGTAAACATCAAGGTAGGGTCATTCTTGACCACCATTGGGGCGGATGAAACAATTTGGTGTCCTTTACTTTCGAAAAAGTCGAAAAATTGTTGTCTTATTTCTGAAACGGTCATGTGTTTTTTCTGAAGCCACAAAGTTAGGAATTTGCTGCGAGCTTCTTGTATCTTTGTGCAAATCAGTATCGCTCATGGACTTCATTTCTTCTGAATTACAAAATTATATCGGTAACCACAGTTCTGACACCTCTGCATTGCTTGCAAAAATAGACCGCGAAACACACCTAGAAGTGTTGCAGCCACGTATGCTCAGTGGTCATTTTCAGGGACGTGTATTAAGTATGCTCAGTCATTTGTTGAAGCCCAATGCCATCTTAGAAATTGGCACCTACACAGGTTATTCTGCGCTCTGTTTGGCAGAAGGTTTAACACCAAAGGGCAAACTCCTTACCATCGATATCAATGAAGAACTTGAAAAAAGAGTTCGTGCCTACTTTAACAGCTCAACTTATGCTGAGCAAATAGACTACCGCATTGGCAACGCTGCTGAACTCATGTTGCAGCTAGACACCACATTTGACTTGATTTTTATAGATGCAGACAAGCAGCAATACCCCACTTATTACGAACAAGCATTGCAAATCTTGAATCCGGGTGGTTTCATTATAATAGACAACGTGCTTTGGTCGGGTAAGGTGTTAGAAGAAAAGCATCAAGATAAAGATACTGTTTTGCTACGCGAGCTCAATTTAAAGATCAGTCAAGATGAACGCGTGGAGAAGGTTTTGTTGCCAATTAGAGATGGTTTGTATTTAATCAGGAAATTGTAATTTTTATGAAAATAGAAATTCTTCAAACCGCTGACGGCTCCAACACACTTTATTTGCCTGATTTAGATGAAACCTATCACTCAAGGCACGGAAGTAGGCAAGAGGCGCTGCATGTTTTTATCCAAAATGGTTTGCAATATCATTTAGAAAAGCATCCTGAGGCAACTGAAATTAAATTGTTAGAAGTAGGTTTTGGAACGGGTTTAAATGCTTTTCTGACGTTTCAGGAAATGGGAAAAATGCCCAGTGCATCTCTGCATTATTTAGGTTTTGAAACGCATCCCGTCCCGCAAGAAATTTGGCAGCAACTTAATTACGCAACTTCAGCATCAGAAAAGGAGGCGTATTGCAACTTAATGGAGGTGCCCTATGGTGAAAAAACAAGTGTGACTTCTTTTTTTCAGCTTGAAAAAATTCAAGAACCGATACAGCAACTCGCGCTAGAAAATCAAATTGACCTTGTTTATTTTGACGCTTTTGGTCCGAGGGCACAAGCTGAAATGTGGGATAAAACCATTTTCGAAAAACTCTTTAAGGCACTAAAGGTAGGAGGGGTGCTGGTGACTTACTGTGCGATGGGCCAATTCAAACGAGATTTAAAAAGCATTGGCTTTAATGTGGAAGCCATTCCGGGCCCTCCTGGAAAGCGCGAAATGACCCGAGCTACAAAAGCTTAACAAAAAATTTACATTGAAATACTTGCACATTCAAAATGTGTCCGTAAATTTGCACCAGAATTACAGTTCATAGTTGTAGTTTTAGTTTTATAGTTTTAGCATGGTTTAGCAGAAAGAGGAACAAATACAGTTTGTTCCTCTTTTTGTTTTTAGGGTTTTTTTAGTCCAATTCTCAACTCAACTGAATCAAATCAAAGTACATTAAGCGAGTAGCATTTTGAGTGCTAGAGTTGTCTAGAAACTGAAATTCGTTGCGGAGGTAGTAGGTTTGCTGTTGTGGCTTGTTGTAAGCGTCAAGAAGCAATAAGCGGCAAGCTGGTTTATGATTGAATAATGTAAATCCTTTAATGAAATCCATGAGTTCGTAAGCTAATCCGGATCCTTGATGAGTTTTCGCTACTCCTAGCCGGCCAATTTTTACCGCAGGATATTGCCTTATCCTTTTATTGTTTGGGATATTATGTTTTCTGTGGAATCGATTCCAAGTATTGGCTTCGTATCCTTTGTCGTGTAAACAGTCATTTAGAAGGCTGAAGAAAGCAATCGGTTTATAGTCAAAATGAAAGATGTAAGTATTTGCCAATTTTTCTTTCTGGTAGTCTAACGCATCATCCTTTAAGAATGCGTTGATGTCTGCATCTCCACAATCAAATTTGGATAAATCGAATTCATTCGATAATACATCGAATGAAAGTTCATATAAGGTCACAGGGTGTTATCTTGAATGCTGCTTAGACAAAACTTTCTCGACAAGCGAAAAAATGCGATGCTTTTCTTCTGCACTTACACGCTTCGTAGAGGTCACAGCCAATTGTTCATTGAATTTTCTTGACTGCTTACCACTCAATGGGGGTGTTATTTTAATAGGAGTTGCCATACTAATGTTTTACAAAATTACAAATGAGAATTGTATCATCATCATTTTTTAACTTTTTGAAGGCAAAGAATTTCACATTTACCTTCAAACTCCTTTGATAACTGTAAATCTTGCTCTTTATTCTTTATTTTATGGAAGATGCTTGGGGAACATGCCTTCAGATAATCGCGGCATAAAGCGTGAAATCAAGTGTATTAAATATGATATCTGAATTTAGAAACGATTATTTTTATTTGTCCCCAATCAGTAAAACTACCGATTAGTTGTTTCACTCAACAAAATCCGCACCTCATTCAACATCAAGGCCGTGGCACCCCAAACTACTTTCTCATTGAAAACAAAACAAGGGTGTTCTTTGAGTTTTCCTTCATTAGGTAGATTGATGTCTCGAAATTCAATAGTGGTATCTTCTAGTAATAGCGGGATGGCAATGCTTTCTACTTGGGCAACTTCGCGTTCATTGATGAGTAGTGTTGGTTTCTTCTCATGGAAAAACACATAAGGGCTCACAACAAAACCTGAAACTGGTATCCAAACTTCAGTGAGTTGTTTAATGAGTTCCCCACTTTTATGATGAATACCTAGCTCTTCTTCACTTTCGCGTCGTGCAGTAAATTCAAGGTCTGAATCTGAAGGGTCTTGCTTTCCACCAGGAAAAGCCATTTGGCCGCTGTGTTGACCATTGTAGGTGCTGCGTTCAATTAAATAAAAATAAAGCTGCTGGTTTTCTTGGTAAATATGAATTCCTACGGCAGCACTTCTTGCGCTTTCACGGTCCTTATTTTCAAATGCGGCTCTATACCTTATATATGGCGCATGGGCTGCTTCGCCTGGGAGGTCTTTTTGAAAACAGCTGATCAGCCAATTTTTATCCATAGCGCAAAATTGGCAAAAGTTCTTCAAATGAATAAAAATTCATATTTTTTTAATTTAATGTTAAAAATGAGGGGGTCTTGTTGAAAAAATGCAATAAAATATTGTTTGCACCCCTAAAAAATAGATACCTTTGTCAAAAAATTATAAAAAATGGCAACTAAAAGACTTCGTGCGTATCAAGATGTATTGCATCGCGAACCAAAACACATTGATTACAATGGAAAGCTTTCTGATCTTTTTGGTCAAAATGTATTTCACCAAGATGTCATGCGTGAATACCTTCCTGCAGACACCTATAAGTTTATGTTGGAAGCAATTCAGACCGGTGCGCGTCTAGATCGCAAATATGCCGATCAAGTGGCTAGTGCCATGAAAGATTGGGCTATTTCTAAAGGAGCCACACACTATACACACTGGTTTCAGCCTTTGACCGGAACCACAGCGGAAAAGCACGACGCCTTTTTAAAGCCAATTGGACCAGGTAAAGCTATTGAGCGCTTTGATGGCGACATGCTTGTTCAGCAAGAGCCAGATGCTTCATCATTTCCAAATGGCGGTATCCGCAATACATTTGAAGCGCGTGGTTACACAGCTTGGGATCCATCTTCGCCAGCTTTCGTCATTGGTAAAACACTTTGTATTCCAACAATCTTTATTTCCTATACAGGTGAGTCTTTAGACTACAAAATGCCTTTGTTAAAAGCTTTGCATGCGGTTGATTTAGCTGCAGTTGAAGTTTGTCAGTACTTTGACAAAAACGTTAATAAAGTCAATGCAACTTTAGGATGGGAACAAGAGTATTTCTTAATTGACTCTGCTTTATTCAATGCACGCCCAGATTTAATGTTAACGGGTCGTGCTTTGTTTGGTCATGCACCAGCAAAAGGTCAACAATTAGAAGACCACTATTTTGGTTCAATTCCTGAGCGTGTCAATGCATTCATGCGTGAGTTTGAGGTGGAGTCATTGTTGCTCGGAATTCCGGTTACAACGCGTCACAACGAAGTAGCGCCTAATCAGTTTGAGTGTGCGCCAATCTTTGAAGAGTGTAACTTGGCCAATGACCACAACCTCTTATTGATGGACCTCATGGAAAAAATTGCCCGCAAGCACAACTTCCGTGTATTATTACATGAAAAACCATTTGCAGGTGTCAACGGTTCAGGTAAGCACAACAACTGGTCTTTGAGCACCAACACAGGTGTGAACCTTTTGGCTCCAGGTAAAAACCCGAAATCAAACCTTCAATTCTTGACTTTCTTCGTGAATACCATTATGGCCATTCATGAAAATGCAGATTTATTGCGCGCAGCTATTGCTTCTGCAGGCAATGACCACCGTTTAGGTGCCAACGAAGCGCCACCAGCTATCATTTCAGCATTTATCGGTACGCAGCTTTCACAATTACTCGATGACCTCGAGAAAAACATCAAGGCTGGTAAAATGACACCGCAGGACAAAACCGAATTGAAACTCAATATTGGTAAAATCCCACAAATCTTACTAGATAACACAGATCGTAACCGTACTTCACCGTTTGCCTTTACCGGAAACAAATTTGAATTCCGTGCGGTAGGTTCTTCTGCCAACTGTGGTTCTGCCATGATTGTCTTGAACACTATTATGGCTAAGCAATTGCGTTTATTCAAAATTGCTGTTGACAAGCGCATTGAAAAAGGCGAAGCGAAAGACGAAGCCATCTTGAAAGAACTTCAAGCCATGATCAAGGCCTCTAAGAAAATTCGTTTCGAAGGCAATGGTTACGGTGACGAATGGGTCAAAGAAGCTGAAAAAAGAGGACTCTCTAACTTAAAAGATACCCCACGCGCGCTTAAAGTATGGCACGACAAAAAAGTAGCCAAACTTTTTGAAGAAATGGAAGTCTTGACCCCACGTGAATTAGAAGCACGCGCTGAAATTGAATACGAAAACTACATCCTTAAAATTCAAATTGAATCTCGTTTGATGGGTGACCTCGTTCAAAACAACTTCATTCCAGCAGCGGTTGAATACCAAAACAAGCTGATTCAGAACGTACAAGGCCTCATCTCTGTTCTTGGTGATAAAGCAGGTAGAGCGGCAGGTAAAGCGCAAATTGAATTACTTGAAAAAGTATCGATGCACATCAATAAAATGAAAGAAGCTTCTGATGCCATGTTAGCGCAACGCAAAATCGCCAACAAAATTGAGCACGCAGAAGACAAAGCGATCGCTTACTGTGACCAAGTAAAAGTTCACTTCGATGAAATCAGATACCACGCAGATAAACTAGAGCTCTTAGTTGAAGACGAATTATGGCCATTGCCAAAATTCAGAGAATTGCTCTTTATCCGCTAAACAGTTTGTTTGTAATAGAGTGGAAGGCCCCGTTGTTCAGCAGCGGGGCTTTTTTGTACTTTACTCAAAAGCCGTTCCGAAAAGTTTCAAGAATTCGCCTGCGGCATAATACTTTGAATGAAGTTGCCAACTGATGGTTTGGTTATTGGTAGACACTGATTTTGTGCGGTCGCTGAGGTCATTGAGGGCGCGGTAAATCGG
>CAZPWB010000038.1:0-22846 GCA_964590425.1 uncultured Lishizhenia sp. | reverse complement strand
CAGGTTCGAATACCGACGCGATGTGAATGTGATTGCATTTAAGTAGTTTAAAGTTAGATGGTTAACTGCTTTCTTTTTAGTGCCAATTTATACCTAAAAGGCGTAAAATCAAGTCAAATTTAGTTGTAAAAAAATCTGTAAAAATTGAGTTTTTGACTCGGTTAGTTACTTTAAAAATAAGCTTTTATTGAATTCTACTGGTGTTTCAGAAGAATAATTGGCTTTTGCAATTTTGGTGAGCGCGGTATATATACTAATTATTTTAGTATATATACCGCCCCAACAAGCTGTTTTTTGTATAAAAAGAAGACTTGAAAAACACCGCTCAAGTCAACAAAAATAAGGGTTGAAGGTTCGGAAATCCTTTTTTTGACGCATTCCAACAGCCTGAAAAACGGAAAATGAGCCCAAAATAGCGCCGTAACTTGCTGAGAGTTAAAGCAACATTTTGAATCATTACCAATTTTTACTTTTCTCGATTATACTTTGTTTTTCTGCGGCTGCTCAGAGCAGCCCGACTATAAAAGCGGTAAATCCAGATAGTTTATTGGTTGCTTTTCTTCAATGTTCAGATTCACTAATTAATAATAGTGCCAACAATTTGAATCCAATCAATGATTCATTATTCGGGTCTACTAAGATCAAAGATGCTTTGAAAGCGCTGCCTAACGCAATTCAAGGTAGGCTATCTGCAACAGATGAATTTGGTTTGCTCACGGCTTATGTGAAGCCAAATTCCACAGCGCCGCTGCATGTTTTTAGAACTGAAGGCGATGTGAAGTTGCCGATTTTCAATATGCCCCTGCAGTTGAATTACCGCTATTCAACTTTTCAAAACCCAATTGGTGTCAATAATTATGTTCGTTTGCATTTTGACCCTTCAATGGGCAAGCAACTTGCCTTATCTCAAAAGAATGAAGCGCTGCAGCAGCTCGATGAGCTGCATAGTTCTTTGGATAAACAGCAAACACAACTTCAAGGCAAACTCGGCATGGCCGAGGTTTACCTGTTGCAGCAAAAAGAACAGTTGTTGAATAGCACTAAACTCGAAGAGATCTTGTATGCACAAATTGCTGAACTTGAGACCAAAATTCAAAATGAACAATCCGATAGCCTACGACAAGAATTAGCTCTAAAAAAGGATAGCCTAGAACGCCAAAAAGAAAATGCAGAACAGCAGCTTAATAAAGCCAAAGAGAATCTTGAAAAAATTCAGGCAATCTATGACAAATTAATGAACCTGTATCAGACCTTCTTAGCCGCTAAAGATCAGATTGATGAAAAGAAAAAGACGCTTCAAAACCTCAATCCAGGCGAATTAGGTAAAACACAACTGAGTAAAATGGAATTAGGCTTGTGCTATCCTTCGTTTAGTGGTTTGTCAACGAACCTCATGCCTATGAAGGGTTTTGAAACCGAATTCACTAAAGGTTTGTGGTATTACTCAGTAGCTGGCGGCATTACTCTAAATAACCTCATGGTGAGCACGAATGTGATTGACAATAAGCTCATCAATGCGCAGAATTTCTTCAATCAGTTCGATTACCAAAACCTCATAGACCAGAATTGGATAGGCATGATCAAGACCGGTTATGGTGTTAAGGATGGAACACATGCTTTTATTGGCTTTAGGTATGTAACCACTGCCGTAAAAATGGAATCTTTAGATTCTATAAAAGCACCTGGTGCAGGGCTCGAACTAGACCTGCAATGGCAACCAAAATGGCGTCCGAACATGAAGTTTGGACTTATTTATGGAAAAACTTCTGTTCAAACGACGGCTGCAGACAGCACTACTAGAAATGCTTTCTCCACACTATTTTCTGGTCTTCGATCCAATGCAGCTTTGCTGACTTACACCCAAAAAATTCCAGATCTGAAATCAGAAGTGAAGCTGGGTGCTCGTTGGATAGACCCTTTTGCAGATAACCGCAGTTTTGGCATTGTTCAGGCCAATAATTTCAGAATTGAACTCAAAACCAATACTAAATTGGGTTCTAACATGAGCATTGGCTTGAATGCTAGAAAAGATCAAAACAATCTTTTGAATGCATCAGACACAACCGTACATCTCACTTATTTAGGTTGCACTTTTGAAAGTCAATTGTTCAAGCGCATCCATCTTACTGCAAACGCTGCCTATTTAGAACAACTTTCCACCTTCAAAAATGCACAGCGACAAAGCCGTGGCAATTACATTGGTTCCATTCAATTGAGCAGCCCTTTTGAACTTTTTGAAACCCCGCATATATTTCAGTTTGTTTTTAGTGACTACTTGATAACAGATCAATTAAGTAGTGGCTCATTCAGGTCTGTACAGACCAATTTGAGTTCTAAACTGAACCACGGTGTGAATCAGTTTAGCTTGAGTTATTTCAAAATGGATGATCCTCAAATATTAGATGGCCATTCTGTTGTTATTTCAAATGATTTCACAAAAACAAGTCGCAACTTACAATGGACAGCCGGCGTCAAATGCGCGGTTCACTCTACACTTGGAACCACCTTTGGTGGAAAAGCTGAACTCAGATATTCGTTTTCTAAAGCACTTCAACTCAGCTTCAGAGCTGAAAAATTAGTCTTTGGCGATTTCTACCAATACTATAACCCAGGTCGCTTTGAGCGCTTCCCTTATACATTCTGTAGCAAGTTAAATTACACAATTCAATAGGTATGATTAAATCCTTACGCTTATTTACCATTCTCATTTTTTCGGGCTTCTTTGCAAAAGCGCAATCGAGTATCGCATTGGTGTTGCCGCTCAATGGTGATACAATAGAAATGAAGAATCCGATGCTCAGTTGGTCGTACATGGGCCTTAGCCAGACACCAAATGCACGTTCTTATTACCGATTGATACTAACAGTGCAAAATGAAAATCAGAGCGCCGAAGCAGCCGTTTTACTCAACCAGCCCCTCTTGTTAATGGATGAAATTCCTGGAACGCAATTGTTTTATCCTTTTGATGCTCCGTCATTAGAAGAAGGCCAATGGTATGCATGGCAAGTACAAAAGATTCAGAACCAAGTTTTGGTTGATAAATCAGAGGCTTATCGGTTTTATATTCCGTTACCACCGACAGAGAAACATCAGTTTTATAAAATCAAACAGCACCCCGACGGACAATCTTATCCTGTAATTGATGGTGTCATATGTTTTGAATTTCCAGAAAATTACAAAGATGAATCTTTGCAGTTTTACCTTTTTGACCCTACGAGAGGGCAACTTCAGTTACAATTAGAGCAAGGTTACCCGAGTGAGCAAACATCAACAGCCATTCAGCTCAAACGCACTGGTGCAAACTATTACATGCTCAATCTAGGCAACAACCCTACATCAGGTCATTACAAGTTGGTGGTTTTCGATGCCAAAAAATCCAAATACGAATTAAAATTTGAAGTAAAATGAGACCTAAACTACTTGGAATGCTGCTACTTACTTCAGTGGCATTCAGTTTTATTTTTCCTGTTCAACCAGACAAATACATTAGTGCTTTTAAACAAAAAGCTGCGCTTTTGACACTTTCTAAATCTTCTGAAATTGTCACTTACACGCTGCATTATTTTCCGATTGAACTTCAGGCTATACGCAGTTACAGACAGTCTAAAAATGCTTCAAAGGAGATCGAAAACGAGCTCAATGAAGCCAAAAAGCAGTATCAGTTCTTACTGGAGTTGAATATCCCGCAAAATGGCACCAAAGAGTTTTTAACCTTTTCTGATGGAGATAAAAACACATACGAGCAGCGTTTGAAATACTTCTCTTTTCAATTTGGAAAGGATATTCAGTACCTCTCAAAAGATAACATGTGGTTACCAGTAGAATCATTTCAGTTTGAGAGAAACTTTGGAATGACCAACCAGGGCTCTTTTCTCTTTGAGATTCCAAAAGAAAACATCGGTGACACCTTAAAAATAGAGCTTACCTCTAAAATATACGCGCACAACGCTCTTGAATTTACCTATACAAAGAAGACACTCAATTCACTACCTCAATTAAAAAAAGTTAGCAAATGGAAAAAATAAATACAGACCACTTTTCTAACAGAATAGCCTCTGGAACGCTTGCTTTGTTGCTTTTTATTCAAGCGGTTTACCCTGTAAAAGCACAAACTTCAAGGTTTGCGCCGTTGCGTCAAAATGCGGTTTTCTCTATAAATCAGCGCTCAACTGGTGTAAAAACAACCACACTTCCAATTCTTCCTGGAGAAAGCAAAGGCGGGCCTGACCAACCAGAGGTGCAGTCATTTACCCCAATTGGCACCTCAGATATGGTGGATCCATTTACCGGCGACTTCTCCTACAATATTCCGCTCATGGATGTTGATGGCTACCCCATCAATATGGCCTACAACGCCGGGGTTACCATGGATCAGGAAGCAAGTTGGGTTGGTCTTGGATGGAACTTAAATCCTGGGGTAGTGAACCGATCCATGCGTGGCTTACCCGATGACTTCAATGGCCAGGATTCCATCAAGAAGAATATGAATTTGAAGGAGCATATTAATGTGACAACATCATATGAAGATAATGATGAGTTTTTTGGTGCAAATCTCAATTGGATGAGTCTTTTAAATTATGTAACGCTATCATATGATAGCTACAAAGGTTTAATGCCTGCTATTTCAGTGAATGGTTCTAGACAAATTCCAAATAAACAAGATGCAAAATTTTTCATTGAATTAGGTATAAGCGATGGCACCTTAAGTTTAAAGCCATCTTGTGTTTTTGGTTCCAAAACTACGTTGTCTGGGGGCATTCAATTCAATTCAAGCGATGGTCTTAAATTTTCGAATATAAGCGCAAGTCGAAATTTCAAAAACAATAATGAAATTAAACTTTCGAATTACTATAAAAAATCACATTCATCATTTAATCTACCTCAAGGACTATTAGTTACTCCAACCATTACGATGCCTAGAAATTCATATTCGGGATCATACTCGTTTTCTGTTACTGGAAAAACTAATACTGGGAAGACTTCATTTAAAAAAATAAATGTTGATTTCGAAAAGAATTGGTTAAAAGAACAAGAGGTTAGCATTCCCTCGTATGGCTATCTGAATTTACATCTCGCACAAGACAATGATTCGGTGTTACTTGATTTCTATCGTGAAAATGATGGCGCATACACCAAAAGAATACCTTGCCTACCTATCGCAACATTGACTTACGATATTTTTTCAGTTTCTGGACAAGGAGTCTCCGGAAGCTATCGCCCTATGAGAAATGAAGTAGGAACAGTATATGATAGAAAAGTCAACGAAAAAGGGTTAAAAACGAGTCCAAGTGCTGAATATGCAATTGGTTCAGTCGCGGAATTAGGTGTTGATATATCAGTTAAATCAACAATGGTTAGTTCAGGAAATTGGAATGATCGTTTCAACGGTGCTGCAAATAAATTAAAATTCCAAGAGTCGAATGTGCAATTTATAGAGGCCAATGAATCCTCGATGATCAAAGATTATGCTCACTTTTTGGATATCGGTGCAGGTCTACCTGTTCATTTTGAAATAAAATCTTCGCGCAAAATCAACGACACCTTGATTACCCAAAATGGAGTTAAAATTGCAGCTGAAAATTTCAAAAGAGAAGAACCAAATAACCGCAACCAGTTGGTTTCTACCCTTACCAATGGTCAAATGAAAGGAGGTTTAGGAATACAAGCGCTAGACACTTCTGCTTACGCTTGGACACATCCAGAAGTTGATCATCATATCGGACAGTTTACAGTACTTAATACAGAAGGAGGGCGCTATGTCTACGGAATAGCAGCCTACAATTCGATCCAAAAAGACGTATCTTTTAATGTAGGGCAAAATGCTATTAATTCGCCTAATTATCCGCATTGTCATGATGGTTTTGTTGGCTATACTCCAGGGGACAATAGTATTGAAAACAATCTAGGAATCGATCATTATTTCAGTGAAGAAATTAAACCTGCTTACTCGCATTCATTTTTATTGACAAGTGTTTTGAATGCAGATTATGTAGATGCTGACCAAATTCAAGGTCCGTCTAAAGGGGATTTAGGTTCCTACCTCATTTTTGACTATCAAAAAATTAGTAATTACAAATGGCGTAACCCTGAGGCGCAAGACACAGCAAATTATACCGAAGGATTTCAATCAGACATTCTTGATGACAAAGGACATTATACCTATGGAGAGAAAGAACTTTGGTATGTCAAAGAGGTAAAATCCAAAAATCATGTTGCGGTATTTTACACTACTGGACGAAAGGATGCAGTTAGTGTCATAGATGAAAATGGAGGAATCGATTCAAATGGAGCACAAATGCAAAAATTAGACTCCATCAAACTTTTCACCTTACCTGATTACGAAGCCAATGGTGCAAATGCAACCTCTTTGAAAACCGTTCATTTTAGGTATAGCTATACGCTGTGTCCTGGTTACAAAAATCAGCTCAATCCGAACGAAGGTAAACTCACGCTTGACACCTTGTTCTTTACATATCAAGATTCCCGAAAAGGTAAGCACTCATATTATTTGTTTAAATACGGTGAGCTTTTTCTAAATGGCCAATTTATACAGCAAATTAATCCACCATATGACATGAAGGATATTGATCGCTGGAACAACTACAAGCCATCGGGCTCATGCACTGGAAACGTAATTAGTTCACCTCTTCAAGCTGGTGATTATCCATATTCAAGCTTGGATTACAACGAAGCTCAAATTTCTGCAATTGCTTGGAATTTAACTTCCATTCAACTTCCCTCTGGCGCAACAATCCAAGTTGACTACGAATCGGATGCATACGCATACGTGCAACACAAAAGGGCAAAGAACATGTTTCGAATTATCGCCGCCCAAGATTGTAATTTTCCATCTCAAAATAATATCATTGACACCAATGGTGAAGCTACTATTAGTCAGCTACTTAACCCTAATGGATTTTTGTATATCGAGCTAATGCCAGATCCGTATAATACAGGCCAATATATTGAAGATTTAAATCAATATTTAAAACCTGGTGAAAAAGTATACTATAAAGCATTAGTAAATTTCAATACAAATTTTTCTGGAAGCGAAAATTATGACTACGTACCGGGGTATGCAGAATTGTCAGACGATTTGAACGATTTTACATTTATTACACTTCCGAATGGTCAGAAGGCATTGAGAATCAAGTTTAAAAGTCACAGTATATATGATTCTCTGCCACCTCTTTATAATCCAATTTCTGTTTCTGCAGTACAGTTTGCCAGATTGAATTTATCGCAGTGTATTTTTCCGACAGATAGTCAATTTGCGTCTCAGAATAGTTTGGACCAAATTGTTCAAAACACGCTAGCCAGCGTATTAACCATTCCTCAATACCTATCAGGGCCAAATCAATATTATTATAATTTGGGGATGGGTAATAAAATTGTATTGAATAAATCATGGATAAGACTACAAAATCCAAATAAAAACAAATTCGGTGGTGGGCATCGCGTCAAGCAAATTCGAATCTACGATGCTTGGGACGTGATGACCAATCAGCAAATGCCAGCATTTTATTACGGACAGAGCTATGAATATTGCAATGATGATCTTGCAAGCACGGGGGTAGCCTCTTACGAGCCTGCGATAGGGGGTGATGAAAACCCATTTAAAACTCCTGTTGCGAATGACATCAAAAACTTTTTGGCTCCTGATATTCGCAACTATCAAGAAACGCCCTTTGGAGAACAATTTTTCCCTGCACCAATTGTGGGTTATTCGAAAGTAACAATAAAAAATTTAGAACGTGATCATGTAAAAAGAAGTGCAACCGGAAAAGTTGTACATGAATTTTATACGGCAAAAGATTTCCCAACAATTGTTCAAAGAACAGATAAGGAACGAAAGCCCGGCATTATTCCGATTCCTGCCTATTTCTTCAACTATTTACTGACACGTGAGTTGGCAACTCAAGGTTTCGTTGTAGAAATTAATGATATGCACGGTAAACCTAAAAAACAAAGCGTCTACCAAGAAAATAACCCAACGCCAATAAGCACCGTCGAATATAAATATCAAACTGAAGTTTTGAATATGGTAGACTCAGATCCAGGTGTAAATGAGCCTTATGGAATTTATAAGCATTTGACTAATGAAGTAGCGGTAATCTATCCTGATGGGAATTACGGACAATCCATGAAAGGAATTGTTTACGAGGCTGTAGCTGACGCCCGTCAATTTAATTCTACAAATATTACCGCTGCAGTACAAGCAAATTTATCGATTGGATCTCCGCCAAGTATAATTGTTCCAACAATTTTTCCTTCTGTCTCTTATTATGAATCAAATTTCAGAAGTCACACCTTTGTCAAAGTCATTGAGCGTTTTGGTGTATTATCCGAAACCATAGCAACTGATTTAGGTTCTAGAGTAAGTACAAAAGATTTGGCTTATGATGCCGAAACAGGAAGTGTGTTATTGACGCAAACGAAGACCGACTTCAATGATGACGTTTACAGTTTTACCTTCCCTGCACATTGGTATTACGAAGGGATGGGGCTTGCATGTCTCAATACGGGCATAGAGGTTCATAACTTGAATTTCATCAATGGTGGCTGTGCAATAAGTAACGGCAACAATCCTTTCATTGCTGGAGATGAGGTCATTGTTTTTGATCCGAATGGACCGACAACCTTCAAAGGATGGGTCGTGGATGCTTATGCAACAGGAATTCAAGTTAGGAAACATGATGGCACATTACTTAATGGCGCAAATTTGATTCTGAAAGTTTTAAGATCAGGAAGAAGGAATTTACAAAATACACCAATTGGGACTGTCGTATTGCGCAGTAATCCATTGGAAAATATTCATGAAAATATCTTCTCAAAAGTATTGCAAGCATCGGCAGTTGAATACTCTGATGACTGGAAAACTTTTTGTGAGTGTTTCATTGACACAACAGGTACCAGTACCACAATCAATCCTTATGTTTTAGGGAACAAAGGCATTTGGCGCCCTAAGGCATCGTATGTGCATTTAAGCGGCAGAAGTCAAGCGAAAGAAAACAATAATACCAATATCAGAGAAGACGGTATGTTTACTTCTTTCAATCCTTTCTACCGCCATCAAAATACCTGGTTAATAGATAGACAAAATTGGACCTATACATCTTCTGTTGTAGACTTTAGTCCGTTTGGACAAGCACTCGAAACGATTGATGCACTCAATCGCTATAGTTCTTCAGTTTACGGGTATAATCAAACCTTACCCGTAGCTGTTGCAGCAAATTCAAGGTATCGTCAATTAGGCTTTGATGGTTTTGAAGACTACGCCTTTCAAAATTGTTCTGACAATCATTTTAGACTTGGCGGCAACACTCTGGTGCAGTATGAAGCGCATTCAGGACACTATGCTGTGAAGGTTTCTCAAAACAACCCAATAGAGCTTTCGGTAGTGTTAGATGAGCTTTGTGAACAAAAAGAATGTGACATTGACGTTCAAGTGCTGAGTAGCACTGTTAGTGAGAGTCAAGTCCTTTACGAATTGACGCCTATCGGTTCAAATGCACCTTTTACAATTGAATTTGAGCTTATTGCGGGGTCTCCTTTGGTTGATTTATTGGCCAATGGACTTGGCTTGAGTATCCAAAAAAACACCAATGGCTCAGATCAGGTGAAGATCATTATTACCGACTCAAAAGGCTGTCAAAAAGTAATTTATTTATAAGCGCATTACCATGAAATTTAACTTGTTTCTAGGAATCGTAGTTGGGATACTAACTGCGGTTTTGCAAACTTCTTCTTTTGCACAAAGTCCTGCGTGTTACAATACGAGTTGTGCTGCCGCATTACGTGTATGTAATTCAATGAGTCAGGATTTTGACTTTTATGCAGGAAATGATGCTTCTTGTGGAAATACCACCTTGTATTATATTTTTCAATTCGCAGGAAATGGCCCAGGCCTTCAAGTGAATTTGATCAATGCAACGGGTACGTTTGAAACATATGGCCCTTTTAATACAAGTGCTTTAACAAATTGCGAGTTAGTCGATTCTTATTTGAATCAGATTTCAAGCGGTGATTTTAGCTCAGCTACTTGCACAATTAGCAGTACTTCTAATAAATACTATATTTTGAAGGTTAAGCCACAAACTTGCAGCGGAACCGTTCAAATTGTAACCCAACAAGGAGCCCGCTTGTACTGCCAAGATGAAGTTAAATGTTCAGATTGCATTACATCATTTTCACCAAGCCCAGGTAAATATGTGGTATCGGCTTGGGTCAAAGAAGATCAAGCACCTGCTGGCACAACCACCTACACCAATCCGTACATTGAAATAAGCTATACAAATGCTAATCAAGTCAATGTACTTCTACCGCAAGGTGTCATTATTGACGGTTGGCAAAGAATTGAGGGGCTGATTGACATCCCTTCAACGGCTACAAACATGTCTATTCAATTGAAAACAAATGGTGCAGATGTCTTCTTTGACGATATCCGATTTTTCCCAGAAGATGGAAGCATGATGAGTTATGTGTATGACCCGATTAGCCTGAGACTCATGGCCGAACTAGACGAAAGAAATTATGCCACTTTCTACGAATATGACGAAGAAGGAAAATTAGTTCGGGTGAAAAAAGAAACCGAACGTGGTATCATGACTATTCAAGAAAATAGAGAAAATATCCAAAAACAATGATGAAATACCTGTTCATATTCCTGCCAATGTTTTCGATGGCACAATGGGTTTCTGTTGCACCTTCTGAATATATCAAAGCGCTTGATGAGGTTCAAAAGGTGACCAATTTTGAGTCAAGTTATGCGTATAAATGCCACTATACTTTTATTGATCAATTCACCAGTGATACGCTAGAAAAAGCTGATGGTTATCTGACCTATAATTCAAAAACGCAATTACTCAATTTCCAACAATTCAGTTATCAAGGAATTCAGACAAAAGACTTGGTGCTGTTATATGACACCTTAAATCAGAAAATCATGATACAAGAACCAACAAATTTTCGGATTGATCAACAACAATTTTACAACATGCCTGAAGAGGTTCTTAGTCAATTGCAGGTGAAAAAATGGCAGGCTAAAGATTTTATAAAATTTGAGTTGACCTTGCCGCAGGGCAGCGAATACAGCCAGGTGCGCATGACGATTAATCCTAAAAACCAAATTGTTAATTATCAATTAGTCAGTGCTTCACCCATACAGTTAGATCCCAATGAAGGGTCTTCGCCTGTTTTGCCCATTATGGACGTAACGTTCGAACGCTATGAGTATGGAGCTCAGGTAGAGAAAAAAAAGATGCAAACACCCCAAGATATTTTTACTGATTCGAAGTGCCAAACTACAAATAGCAAGTTTGCGGCTTTTGAGATCATAGACCTACGAAACATCAAGTAACATGAAAAAACTACTACGCAATTTATTGGTTATTGCCGCAGCATTTACACTTTCTTGTCAATCTATCTATGCGCAAATCATTCCTTATGTGGCAAGTATTCACACACCCTATCAAGGTACAGCAGTAACAATTGGTCAGCCAAATGCTGCTTTTGCTTTACAAGCTGCTTTTCCTAGTGCCAATGAGCAGGATATTCAGGTTTTGAACCGCATCTCATTAGAAGTTGATCAACACTATGAAGCCTATTTCGGGACAGCTTTTGAAACAGAAGTTACTGTTAAGGTCAAAAGATGGGACGTCAATAACCAAAGTATTCCCGATACGACCATCTCACTCTCCATTGCGTACAATCCATTTGCCGATACCAATTACAGAGCTATTGAGAGTGCTCGCTTTAAAAATTGTTATCGTATAGAACTCGAATTATTAGCGATATCTGTTGATCAACAAGCCCAACAAGATTTGCCTGCAAACCTCATTATTAAAGGTGAAATATTAATTGAAAAGCAGATCGCATTTACCAATCTAAGCAGCCCCATTGTTTTCAATCCAATATTAGAGGAAAACATGGATTGTGATCAGGCCGGAACCATTGATCAGCTTACGCTTTCTTGGGACAACTCCATTGCTGGCATCTTAGAATACCAATTAGAATACGTGTATATCAATGACTACTCAGATATTCTAAATGTTGACAAAAATGAAGCTGCACTTACCTACAATTTCAAGTACAACTCAACTAGAATTAGTACCTCCAATAACGAATATAAAATTAATCTTTTGTTTGATAAAGGATGGTTGCTTTACCGGGTAAGAGGCGTTGGCGTTAATGCTAATGGCGAAACTGTTTTTGGCGCTTGGAATTTAAGTGAGGCGGGAACCGTCAATTTGGTTCCGGCTGATCAAAAATTTCATATCACCGCTCAGTTACAACACGAAAAGCAGCTCAATTGGCAATTGGCTACTACTTTTGCCGAACAAGGCAAGAAAAAAGAGGTCATCAGTTATGCCGATGGTAGTATGCGTAACCGCCAGATGGTTACTCAAGTAAATTCAGATCAAAATGTAATTGTTGGTGAAACAATTTATGATCACCAAGGTAGGCCGGCCATTCAAGTTTTACCAACACCAGTGCCACAACCGTGGTGTCAGGTGAATGACCCTTTCAAATCGGCAAGTATTCATTTCTATGCCAATTTCAATCAGAATGCCGCAACAGAAGGTTACTCTAGATTAGATTTTGATCTTTCTCCACAAAATACCTGTGTATTACAAGCACAGCCGATGTCTGTACAAAGTGGTGCTTCGAATTATTATTCGACTTCTAACCCGAACCAAACGGCAGAACAAGGTTATGTTCCAGACGCACAAGAATTTCCGTTTAGTCAAATAGAATATACGCCAGATAATACCGGGCGAATCAGCAAACAAGGTGGTGTAGGCTCAGCGTTTCAGTTAGGTTCTGGCCATGAAGCCACCTATCTGTATTCTAAACCCAATCAATTAGAGTTAGATCGTTTGTTTGGATCTGAGGTCGGATACCATTCACATTATCAGAAAAACGCAGTAATTGACGCCAATGGGCAAGCGAGTGTCAGTTATTTAGATCAAGAAGGTAGGGTCATTGCAACCGCGCTAGGTGGTGATGCGCCAAATAATTTACTTGCCATTGAAAGCGAAGAAAATGCGGCAGTTGAGCTGACAATTGATGCTTTTGGTGCGGATAGTGCAGTGAATACCATAGATATCAACGGTGAGAAAATCCACTATTCAAGTTTCTTTACACTTGTCAATAGTTCAGATGTTGTAATTGATTACGCATTCCAAATAGATCCTTTGAATTTTGAATGTTTACCCGATATATGTGTGAACTGTGTTTATGACCTTAGCATTTCTCTACTAAACGATTGCGCTCAAAACGTATTGACTGGGTCAATTACCAATAAATTAAAAGGTCATTTTCAGCAAGTAAATGGGGTTTATAATTTTCATCCATTGTGTCAAGATAATAATGCCGGTTCATTTACACCCGAAACTTTAACAGCCTTCAATTTACCAATTGGAACCTATCATTTGGTAAAGGATTTGACCATAAACGCCGATGCTCGTCAACAGTTTATTGACATGTATTTAGATACCACCCTAAATACTTGTGTGCAGACCTTATATGATTTTCAACAAGAAGCGCTTGCTGCAATTGATTTTACAGACTGTGAAATCACCTGTGAATCTTGTTTAAATGATCTTGGGACCCTAGACGACTACATTGCTTCAAACCTCGGGACAGCCAATGATTATTATGAGGAGCTAAAAAACTGTCAAGATATATGTGACTCAACCTTTGATCCATGTCGTTTCGCATATGAGTTGTTTCAAATGGACATGACCCCAGGCGGTCAATACGCTGAATACCTTAATCAAAATAATCAAATTGATCCTAGTCAACACAATTTATCGATTTTTAATGCCAATACCTTATTGAATACCTATGGTAATAGCCAAATTTGGCAGCACCCTAAATTAATCGACGCCTTCGGTGAACACCCCATTTATTTAGATGCTAACGGAGACACAAGCCGTATAATGTTACAACAAAGTACTGGAGGTTATTCGCCGCAACCTTTAAGTACTTCTCAGATTAAATTCAATAATTCAGGACAACCTTACATTTATCCGCAGGAGTTAGCTAATGTCAATGACTTCATCAATAGTTTTGAATCTTCTTGGGCAAAATCGCTTATCAAATACCATCCGGAATATTGTTACTATGAGACCTGTTTGAGTTTTGGTGAAAAACTCCAAAGCACAGATGCCTATTCAAGTCAGTCGTTTGATGAACTTTTATTGGGTACAAATACCTTTGAAGAGGCTGTTAATGCCCATTTACTGCCAGCTGGTTACCAGCCTATTTTTTCTCAAAGCGGTCAGGTGAGTGTGGGTTCTGCGATAGAACCATGGTGGGTTTCGAGCACTACCCATGCTTGGGATCCGTTCATGAGTAACATGACAGGCTATGCTACCTCTACATGTGGTCTGGCAAGCACGGAAATGTATGACCGTTTTATGCATTTTCAGCAAATTGGTGGCGTTTGGCGCTCTGCAATTGAGGTTGCCGCTTTTACTGCAAGATGTGGTAATAACATTTATTCCAACCCCAATGCTGCGTGTTTCGATTTTGGTGGCATGTACAATGCTGGTTATGAAATTTCCGTCCTGAACAACGAATGGAACAACCTAAGGATGTTTTATACAAGTATCAAGCAACAACTCCAACATGAAATTTCAGACTGTATTGCGTTAGAAGAATGTGCGTCTTATTGTGGTTGTATTGGTACCGAAAATTTCAATCCATTTACAACCGGTCTGTTTGATGCTTCTAACTTACCTTTCAGTTTCAGTACCTCTGCTTTCTTGAACCCAGCGCAACCATGTAATTTTGCACTTGCCAATGAATACGAACAAAAAGACAGGCGCTTCGCTGCCATTCAAGATGTCATACCCAATGCAACACCTAATCAGAGTGCTTATCAATTGTACTTGAGTACTGGGCAGTGTCCGATTGAATTTACCTTTCAAAACTTATTAAGTGAATTAGCCAGTGTTGATCAGTTGGATAATAACAATGTGCACTTAAATGACTTCAGCGGACTGCTGAGTATGTATTACGCCAATAACAATTATGCCTCTCCGGGCACCATTCCTGATCTTTACCAACAAGTCAACATAAGTGGAAACACCCTGATACTTTCATGGATAGAAAACCCAACTTCTAACATTATTGCAAGCATTACACTTACGAAAAGTTCGAGCGCAATAGCTTGGGATGACATCAATGAAATCTATCATTTGTATCACAATAGTTCTAGTGCGTTTCATGCAGAAGGAATCTATGTTGCAAATGGTCTCAATCAGACCCTTCAAATCAATGGAAACATGGTAGGTTTTGATTTGGCAAATTGTAATTTTCAAAGCGTAGGCACCCAAAATCAGTTTGGCGCTGACTTGCAAAATATATTGAGTGCCCTTGCAGCTAATCAGTTATTGACCAGTACAACAGCTGTTGATATCGATCCGTTGGCAAATACCAGTTACACTGGCTTACAAACGCTCAGTATTGAAAATGCCATCGGTGGTTCGCAACCATTCGATGTGTTTTGGATCAGTGACAATTTAAGTACTTACCATTTATTCAATGCAAATATGAATGCACAAGATGGTTTGTATATCCAGTTTGATCCGAATTACCCTCCAGGATTCAATTGGAATGACATGAATCTTGTTCAGTATTTCGACAATATGGTTTCAACTGGTGGGTATACCTTTGAGATAGATGCTCATTTGTCGAACAACTCAACTGTACACCTCAAAGGAGATGTATTGAGAATTGTTAATGGCCAAAATCAGATAGGGATTCCTGTGGGTTCTTTTGGGCTACCAGTTCCCATGGAATGTCGTTCAGATGAGCATGAAGCATTTAATTCTTTGGAGGATTTACTTAAAGAGTGTTTGCCAGTTTCGAGTGGAAATAATTTGAATCAAATTGATTGGTTTACCTCCATCTACTTGGATCATTTCATCACGGATCAATTCGATTTAGGTGTTCATCAGACCCAATCTGAATTTGACACTGTTTTAAATCAGGTGACAATTACCGCTGGTTCATGCAAGACAATTCTGAAGGTGAATTCAGCAAATTCTATTAACCATATTGCATCTGTCGAATCTATGGAAGTAGTTGGTTATGCCAATGTCAATCAGGCATACAATCAGTTCATATTGCATGTCACTTTCGATAACGGGGCTCAGGGAATTGTTACAGGACAGACATGCTTGAACCTCAACGAATGTAGAGCTTGTGATTCAACGGGTATCAATATCATTGCCCTCGATACCATAAGGATGGAACGCCTACAGAGCGGACAATTTTATATTGACCAAACTATTGATCAATATGCATTATATACAAATGCAATTGATAGTTTCAATGTGGTTCACAATCTAACAGCTTTGGATACCAATTATATTGAAACAAAGGATTATTATTATTTCACCAAAAATGGCTTTCATTTCCCGACGCCAGCCTATTTGCATTTTATGGAAAATGCCATTATTGGCATCGATAACCTTGATTACCTCAAGGACCCAATGATGTTTGCTGCCAACTATGGTTATGCAACAAATGTACTCTTTGAATACACCAGGTATCTTGAAGGCATTCAACGCTATAATTTGCGTGCACAGGATTCTTTAGCACCACTTTTAAGTCCGATTTCAAAAGAAGATTTCGTTTACAGCCGAGTTGCCAGAAATAACGGTGAATTCTTAACTTATTTGGAAGCAAACCCAGTAGGAAATCAGGGCGCAAATAATATTTTAGGTTTTTTAAATGCTTCCACTGCAGCAAGTTCGCAATTTGAACAAATGTACCAGGCGTATGCAAGCGCATATCTACAATTTGAAACAGCCAATGCCCAAGACACAGTTACACCTTGTATTGGTTTTGAAAAGGAATATCCAATGTATGCCTATGAAGATATTCTTGAGAAAAATGTATTAAATTCCATTGAAGGCCAACAATTGTTTTGGCAATATGTTAACAGTTTTTCAAATCAGGATTGTCCTGGTATTTTGCCTGAAAAATTAGACACAACGACAACTGCTATTGCGGCATTTTCAACTACGCGCTTAGATCAGAAATACTATGCCTTATACAAAGAAGCTATTTGGTTATATAACCAATCCTATTGGGCAACATCAAACGGACACGAGCTCAAGCCGCAGTTTTTAGATGCCACCTCATACATGTTGAACGACTACGACAGTTGTTTGCACGAATATTTAATCTATCTATACAATTATAGCAGCTCTCAAAATGCCAATTCACCGATGTTCCCTCCTCTGAATATCACTGAATTTGGACCTTGTAATGGAATTCTTTTGCCAGAGGACCCATGCCGGGAAGCATATAGTCAGTATTTGTCTTGTGCCTATGATTATAACAAATGGGCTAATAACAATGGCTATTATTTATATGAAGAATTGGCCACTTACGATGCATTCAAAGAATTGAATCTTTGTAATTGCGTGGATGAATTCTGTGCTCGCCTCAACAATGTAAAAGATGGTTTAATTTGGTTTGGATTCAGTGACTCACTCTATTTATACCTTGAACCAACTCAAATTTGCGATAAACCTTGTGTCATTCCTGAAGATACCTTAGGGCCAATCAATGAAATTACTGTGCAGTTACCGGATCCATGTGAAGAGGCATTGATCAATAATGCCTTGATGAATGCTCAAAACCAGTATGCACAGTATATTGATAGTCTTGTGAGTAGCATTGCTGCACAATATAATTCACATTGTTTGTCAGTGGCGGAACAAATGAATTATACGTATACCGAAAAATTGTATCATTATACGCTCTATTACTATGATCAGGCTGGAAATTTAATCAAAACAGTACCGCCAGAGGGCGTCAATATTTTACCTATTACAAGTAGCAGTGATCTATTGGAACAGCAAATTATTGCAGACCGTAAATTACATCAAAAGAAAATATTTACCAGCCATCGTTTGGCCACGACCTACCAGTACAATTCGTTGAATCAGTTGGTGAGTCAGAAATCTCCGGACACCGACCCCATGAAGGTTTTTGAACTCCAACTCACCAATGGTCTTCATCCTAGACTCGTCACCAATCAAATTCAGATGCTTGACAACCAAGTTGGATATTTAGCTGGAGAGGTGCCCACTACTAATGGCGTAAACACAACTAGAGGTTATTTGTACAAAACCACCGACGCAGGTCATACTTGGAACAGAGTTTATGGATTGGTTGGAGCAGATTTGAAAAAGACGGTAATGGTCAATGCGCAAACAGGTTTTGCTGTAGGGACCGATGGCATCGTATTAAAAACACTTGATGGTGGCCAAACTTGGGATTTACTTCCTACCTTGACGGCAATGTCTTTTCTGAGTGATATCCTTGACATCGATTATTTATCAGCAGTAAATAACAACCAACTGATATTTGTCGGAAAAAATGGACTCATAGCAAAAAGCACAGATTTTATCAACTTCACGCTTTCAAATACTGGAATTGCACCAACAGCAACGATTACTTCAATCACCCATGACCTAACGAAGCATTATGTCAGTGTGTTTGACGGTATTAAATCACAAATCTATGAACGCGCTTTTGCGGCAAGTACTTGGAGCCCAATCGGAACATTTAGCGCACCTGAATTAACTTGTATTGATCAGTTGACTGACAATAGTTACGTTGCTGCTGGTAAAGACGCAAGGCTCTATCGCTTAGATCCAAACAATTCAACTTTGGAATGGCAACTCATTGATCATAATATCAAAACGGATATTCAACAACTTGCTTTCTTTAATTTACAACAAGGAATGGCGTTGTCTAATCAAAAGCTATACAGAACAGCAGATGGCGGGCAAACTTGGACCGAACTTCCGCAGCAAAATGTGCTGAGTTTACAGCGCTCTGCCGACAGAACGACCATTTCTGTGTCAACAGCTGAGGGCCAACTATTTAGCTTTGTTCCGTCTTCAAATATCTTGAATTCACCCATTCAAGTGAATCATACCAATGGCACAGCTTCAATTGAATCCATCTGGACAAGCCACGTACAAAATGGTAATTATGTTGCAGCACCAATGAGTTTTGCAAGCGGCAATTCACTTTTTGTGACCAACAATGCCTACCAACAATTACCTAGTTGGGTCAGTGCAGCCCTTCCGGCTGGAGAAATTGTCAAAGACATTCAATTAAAGTCTCAAAACGCGAGTGGTTTGGGCCTCCATGGAGCTATATTGTGTCAAAGTGGAACAATCTATACGATTGATTGGGCAGCTTTTAGCACAGCAATAAATGTTCAGACTGCGCTGTCGAATGTGGTTGATATGCATATGGATGCTGCCAATGATAAAATCACCGCACTCAATACCTCAGGCCAGCTTTATACTTTAGACCTAACCGCATTACCAAACGGCTGGATTCAAGAATTCAGCGGAATAACTGGCTCATATAAAGCGCTATACCGAAATGGCGCTGCAATTCAACTTGTTGGTATCGATAAACTTAAAGTACAGTTGGGTTCTTCGCCAAGTACCACCAATCTGACCAACGCAATTGCACCAACTCAAATCAACCATTTGTTTGCTCATCCAAATACAGCCCAGATTTTAGCGCTAGGTACGGATGGTCAATTGTATGCCTTTGAAAACCAACAATGGAAGCTCAAAGCTACAGGTACCAATTCAAACTTAAAATCCATTGCATGGGAAAACGGTTCTTACTTCATTGCGGGTAGCGCTGGGTATTTGTACCAAGGAACTATCTTCAATGAGCAATTCAGCGCAAGTGAACTGATGATGAATACAGGGCATCCTGTTTCTCAGGACGTGACAGAAGACCTCAATTCATTGGTGCTTGTTCAGGGTAAAATGTATGTGGTTGGCCAAAATGGCTGTACACTTTATTCGCCGCAAATCAGCAACTTTGGACTTGCCAAAACATATCAAGGCAACCAAACCTTGAATCATATTGGCGTCTATTCGCAATCAGGTACAACTAAGTTCTTGAGTTGTGGTTTGGCTTCAACTGTACTGAGCCATGTGGGCGGAAGCACCATAGCGCGCAAAGATTTGTTCTTAACAGGAATAAAGGATGTTCATTTTTCATCTAGCACCAATGGCACTTTGTTGGCAGGAAATTCCACCCTGAGAAAAATGAATACCAACCAACAATGGAAAACCATCAAACCTGATGCTTCGAGCACTGCCATTTTAAGTTCACAATACACAAAAGTTTGGAGCGTTTCAGCTACAAAGTCATTAGTTGTTGGGGTCAATGCTGGCGCCATGATCCAAAATGAAACAGCGAGTATCTCAGCAAGTTTACCAACTAATGTTGTAGCGCTTGCAGCCAATCAAAACAGCTATTATTTTGCCAAAGCAAACGCCGTTGTAGCAATGACTATCTCTTCATCAGGCAATTTTGGCACTCCTACTACCCATAATTATACTGGCCAGCAAATCAATAGTATTGATGTCTTGGACAACAATGACTTTGCAGTTGCTGGTGAGAATGGCTTTTTTGCTTATCAAGGAATCGGTTCAGGATCTGTATTTACAGCAAGTATTCAAAATGCGGATATCAATGTATTGAAATTCATAGACCACGTTTACGCTGTAGCTGCAGGAGACAACGGTGCGTACTATAAATTCAATGCCACAGGCATGACACCTTACGGTTATGCTACAGCTGGTACATGGGCAGAAATCCAAGAAGTTTATGCTTCAGGAAATGACCCTTATTTGGTAGACAACGCCACAGATATTGATATCTATGCACTTGATTTTGCAAGTTATGACCAAGCTGTTTTTGGTGGTAAATACTTAAGTGGCTTTGGGGTGAGTAATCCGCTACATTGTTACGTACGCTTTTTACATGATCCAAATGCCAAATATTCGTCACGCTTCTTCTACGACCGTTTAGGCAGGTTAATTGTGAGCCAAAACGCAAGACAATTCAATGCCAGCCCGAAAAAATACAGCTATTCGTTGTACGACGAACTTGGCCGAGTGGTAGAAGCCGGAGAGAAAACTGAAAACCCTGCAAATGTGCTTCAATTCAAAGGCATTTTTGGAACGCTAGTTTCAGGGTATTACAATCCAATTACAGTCAATGACTCATTACTAAGTGTATGGGTTCGTGGCGGTGGCGCACGTAAAGAAGTAACCAAAAGTTATTATGACCAAACGGCTTTTAATAATGTACCGAACTTTAATCCGAACATTTTAACCCAACGCAAGCGCATAGTGCATGTGGCGTACTATGAAGTGCTCGATACCAATCATTTGGAAGCCTATGACCACGCTACGCATTACGATTACGACATCCATGGAAATGTCAAAACACTCATCCAGGACAACCAAAAAATGGAAGAAAACTTCCCGTCTTTGGCATTTCAACGATACAAACAAGTTGATTACACGTATGATTTGATATCAGGCAATGTGCACCGGGTATCGGTACAAACGGGCCAGCAAGATCAATGGCACCATGCTTACCAGTACGATGCAGACAACCGCATCACCAATGCGTATACCAACAAGGAAACTCCAATTCTAAGTTCAGGGCTTCCGATTGCTTTAGAAAACGAACTCTTGCAAAATACAGACTGGCAACGCGATGCGCGTTATCACTACTATGACCATGGGCCCTTGTCTAGAACGGAACTCGGAAAAGACATGCTCCAGGGCTTGGACTACACCTACACACTCCAAGGTTGGATGAAAGGCATCAATGCCACTTCATTGGATTCTTTGAATGACCCAGGGCTTGATGCCGCATCTGGGTTAGCAAACAATCCAAATTCATGGTTCGCAAAAGACGTTATGTCTTTTGGTTTGCATTATTACACTGGCGATTACACACCAATTAGTACTTCTCTATCTGGTAGTGCCCAAGCAAATATTGTTGGCAGTGATGTTGCGAGTTATGGTGCTGACCTTTATAACGGGAATATTCGTGCCATGCAAACTACGCTAACGCACCCAACTACATATCAAGTTTTGCCACAGGCAAATGCTTACGAATACGACCAATTGAACCGCTTGAAAAGCAGCCGGAGCTTTACCAACCTAAGTGCTAATTATTGGCAGTCTGGAAGTGTCTATTCAAATAAATATTTTAATACATTTGAATACGATGCAATGGGTAATATTTTAACCCAAAAGCGTCACAAACAAGACGGTACACAAATCGAAGACATGACCTACCGATACCAAAGAGATGCCAATGGCTTTTTGCTGAGCAATCGCTTGTATCATGTCAATGATGCCATAGACTCTACCATTGATGCTACCGATATTGACGACCAAGGCGCAGGCTTTGATCCGTTAAATGTAAACATCAACGGGGCCTACAATTATGTCTATGACGAAGAAGGAAGGCTCATCAAAGATAAGGCTGAAGATATCCAACAAATTGTATGGCGTGTAGACGGCAAAGTCAAGGAAATCAACCGCAGCACAGGCTCTACCATGCCTCGCCTCAAGTTTGATTACGACGCCATGGGCCGCCGAATTGCCAAGCATGTCTACAACAACCAAACGGGCCTTCTTGAAAAGAGCACCTACTATCTTTTAGATGCCCAAGGCAACACCATGGCCACTTATGACTATGCCCAAGTGCCAAATCAAACCATGAGCTTCCAACTCAAGGAACGCCACATCTACGGCAGTTCACGACTCGGCATGTACGCAGAATCGGTTACGTTAGTAGAAAACCCAAGTACAGAAAACAACAACACCATTGTAAATCAAGGCTTCAAGCAATACGAAATGACCAACCATTTAGGCAATGTCTTAACGGTCATTCACGATATCAAAATTCCACTGAACAACGGCTCCGGCCCAGCAGTAAGTTCTTATCGCGTCGGTATTCGAACCTGCTC
>CAZPWB010000037.1:0-23198 GCA_964590425.1 uncultured Lishizhenia sp. | reverse complement strand
TGAATCCTCCAGGACAGGAATGTAGCAAAGGTATGAGGTTGTAGCGGTGCGATAAGAGTAGCTTACCCCATCTTTTTTTGCTGCCCCATGAAGATTTCAGCATCTATTTACTCTGACGCCTCTCGACCTTTAGAAGCCGTTATTGCTGATCTTGCAGCCCATCAAGTTGACCTTCTGCACATTGACTGCAATGACAACCTCGAGGTTTTCAAAGACATTCAACAAATCCGTCTTTTGTGTGACTTACCGCTAGATCTACACATTATCACGCCCGATCCTGAGAAGTTTTATCCTTATTTAATCGAAAATCCGGTTGAGTATGTCACTTTTCAGGTAGAAGACCTTCAATGCAAACTTGAAATCCCGAAAAATATCAGTGGTAAAAAGGGTTTGGCTTTAATTACCCCTACCCCAATTACAGCGTTTGACGACTACGCTCATTTTGATTTCATATTAATTATGGCCACCATTCCGGGGCAATCTGGAGGTGTTTTTGACCGCCAAAATTTTGATAAAATCAGAACTTTCAGAAAGCGCTACCCCAATAAATCTATACATGTTGATGGCGGCGTCAACCCTGAAGTCTCCTTTATTTTAAGACAAATGGGTGTCAGCACTGCAGTTTCAGGATCCTATCTTTTTAAAGAAGCCAGTGTGGGCAATGCCCTTATGAACCTCACACAAAGAAGCATCGGCTCTAGTTTTAAGGTTGCCGACTTCATGATCCCGCTCGCCGAAACGCCAAAGTTCATTTTGGATGAGTGCACCTTACAAAGTGCTTTACAAACCGTAGAAGATGGTCAAATGGGTGTGGCCATGGCCCTTGACGCAACTGGGAAAATGCTAGGGCTACTATCTAGTGCTGACATTCGCAAAGCGCTCTTGAAACAACTTTCAACTACTCAAAATAGTTCAGATCTTCATGCGCTACATGTACCTACTATGATCAATCAGCACCCTATTTGCATCCAAGAAGACGCTACCGTTCTTGAATTATTGCAACTCATTAAAAACAGTCCTTTTGCCGTGCTCTATTTACCGGTCATAGATCATACAAACGCACTCAAAGGACTCGTTCAATTCTCAAACCTGATCAAATCAGAATTATGATTTTAGAAATCAAAACAAAATCGAGCCACTTGGCTGCTGAATTAGCGCGTCAAGCCCACGCTTTTCATATCGATTATTTGGGCACAACATACCTCATCACAGGAAGTGGTCTGAAAGAAGTGCCTGACTATTTAGAGGCGCACACTGAACAACACTGGGTATTTGGCAATGATATTCAGTTGGCTTCAAAAAAATTCCAAGCAGAAAAACGCGAAGTTTCTTTCGGTAAAGTAAGTATCGGCGGACAAACCAACAATACCATTTTAATTGGTGGGCCTTGCTCTGTAGAATCAGAAGAACAAATCAGAAGTTCAGCAGAATTACTGGTATCAATGGGACTCACAACACTCAGAGGTGGTTGTTATAAACCAAGAACCAGCCCCTATTCTTTTCAAGGGCTTGGCCTCGAGGGCTTAGGATTATTAGCAAAAATGCGACAAGAATACGGCTTAAGCGTGATCACCGAAGCCCGCGACGCAACGCACATTGACGAAATCATTGAACACACTGACATCATTCAAGTTGGTGCTAAGGCGATGTATGATCAAGGGATATTGCGCGCTTGTTCTAAAATTAAGAAACCCGTTTTGATCAAAAGAGGTTTCGGTACCACCTTGCAAGAATTTGTACAGGCGGCCGAATTTGTACTTTCTGGCGGCAATGAAAATGTGGTACTTTGCGAACGCGGTATCCGCACCTTCGAAACAGGGACGCGTTTTACTCTTGACCTTTGTGGGGTAGCTTGGTTACAAGAACATTGCAATTTACCAATCGTACTCGACCCTTCACACGCGATGGGTTACGCCTATGGCGTGAATCCGTTGGCCCGTGCTTGTGTAGCAATGGGCATTGATGGCTTACTTATTGAAGCGCACCCGAATCCGAAGGTGGCCAAATCTGACGCTTCTCAGCAACTCAACTACAACGAATTCCAAACCTTAAGAGACGACCTTCAAAAAGTAGCTCAAAGTGTTGGTTATCAAATTGTTTAAATATGTTACTTGAATTAAATATTAAAGGATTGTGCCAGAAACACGGCATCAAGTTTGACGATTTTTTAGCTGACCTGGACGTAGACCACGTGCAAGAATTGTCGCTATACGACCTTGAGGCTATTTGCGAAGAATACGAACTGGACCTCCAAGCCCTCCTTTTCAAACCGCTGTTTCAGCGCTCAGTTTTGGATGCCAAAATCAAAGACATTAAAATGCTGATCCTCGATGTCGATGGAGTATTAACCGATGGCGGTATGTATGTCAGTGAAAAAGGAGATCAAATGAAGCGCTACCACACCCAAGATGGCTTGGCTTTGCTGAATCTAAGTAAAGCAGGCAAGTTGCAACTTGGTATCATTTCCTCTGGTTTCACCGAACACATGGTCCAGGACCGCGCCAAACTACTGGGCATCAATCATGTTTATGTTGGACAAGAACCCAAGTTAGCCATACTCGAAAAATGGTGTACTGAGCTTGGACTGAAAATAAACGAAGTTGCCTTTATTGGCGACGACATCAATGACCTCAAAGTGATGGAAGCCGTTGGCTTGGCTGTTGCACCTGCTTCAGCTGTGCCGTCTATCAAAAGCATTGCAGATATCATCTTGACACGCAAAGGCGGTGACGCTTGTGTACGAGAATTTATTGATCATTACCTTTCTTAAACAAAGTATGTCCATCATCAACATCGGCATTATTCGCGAAGGCAAAACACCTCCTGATTTCAGGGTGCCACTCAGCCCAGAACAATGCAAACAACTGCAAGACACTTACCCTCAGGTTAAAGTCACGGTACAAACCAGCCCTATTCGCTGTTTTGCAGACCAAGCATATTTAGACCAAGGCCTAGCTGTTCAAGAAGACCTCAGCCATTGCGATATCTTACTCGGCGTCAAGGAAGTCCCTAAAGAGCAATTGATCCCGAACAAAACTTATTTATTCTTCTCTCATACCATTAAAAAGCAGCCGTATAACCGAGCGCTTTTGCAAGAAATTTTAAATAAGCAAATTCGCTTAGTTGACTATGAAGTACTCAAAGACGCTCAAAACAAACGCATCATTGGCTTTGGACGTTATGCTGGAATTGTTGGCGCCTATAATGGTTTTTTAACGTATGGGCTTCAAACTAAAAGTTTTGAATTAAAACCAGCACACCTTTGCCATGATCGTAAAGAGGTAGAAACCGAGTTAAAAAAAGTCAAACTCCCTTCCAATTTCCGTTGTGTTTTGACCGGTTTTGGTAAAGTAGGCCACGGTGCCCGCGAAATCATTTCGTTACTTCCCATCAAAGAAGTCAGTGCTGAATCGTTTTTAAATGATACACATCTCCAGCCTGTATATACGCATTTAGATACCCACCAATATTTTGCCCGCAAAGCAGATAATGGCTTTGATAAAGCGGATTTTTACGCAAATCCTGAAAATTACAAAAGCAATTTTGAAGCCTTTTCTCAAATTGCCGATATGTACATTCCGTGTCATTTTTGGTCTGCGAAATCACCCTTGATTTTAACGCAAGACATGTTGCGCTCAGCGCAAAACCGCATCAAATTAGTTGCCGATATTTCTTGTGATATTGCAGGGCCTATTGCCTGCACCATTCGCCCAAGTAAAATAGGTAACTCCTTCTACGGCTATGACCCACAAACTGGTCTTGAGGTGCCATTTGACCAAGCGGGTGCAATTGCCGTGATGGCCGTTGACAACTTACCATGCGAATTACCAAAAGATGCATCGATAGATTTCGGCAAGCAGTTACTCAACAATGTTTTTCCAGCCTTGCTCGGCGAAGATCCCGATCAAATTATTTATCGTGCGTCAGAAACCACAGCAGATGGTCAGTTAAATGAACCCTTTTTGTACTTACAAGATTACCTTAATGAAAGTCATTAATGCCTAACTTTTTTGACCTACATATTCAAAACATCCAAGATTGGGTAATCGGCACTTATGAAAACTGTGAGTTTTCTGGGCTCGATTTCAAGCAAACACCAATCAAAGGCGCCAAATTTATTGAATGTCGCTTCTTGGACTGCGATTTATCAAACATCAGTGTCTCGAGCTGCTCTTTTCAAGCTGTTGCTTTTGAAAAATGCAAATTGCAAGGCGTTCAATTTGAAGCAGCTAATCCGTTTGGCTATGAATGTGAGTTTAAAAGCTGTTTACTCAGACACGCTACTTTTTATCAGGTCAATTTACAACAAAGTTCCTTTCAAGACTGCGACCTCACGGAGGTTGACTTTACAGAAATAAAGGCCCAGGGGACCCCATTTGTAAAATGTGAACTCGTAGGCGCTATTTTTGAAAATGCCGATCTTCGCAAAGCAAATTTTGATCAATCGTTGAATTTATTGCTTGATCCAGCGCAAAATCAGGTCAAAAGCATGCACGTCAATAGTGGACAACTCGCCGGATTACTCACTAAATATCAGCTAACAATCAAAGGCTAAAGATATTTCTCTAATTTTGATCTATGTTGGAAAAAGGGAATAAACGCATCATTACAGGTTGGGTATTTTACGACTGGGCCAATTCTGTCTATCCATTAATCATAAGTTCGGCTATTTTTCCGATCTTGTTTGAAACGCAAACGAGTGTCAAAAATGACGCCGGCAAAACGATCTATGATACCGTCTCCTTCTTTGGCAGAGAATTTCACAACACCGAATTCTATGCTTACGTCATCTGTATCTCTTACATCATCGTAGCTTTGATGTCACCGTTGCTTTCTGGCATTGCCGATGCAGGTGGCAAGCGCAAACTCTTCATGCAATTTTTCTGCTACTTAGGTGCAGCTGCAAGTGGCTTATTATATTTCTTTAACGCACCTCCTGATGGCATACCCGGGCAAACGCCTTTTATCATCAATTGGAGTATTTTACCCCTCTTTTTTGGCTCCATTGGTTTTTGGGCAAGTTTGGTTTACTACAACGCTTATTTACCAGATATTGCCGAACCAGCAGACCACGACAAAGTTTCAGCTCGCGGCTATTCGATGGGCTACCTTGGCAGCTCTACACTTCTGATCATCATTTTGGTTTTGACCGTCTTTACCAAAGTTATTCCGATCAAATGGGCTTTTCCATTAGTGAGCCTTTGGTGGATCAGTTTTGCAACCTTCTCGTTTTCAAGACTGCCTAAAACCCTTGCTACTCGAAAAGAGCAAAAAAACCTGATTTCTCAAGGCTACAAAGAAGTGTTTCAGGTTTGGAAACAAATCCGCCTCAATAAAACCTTAAAAGGATATTTGGGTTCGTATTTCATGTTTAACATGGCCGTTCAAACCATCATGGTTATGGCGGTCGCATTCGCCAACAAAGAAGTCATTGGCATCAAACAACAGGACCTCATTATTTCAATTTTGATCATTCAGTTCATCGGAATTGCTGGTGCTTACCTGATGTCTTTTATATCGAAGACAATTGGCAATTTCAAAGCACTTGGAATTTCTATTTTCATTTGGATTTTACTCTGTATTTACGTGTATCAATTTGTTTGGTATCCATGGCAATTTTATATTGCAGCAGCATGCGTGGGCTTAGTCATGGGAGGTATTCAGTCGCTTTCTAGATCTACCTATTCTAAATTATTGCCAGAAACCAAAGACCTTACCTCTTATTTTAGCTTTTATGACCTCGCTGAAAAAATCGGCTTGGCCATTGGTACACTTACGTTTGGCATCATTGAAGGCATGATGGATATCAGAACTTCCATTCTTGCCCTTGTCGTATTCTTTGTACTTGGGCTTATTTTACTGATCCGAATTCCGAAACAAAACACAACGCATGAGACAAGCAATTGAGGCTGCATGGGAAAACCGTGCTTTATTACAAGATCCAGCAACTATTTTGGCTATTGAAAAAGTAATTGAAGAACTTGACCGCGGTTTGCTACGTGTTGCCGAGCCATTACAAGACGGCACCTGGCAAGTGAATGAATGGGTCAAAAAAGCAGTTGTGATGTATTTTCCAATTCGTCAGATGGAAACTATTGAGGTAGGACCTTTTGAATTTCACGATAAAATGGCACTCAAACGCAACTATAAAGAACTCGGCGTACGCGTGGTGCCACATGCAGTTGCTCGTTATGGTGCATACATTGCACCTGGTGTAATCATGATGCCTTCTTATGTCAATATTGGAGCTTATGTTGACAGTAACACTATGGTGGATACTTGGGCTACCGTAGGAAGCTGCGCTCAGATTGGCAAAGATGTCCACCTCAGCGGTGGTGTAGGAATTGGCGGCGTTCTTGAACCATTACAAGCTGCACCGGTCATTATTGAAGATGGCGCTTTTATTGGTTCACGATGTATTGTGGTTGAAGGCGTACGTGTTGGAAAAGAAGCGGTGTTAGGCGCCAATGTTGTGCTTACAAAATCAACTAAAATCATTGATGTGAGCGGCCCAGAACCCATCGAACACCACGGATTTGTCCCAGAAAGATCTGTGGTGATTCCAGGATCTTACACAAAAAACTTTCCTGCCGGAGACTACCAAGTTCCGTGCGCACTCATCATTGGCAAGCGCAAAGCTTCAACGGACCTCAAAACTTCACTGAACGACGCACTCCGCGAACACAATGTCGCTGTTTAACAATTACCTGAATAAATCGCTCAAATGCAACTTTGGAATACACTCGATCGCACCACATTAGAAAAGCACTTACAAGCTATCGGACACCAGTACATTACTATTTCATTTTACCAATACGCACATATTACTGATCCACAAGCTTTTCGCAATCAATTATATTTATCTTGGAAAAAGCTAGATATCGTAGGCCGCACTTATGTGGCCAAAGAAGGAATTAATGCTCAAATTGCCGTGCCTAAAGTAAATTTAGGTCAGTTTAGAGAAGAACTATATCAGATTGACTTCTTGAATGGAATCCGGCTCAATTTTGCTGTTGATGACGCTGAAGCTGATTTTTCGTTCTTGAAACTCAAAATAAAAGTGCGTAGCAAAATATTAGCTGACGGACTTAGCGACGAAACCTTTGATGTCACGAACAAAGGCGTCCACTTAGACGCTGCCGCATTCAATGAACTCACCGATGACCCAAAAACACTTTTAATTGACTTTCGCAATCATTACGAATGGGAAGTTGGTCATTTCAAAGGAGCAGTACTTCCCGATGTAGATACTTTCAGAGAGTCTTTGCCCTTCATTGAAGAAACCGTTTTAAAAGGTAACGAAGACAAAAATATCGTGATGTACTGCACAGGTGGTGTGCGCTGTGAAAAAGCCTCAGCTTGGTTCAAGCACCGCGGATTCAAAAATGTACATCAACTTGAGGGTGGCATTATCAAATATGCGAATGATTGCAATGAAAAAGGGCTAGAAAATAAATTCATTGGCAAAAACTTTGTGTTTGATGAACGTCGTGCAGAAAGAATTACACCTGACGTCATTGCTGTTTGTCATCAATGTGGCTCGCCTGCAGATACGCACACGAATTGCGCTAACGAAGCTTGTCATTTATTATTCATTCAGTGTGACAGCTGTAAAACCCAGATGCAGAATTGCTGTAGTAGCCCTTGTCAAGAAATCATTCAATTACCGATTGAACAACAAAAAGAACTGCGCAAAGGCAAAAACAAGAGCAACCTCATCTTCAAGAAAGGTCGGTCAGCAGCTCTACCATTTCAAGAAAAGAAGGAAAAACCTCAAGCACTTGTTGAACAAGTCCTAAAAAACCAAGCACAATGACTTTATTTATCAACTGGAGTGTAGATTCCCAGCTTATTGAAGGCTGGCGAACGCCAAATCTCTATGGCCTACTTTTTATTTCAGGCATCATCATGGGGTATTTTGTAATCCGCAAAATGTTTAAATCCGAACAAGTAGACGACAAAATACTGGACACGCTCGTTAGCTACATGGTAGTGGCAACCGTACTTGGCGCTCGCCTTGGCCATGTGCTTTTTTATGGCCCCTATTGGGACCAGGTTGTGAATGGCCGCTTAGAACGCGGTTATTTTTCACACCCAGGCGACATCCTTAAAGTATGGGAGGGCGGTCTGGCCAGCCACGGCGCAGCTATCGCCATTCTCATTGCATTATTTATTTTCTCTAGAAAAGTTTCCAAGCGACCTTACATTTGGATACTCGACCGCATCGCTGCACCAATTGCCATAGCAGGTACGTTTATCCGTCTCGGAAATTTGGTCAATCATGAAATGGTAGGTTATGTGACCGATGTACCTTGGGCCTTTCAGTTTCAGTACTACTTCAATGAAGAGATCGGGTTTTACGACCCCTCGCCACGCCATCCTGCACAGCTTTATGAGGCCATTTGCTATTTCATCTCATTTTGGCTACTCCTCTACTTATACTGGAAACTTAAAAAATGGCAACAGCCCGGTTTTGTTTTCGGTAGTTTTTTAATCCTGATTTTTGGCTCGCGCATCATTTGTGAGTTCTTCAAACTAGGGCAAACCGCCAGAGACTACACGCTTCCACTCAATACCGGGCAAATGCTCAGTATTCCGTTAGTTATTGCAGGAATTTACTTGATAGTAAAGGCCACTAAAAAATCTACACATGCCGTTTAAAATCATTTCTTCCTTTTCGCTTACCCTCTTAATGGTATTTGCTTGCCAGACGGAAGCGAAATCCAAAAAAGAAGTTCGAAAAGTAAAGGGAAAAGAGCAAACAGAAACCGAGGTTCAAGCCCAAGCACTAAACCCAACAGACACAGCCTTTATCCTTACCGGCGCTGACAGCGTGCTCATTTCAAAAAAGAAAGTTGTTGAAACTTGGGATAAAGCATGGTCAAAAATTACGTATCAAATCTACGATGAAACGGCTGAGCTAGAAAATTGGCAATTAGCCATTAATCATTTGATTCGGAACAGCCTTTATAGATCAGAAGAACAAGCGCCATACACCGCTCCATTAAATAAAAACCTCTTTCATCAGGCCTTGCTCGCCTTCAAAAAAGAATCCAGACGCTATGATGAAGACGAAATGAGTATGGTTTGGGGTCTCGAAGAAACTTATCAAATTGCTGCAGAAAGACCAGGGTTCGCTACCTTAAAATCAGAGTCAAGTACCTATCAAGGTGGCGCACACGGCTCATACGGTGTTGGTTTTGATCATTTTGATAAAAAAACCGCTAAAGAAATTCATCTGAAAGATTTTTTCAATCTAGACAAAAAATTCCTACAAATTGCAGAAGCTGCATTTAGAAAGGCTGTTGGAATTTCCGCAAAAGTGCCATTTAATCATACTGATTTTTGGTTTGAAAGAGGTTTTTTTATCCCTGATAACTTTGAGTTTTCCAATAAAAAGGTCACTTTCTATTACAATCAATATGAAGTTGCTCCTTATTCCTACGGAACCCTTTCTTTTAGCCTTTCATTGAAGCAATTTCAGCCTTATTTAAAACGTGAAATTTAAAAAAAGCTACACTTAGTGTAAATTTGACATTTTAAACATTGTTTGTGAATCATTTGTATATTTGTGACCGATAAAAACAAGAAAATATGTGCGCTAAAGCCGTAAAAAGTTCTACTAAACCTAAGTTTTCGAAAGAAACATACGTAAAATGGTACAAGGACATGCTTTTGATCCGAAAATTTGAAGAAAAAACGGGTCAACTTTATATCCAGCAAAAATTTGGTGGTTTTTGTCACCTCTACATTGGTCAAGAGGCTATTGTTGTAGGAACAGCAAGTGCTTGTCAGAAAGACGACAAACACATGACCGCTTACCGTGACCACGCACATCCGATTGCTTTAGGCACTGATCCTCGCGTATTAATGGCTGAGCTTTATGGCCGCACCACAGGTTGTTCAAAAGGAAAAGGTGGTTCGATGCACTTCTTTGATAAAAACGTCAATTTCATGGGTGGCCACGGAATTGTAGGTGCTCAAATCGGAATGGGTGCTGGCGTTGCATTTGCAGAAATGTATAAAGGCACCAAAAACGTTGCTTTTGTTTCTATGGGTGATGGTGCAGTGCGTCAAGGCATGCTCCATGAAACCTTTAACATGGCGATGAACTGGAAAATTCCAGCAATCTTCATTATCGAAAACAACAATTACGCCATGGGTACCTCAGTTGAGCGCACCACCAACGTAACTGATCTTTCTCAAATTGGTTTGTCTTATGGCATGCCTTCAAAAATAGTCAATGGTATGCGCCCGGAGTCTGTGCACGAAGCCATCGAAGAAGCAGCTGACCGCGCACGCCGTGGTGAAGGCCCAACCCTTCTCGACATCAGAACGTACCGCTACAAAGGGCACTCGATGTCTGATCCACAAAAATACCGCACCAAAGATGAAGTAGCTGAATGGATGGAACAAGATCCAATCGAGCACTGCTTGCGCATTATACAAGAAAACAAATGGCTCTCGGCTAAAGAACTTGAAGCAATCGATCTTTGGGTGAAAACTGAAGTAGAAGAGTCTGTGACTTTCGCAGAGAACTCTCCTTATCCTGAAGCACACGAACTTTATGAGGACGTGTATGTTCAATCTGATTATCCTTACATCAAAGAATACTAAAAAATTAAAAAAACATGGCTGAAGTAGTTTACATGCCGAAGTTGAGCGACACCATGACAGAAGGTGTTGTTGCTGCCTGGACAAAAAAAGTTGGTGACACCGTGAAATCGGGTGAAGTTCTTGCTGAAATTGAAACAGACAAGGCAACTATGGAATTTGAATCATTCTTTGATGGTGTTTTACTGCATATCGGTGTTGAAACCGGAAAAGCGGCACCAGTAAATAGCGTTTTGGCTATTATTGGTCAGGCTGGTGAAGACATCAGTGCAGCACTAGCTAACGCCGCAGCTGATGCTCCAGGTGCCTCAACAAGCACAACAGAACCAAGCCCAGCACCAGCACCAGAAGTTGCTAGCGCTCCAGCTCCGGTTGCAGCTCCTGTAACTGCACCAACGCCAGCACCAGTTGCTGCACCAGTTGTGGCAGCTAATAATAACGCCGATCGTGTATTTGCCTCTCCTTTAGCTAAAAAATTAGCTTCTGAACGCGGAATTGATATTCAAGCCGTAGCCGGTACTGGTGAAAATGGCCGCATCGTAAAACGCGACGTCGATCATTATGTTCCTTACACACCAGCTAGCAAGCCTGCTGCAGCAGTAAGTAACACAGGTCAAGTTTCATACTACGACGAACCAATTTCTCAAATGCGCAAAACGATTGCGCGTCGTTTAGCTGAAAGTAAATTTACTGCACCACACTTCTACCTCACCCTTGACATCGATATGTCAAATGCCATTGCTACCAGAAAATCTTTGAATAGCCTCGATGGCGTGAAGGTTTCTTTCAATGACATGGTAATCAAGGCCGTGGCTATGGCCTTGCGTCAACACCCAACAGTAAACAGTGCCTGGATGGGCGATTTCATTCGTCGCAATGATCACGTCAATATTGGTGTGGCAGTTGCTGTAGATGAAGGTTTATTAGTACCTGTTGTGCGTTTTGCAGACAACAAAGGACTCACTCAAATTTCAGCTGAAGTCCGCGAATTTGCTCAAAAAGCCAAAGACAAAAAATTACAACCTTCAGATTGGGAAGGCAATACCTTTACCATTTCTAATCTAGGTATGTTTGGCATTGAATCTTTCACAGCAATCGTGAATCCGCCAGACTCTTGTATTTTGGCAATTGGAGGTATCAAAGAAGTTCCAGTCGTTAAAAATGGACAAGTTGTTCCTGGTTCTGTCATGAAAGTAACACTTTCTTGTGACCACCGCGTTGTTGATGGCGCTTCAGGTGCATCCTTCCTACAAACATTTAAAACTTACATGGAGCAGCCTGCTGCCATGTTACTCTAAGCGAATATTTACCCGACTAACGACGTACCTGCTATAAATCTTTATGTATAGCGTGTACGTCGTTGTGGTTTTCTTCAATTTGATCTTTAATCATTTGAATAGATTTGGTCAAAATAATGAGTTCAGGTGAACTATTTTGACGCAACCAAAACCAACTTTCCTTCTCGTGCTCCACAGCCATTGCGATATGGTACAACACCATGTAATCATATTGCTTGAGCCATTTCTGTGCTTTTTCATCGCCCTCTGCCGCTGCAATCATGGCTAAAAGGTGTGGGTAACCATTTTTCATGAGCCATTGACGTGCAGGATCTTGCAAACGAATGGCATGTGCAGCCATAAAGAGCTCAGGGTAGCCATTTTCTTGTAGCCAAGTCTGTAATTCTTTATTGCCTTCAACTGCCTTAGCAAAGGCTAAGATGACCAAAGATGGATAGGTTAATTGTGCTAGACTCATGTTTCGCTCTACTATTCAATTAAGCAAAAAACCATAGGGCAACTGCAATTGCTGTAAGTACACAAATAAGATCTACGAGCAGCATAACACCTAAGGTATAGCGCGTATTGCGTACGTTAATGGCTCCAAAATAAACGGCAATGACATAAAAAGTTGTTTCAGCTGAGCATTGAAAAATCGCAGACAAACGCCCAGCTAAGCTATCTGGGCCAAACTGATTCATGGCATCGAGCATAAAACCTCTGGATCCAGAACTGCTAAACGGCCTAAGAAGGGCAACTGGTAAAGAATCCGTAATTTCCTTTCCGACACCGGCATATTGAAACAAATTAGAAATTCCAGCTGCTATAAGCTCAAACAAGCCCGAATTTCGAAACACAGAAATAGCAACGAGCATACCCAACACATAAGGGAATATTTTGACACCGGTATCCAGACCTCCTCTTGCCCCTTCCACAAAAGCATCAAAAACAGTTGTGTCTTTAGCCCTGAATCGGGCTTCATTCTTAAAAGCAAAAATGAGCGTCAAGACAATAATGCCGAACAACAAAATGCCTGAGAAATTATTGGTAAAATAGTTCTTCTCAACGAGGTCCAAGGAACCCACATAAAAGAGCAAACCTAAAATAGCACCGACAACACCCATTAAAACGCCTAACAATAACCCACTCTTGAAAGAAATACGTTGACGCAAGCCCACGATAAAGAAAGCAGCGAGGGTTCCTATAAATGAAGTAATAATGCAAGGTAACATGACATCGGCAGGATTGGCTGCATTGGCTGCGGCACGGTAACCTATAATAGAGGTTGGTATTAAGGTGAGTCCAGCTGCATGTAGGCTCAGGAACATAATTTGTGCATCTGAGGCTTTTTCCTTCTCAGGATTAAGTTCTTGTAAGCTTTCCATTGCCTTTAAACCGAAGGGCGTGGCCGCTGAATCTAGGCCTAAGAAATTCGCTGAGAAATTCATGGTCATGTAGGTAATGGACGGATGCCCTGCCGGGACGCTTGGAAATACTTTTTGAAAGAAAGGACTGAGTCTTTTGGCTAATTTTTCTGTAGCACCTGAATCTATTAGGAGCTGCATGATGCCAGCGAAAAAGGCTAAGTAAGCCATGAGTGGCAAAATGAGGTCAAACAAACTCGCTTTTGCAGTCACGAGTAAGCCGTCTGATTTTTGAACACCTGAATAAATCAGTACGGTTTTCTCCTTTAAAACATAGCTCGTATCTTGATCATTGGGATTTACATCTTTGATATAGGTATTGTTATCAGCCCTTGCCATGCTTTCAACAACATGTTGAGGGAGCTTCCATTTATAGGTTTCACCGATGAGGATTGGATCGTCTTTTTTACCATTCAGAACGTAATCTATGCTGTAGAACTGACCTGAAAAAACCGAAAACAAAACAAATAAAATAGAGCTGATGAAAATAACCAGCCAAAAACGACTTAATACCATATAACGAAATTGCACAATTTCTAGCAAAGCCCGACAACTCCCAACAAAAAGTATTAACATGTGTTATTGAATTGAGCACTTAAGTCGTGCTTTCTTTACAGAAAAAATCAAGCATGAAAACGGTTTTCCATTCAGCAGCATCTAGAGGTCACGCCAATCATGGCTGGCTTGATGCCAAACACTCATTTAGTTTTGCCTCTTGGTACAACCCAGAACGCATCCATTTTGGCATGTTGCGTGTTTTGAACGACGACATTGTAGCGCCGGGCATGGGCTTCGGAAAACATCCCCACGACAACATGGAGATAATTACTATTCCATTAAGTGGCGCCATTAAACACCAAGATAGCATGGGTTTTAGCGAAATCATTCAAGCTGGTGAGGTGCAAGTGATGTCTGCAGGTACCGGCATTTACCATAGCGAGTTCAACCCAAACCACGATCAAGCACTCAACTTATTTCAAATTTGGATTTTCCCCGATAAAAAACAGGTAGAGCCCCGTTATGCACAAAGACCATTTGAACTCGGGCAAAATGAATTTACTTTACTCGTTGGCCCAGAAAAAACTGGTTTGAGTACTTGGATACACCAAGATGCTTATCTATCAATGGGGAATTTTGACACCGATCTTAGCTACCAACTCAAGCAAGCAGGCAACGGCATCTATTTGATGGTTGTTCAAGGTGAAATTAAAATTGAAAACCAAGTACTTCAGGCTAAGGATGCTATGGGAATTTCTCAAACTGAAATCATCCATATTCAGAGCAAGCAACCCAGTAAAATTCTGGTTATTGAAGTTCCTATGAATTAAAAGGTTGACTGCTCAAGCAAGCAAATAATATTCAAGAAAGAGAAAATAGGAAAGAGGAAATAGGAAAGAGGAAAAAAGGAAGGAAGAAAGAACGTAAAATAAAAGTTTAAAGAATTAGAAAAGAAAAAATATGAAAGATAAAATTGAACAAGCACTCAATTGGCGCTATGCCACTAAAAAATACGACCCTCATTTTCAACTCGATGCAGAAACGCATGCGTTACTTGAAAAAAGTTTGCAATTAACGCCGAGTAGTTATGGCTTACAACCGTTGCATTTTTTCTGGATTGAAGACACCGTCCTCAGAGAAAAAGTCAAAGAAATCGCTTGGAATCAACAGCAAATCGTAGATGCTGCAGCTGTTCTTGTCATTTGCGCCAAAAATGAGCTAGATACTGCTTTTCTCGATGCCCATGCCGATCGCATGCGCGACGAAAGAGCTATGGAAGAAGCGCAAATTCAAGGCTTTAGAAGCCATTTACACACTGCTATTGGGAACAAGCCACAAGGAGATGTCAAAGTATGGAATAACAAACAAGCTTATATTGCACTTGGGCAATTGATGCACACCTGCGCCCTACTCGAAATTGATGCAACACCCATGGAAGGGTTTGTGCCAACAGCACTTGACGAACTACTTCAGCTCGAGCAACAAGGCCTACACAGCGCACTAATTTGTACGATTGGTAAACGCGCCGACGATGACAAATATCAACATTTGAAGAAGGTCAGAAGGCCTATAAATTCACTTTTTACGAAGCTTTAACTGCGTAAAAATGCTTATATTTGAGGATGCGCTTCGGTTTTTTATTTTGCTGCACCTTACTACTTTCAATCGCTAACCTCAGCTGGGCTGCGCCCAAAATGAGCAACAGTGATCGTCAAGAAATAGAACAGATTCAAAGCGTTCTATTGAGATCAAAAGGTGCCGTAAACCCCGAGCTAGCAAAAAAATACCCTATCTACAACATAGATGGAAGATGGTATCTTTCAATGCTCGCCAAAAGCAATGCACAATTTTCTGCAGAAGAATTGGTTTGGCAACGCATTCTCTTCACTGAACCTTTACAACAATTTTTGAGTGTAAAGATTCCCTTGCAAAAACTCTCCTGTATCCAAGAGCTCAAAGGGCTAGAATACCTTGAAATTGCCGGTAAAATCAATCCAAACCTAGACAAGGCTATCAAAGACCTTCGCGCCGATTCCGTACACCACGGCTATGGCTTGCCGCAAGGTTACACCGGGAAAAATGTGCTCATTGGCGTAACCGATTGGGGTTTTGACTACACCCACCCTGTCTTTTACGATACCCTGCTTCAAACCAACCGCATTTTTGCCGCCTGGGATCAATTCAAAACCAACGGGCCAGCCCCGAACGGCTTCAGTTACGGAACCGAATATGCGACACCAAGCAGCTTACTTGCTGCAGGCTCAGACACCGCCAATATTTATGGCTACGGTACGCACGGTACGCACGTCGCCGGAATTGCAGGTGGCGCAGGTGCAAATACAGCTTACCGAGGCGTTGCCTATGATGCACAATTTCTTTTTGTCACATTTCTAGTGGATGAAGGCGCAGTGCTAGATGCCTGGCAATGGATGTACCAAAAAGCGCTTGCAGCCGATAAACGCTTAGTCATCAACATGAGCTGGGGCCTCTATCATTTCGGGACCCTAGATGGCACTTCTTTACTAAGCCAAGCCATAGACGCATTCAGTAATTTAGGCGTTGTTTTTGTCAATTCAGGAGGCAATAACGGCGCGGTTAATTTTCACCTTAAAAAAACCTTTAACAACGATCTGCTCAAATCGAGAATTGAATTCTATGACTACAGTTCCAACCCAAATATGTGGGGCCAGAGCATCCACGCCTGGGGTGAGGCGGGGCAAGCATTTGAAAATGGTTTAATCATTACCAACAGTTCCAATGTCCTTTTGGCCGAAACTCCTTTTTACAGTACCGCAACCACAAGCAGTTATATCGACACCTTTCTAGTTGTCAATCAAGATACCATTTGGTACAATATTTCTGCTGACGCTGCACACCCCTTAAATGGTAAGCCTCAAATGCGTTTACGTGTGAAAAATACAAACACGGCTTTGCGCGTTCAGCTTAAATCTCAGGCAAACGCAGGTACTGTTCATTATTGGAATGTCACCGAACTCACCAACGATGTGGGTAACTGGGGAATGGATTTCTTAGCAGCCGGCGCTGGCACTACCGCCGGAGATAACCAAAACGGAATCTCAGAACCATCTTGTGCAGACCAAGTCATAAGTGTGGCTGCTTACGCCACGCAATATGCCACCAATTCTGGTTCTTTAGTCGGTGGTGCACTCGCTAATTTCTCGAGTCGCGGCCCACGCTACGATGGTTCCATGAAACCTGATGTCGCAGCACCAGGCGTGGCTATAGCTTCAGCAGTTTCGTCATTCACCAACGCCAATTATACCTCCGTTGGCAACACGACATTTAACAACACAACCTACCATTTTGCGAAGTTTTCTGGCACGTCAATGGCCTCACCTATGGTTGCCGGAGTTGTTGCGCTCATGCTAGAAGCCAATCCGTATTTATCGGCTAGCCAGGTCAAAGAAATCATCATGAATACGGCACGCCAAGATAACTACACCGGCGTCATTCCTGCTGAAGGAAGCCCTTTGTGGGGAGCTGGAAAAGTGAATGCCTATGCAGCAGTTAAACTCGCGCTACAAACACTCGGCACCCAAAATGCATTGGTGTCCACAGACTGGAATGTCTATCCAAACCCCGTACAAAACTACTTGCACTTTACCATCGTTGAATTGCCAGAATTTGCTGAAATCATTTCCCTTGACGGCAAACGCTTTTTGTGTCCGATACTCAACGGGAAAGTAGCTGTGCAAGATTTACCACTCGGCTCCTACTATATCAGATTGCACATCAACGGCAAAATTCAACAAGCACCCTTCGTGAAAATTTAAAATGGAGATTCGAAAGGCCCAACGCCATGAGTTGAATATTCTAGAAAAATTAGCGCGTGCCATTTGGCCAAGTACCTATTCGGATATCATTTCAGCAGCGCAAATTGAATTCATGTTATCATGGATGTATTCCGAACAAACACTCCTTACACAATTTGATCAAGGGCATGAATTTTATATCCTCTCAGAACAAAACTACGATCTCGGTTTCCTTGCCTTAGAATGGATTTCCTCAGCTACAGACAACAAGCAGCAAATCCTCAAGATCAACAAGCTCTATATTTTAAGTCAACAACAAAAAAGAGGTTTCGGAAAGGCCCTCATTCAAAAAGCCATACAAAGAGCCTCCGAAACTAATGATTCTGAAATCATTTTACAGGTCAATAAAGCCAATAAGGCCAAAGATTTTTATACGCATCTTGGCTTTCAAATCAAAGAGGAAGCCATCTTTGATATTGGCAATGGCTTTGTCATGGATGACTACATCATGCACTACAAGCTCTGAGCTTTTTTGTATCTTCGCCACACGCTAAAAAACACCCCTATGCTTAAGATTGACATGCACAGCCACATTTTACCCAAAGAAATGCCCAATTGGACGCAGAAATTTGGTTACGGCAAGTTTATCCACCTAGAACACCAACAGGATGGCAGTGCAGACATGATGCAAGGAGGGCAATTTTTTAGACGCATCCAAGAAAATTGCTGGGATGCTGAGCTCCGCATCAATGAGTATCAAGATTTTCAGACCCAAGTTCAGGTTGTTTGCACGATCCCAGTCATGTTTTCTTATTGGGCTAAAACCGCCGATGCCCTCGAGCTATCTCGTTTTTTAAATGACCATTTAGCCGACCTGGTTTCGCGTTATCCTAAGCAATACATCGGCCTTGCGACCATTCCGATGCAAGATCCTGAGGCCGCAATCCAAGAACTGGAGCGTGCAAAAAGTATTGGGCTGGTTGGCATCCAAATTGGCTCAAATATCAATGACGAAAACCTTTCAGAAGAAAAGTTTTTCCCCATTTTTGAAGCCTGTGCCAAATTAGGCATGGCCGTCATGATCCATCCGTGGCAAATGATGGGCTTTGAGAGCATGAAAAAATATTGGCTCCCTTGGTTGGTTGGCATGCCTGCCGAGACCTCAAGAGCTGCCTGCTCCTTGATTTTTGGAGGGGTTTTGGAAAGATTACCCGATTTAAGAGTCTGTTTTTCTCATGCTGGCGGTTCATTCTTGCCAACTTTGGGCCGCATCGAACACGGCTTTAATTGCAGACCCGATTTAGTGGCCATTGATAATCCACACAACCCGCGCACTTACCTTGGAAAATTCTGGGTAGACAGCATTACACATGACATCGATGCGTTGGAGTACATCCTCAAAATGCAAGGCTCAAAACGCGTTTGTCTAGGAAGTGATTACCCCTTCCCGCTCGGCGATCTTGAAATCGGTAAATTCATTGAAGAAAGTGCCCTTAGCCCTCAAATAAAAGAAGACATTTTTAGCAATGCTACATTAGAGTGGCTGAATCTAGATAAAGAATTGTTTTTGTAAATGCTCAAAGATTCATCCGATCAAAAAGATCTATTGATCAAATTCTTTATCCTGATTTCCGAATTGATTGCTCGCTAATCTATAGCATATTTCAAGCGTATTGTTACGCTTGCTGTTTTGCGTCTGGAGCTGGTATTGAAGCTTCCACCCCACTCATATTCTTCTGAAGAATTTTCAGCCGTAATCTGAAAAATACCCATATCGGCGTACATCAATTTACCTAAAGAACCTCCGCCGTTTTCTGCAATTTTTTCAGCGCGTTCATGTGCATCTTTGGTAGCCGCCTCTATCATTTTAAGTTTCAACGAGGCTAATTTGGTATAATAATATTGCGGCGCAGCAGATTTGAGCTCAATACCTGCATCAATAAGTTCAGAAACCTGACGCGAAGTGTTTTCAACCAGATCTACTTTCTTTGAACTGATCTTCAGATTTTGCTCAAGCGAATAGCCCTCAAATGTGGTTTCTTTTATATTCCCTTCGTCATCATAAACGTTTGACCACAACTTTTCAATGCCAGCGGCTTCAAACACCATTTCATCTTCAGTGATCCCTTTTGATTTCAAGTAAGCTTTTACCCTACGCAAATCTGAGTTCAGTTGTGCATAGGCATCTTTTAACTCATAACTATTTCGAGAAAAAGAGGCATTCCAAACAATTAAGTCTGAATCAAAAGACTGCTCCCCTAAACCTGTCACAGCAACGGTATCATCTGGCTTTCCTTTTGACATATAAGACTTTCCTAGAATAGACCCTGTAAAGATGGCAGCCACCGCAATGAGAATAGTCGAGAAATGTTGTTTGAAAAAATTCATGGATTTTAAGTTTTATAGCAAACCAAGGTACTACAATTTTGTTACACCTTCATGGAAACAAAAAATATAGTCGTCATTGGCGCTTCAAAAGGTATTGGTTTAAGCCTCGCCACCATGTTACTCGAACAAGGGCATCAGGTGTACGCCACTTATTCAAATACAAGCCCCGCTTTAAATCATCCGAATATACATTGGCAAAACTTTGATGTACGTTCGTCAGAAACCCTAAACTTACCTGAAGTGGTGCACGGCTTGGTTTACTGCCCTGGCAATATCGCACTCAAGCCTTTTAATCGCTTTTCAAGCACAGATTTCTCCTCGGATTATGAATTGCAAGTTCTTGGCGCAGTTACCTGTTTGCAACAAGCACTTGGAGCGCTCAAGAAGTCTGGAAATGCTGCGGTTATTTTGTTTTCAACAGTTGCTGTTCAGCAAGGACTCCCCTTCCATTCATTAGTTTCTACTTCAAAAGGTGCACTTGAAGGGCTTACCAGAGCATTGGCGGCTGAATTAGCGCCAAATATCCGCGTGAATGCCATTGCGCCTTCTTTAACCAACACGCCACTTGCAGAAAACTTACTCAATTCAGATGCTAAAAAAGAAGCCAATGCAGCCCGCCACCCGCTCAAACGCGTAGGTAAACCACAAGATATCGCAGCAATGGCAGCCTTTTTATTAAGCGAGCAGGCCACCTGGATCAGTGGGCAAATCATGCATGTTGATGGGGGTATTTCTGCGTTGCGCATATGATTGCTACCCTGACTCTTGAAGAAATTTTTGCAAAAATTGACCGTTTCGACCCAATCAGCTACGGCAAAACGCGCAACTACCAAGATGGCGGAGTCAGTTATTTGTCGCCGTATCTGGCGCGTGGTGTAATTAGTCTCAGCCAAATTATTGAGCGTTTATTGCAACGAGGATTCAAGTTGTATCAAATGGAATCCTTTCTGATGGAACTGTGTTGGCGCGAACATTTTCAACGCTTATGGCAAGAACACAAGCCTACTGAAAATCTCCGCAACCCACAATTCAAGGTCCAGCATAACGAGGGCTTTCCGAAAGAGGTTTTGGAAGCAAGAACAGGAATCGAAGCCCTAGATTTAGGCATTGAACAACTTTATCAAACGGGGTATTTGCACAATCATTTACGGATGTATTTGGCGAGCCTCATTTGTAATCATTACCAGATTGCGTGGCAAACAGCTGCAACCTGGATGCATTATCATTTAAAAGATGCCGATGTAGCCAGTAATCATTTGAGCTGGCAATGGGTTTGTGGCGCCAATTCAAACAAGGTGTATTATGCCAATCAAGAAAACATCAATAAATACACGCATTCTACCCAACGTCACACAGCACTTGATGTCAGCTATGAACAATTGCCAAACGTGGAGCTCGAAGCGGAACTTGTTGACCTCAATATGCGCTTTTTAGGTGTTTCAGAAAATTCCCTGGCATTAAATAAGGAGCAAAATGCATGTATCTATACGCCTTATAACCTTGACCCACTTTGGCACCCCGAAGAAAACTACCAACGCATTTTATTTTGGGATCTTGAATTTTGGAACCAACATCCCGTTTCAATGGCTGTTTTTAACTGGATCAATGACCTAGGGAAGGCCAATTTAAAAAATTTGCAAATTTTTGTAGGTCGTATTGAAGAACTCAGCAACATGCTTGATGTAAAAAAAGCTTGCTGCAAGGAACACCCAAGTACCACCACCTACCCCTTTCAATTAGAGCAAAGAACTTGGTTACTCCCTGAGCCCGGCCAAATACCTGTTTCTTTTTTCCCGTATTGGAAAAAAGTACAACGCCAACTTCAAAAGAACTATCAATAAAACCATGGCAGCACCTCTAGGTATTGTTTGGTTCAAACGAGATTTGCGTCTTAACGATCATGCCGCTTTAGAGGCTGCTGAAAATAGCGGCTTGGCGCTGAGCTATATTTGGATTATCGAGCCTGAAGAATGGGCTGCGCCTGAAAATGCACTGCGTCATTGGCAATTTCAGTGGGCTTCTATCCAGCAACTCAACGAATTATTAGCGCCCTTCGGACGCCAGATCCAGGTGCTTTATGGCGCTGCAACTGCAATTTTTGAAACACTCAGCACACAATTCAACCTGCAAGCAATTTGGAGTTACCAAGAGAGCGGGCCTCCACGCACCTTTGAAAGAGATCTTCAAATCAAGACCTACTTGCGCTCAAGAGCCATTCCTTGGACTGAATTTCAAAGAGATGGTATTATTAGAGGCCTCAAAAATCGCAAGCACTGGGATAAAGCATGGTTTACTTATGTCAATAGCCCCGTGATACAAAATCAGTTCAGTAAGCACCGATCGTATATTGAGCTCGGGCCCATTTTTAAACTTCCTGAAGCCATTCAAGAGCAAATTCAAAGCTATCCGTCGACCTTTCAGAAAGCGGGACCAGTCTATGCTGAAAAATACTTAAATCATTTTCTACAACAAGGCGTCAAGTACTACCAACAAGGCATCTCGAAACCAGCCATGAGTAGAAAATCGTGTAGTAGACTTTCTCCTTTTTTGGCTTGGGGCAATTTATCGATTCGACAAGTTGTTCGGGCCTCAGCTGCTCACATGAAAAAAGGCCCATATAAAAAAAACTTCGATGCCTTTTTAACGCGCTTACATTGGCATTGTCATTTCATACAAAAATTTGAAACCGATTGCAGTTATGCGACGCACTGCATCAATAAAGCCTATGAGGAACTGCAATATCCGAGCAACAAAGAACTGATCATGGCTTGGAAAGAAGGCAAAACCGGTTTTCCATTGGTAGATGCCAACATGCGCTGTTTAAAAGAAACGGGGTGGATCAACTTTAGGATGCGGGCGCTATTAGTTTCTTTCTTTTGCCATCATTTACTCCAAAACTGGAAAGATGGCGTTTCTCATTTAGCGAATTTATTCTTAGACTTTGAACCCGGAATTCACTACCCACAATTCCAGATGCAAGCGGGCACTACTGGTGTCAATACCATCAGAGTTTATAACCCCATTCACAACAGTTACACACATGACCCTGATGCTATTTTCATCAAAACTTGGCTTCCGGAATTAGCGCATTTGCCACTTTCTTACATCCATGAACCTTGGAAAATAGATGCCCAAACAGCACAAGCATGCCATTTTGAATTAGGCAGCAACTATCCTTCACCCATCATTGACCCCAAGAAATCGTTGCGCGAAGAACGCAAGTT
>CAZPWB010000036.1:0-27382 GCA_964590425.1 uncultured Lishizhenia sp. | reverse complement strand
ACCGTCACCGACTTCGCTAAGTTGCGGGGTTGGTCTACGTTGCAGCCGCGCATCACAGCGATGTGGTAAGATAAGAGTTGAAGTGGAATGGTGGCAACGAGTGGCACCAAGAATTCATCCACTTCAGGAATTTCAATGACGTGGTCGGCCATGTGGCGTACTTGTTCGTCGCCTTCAGTGACAATAGCAATAACCTTTCCTTTACGTGCTTTGACTTCTTGAATATTTGAAACAACTTTTTCATAAGAAGTACCTTGCGTTGCAATCACGATGATCGGCATGTTTTCATCGATAAGAGCAATCGGGCCGTGCTTCATTTCAGCAGCAGGGTATCCTTCGGCGTGTATATAGGAAATCTCTTTGAGTTTCAACGCACCTTCTAGTGCAACTGGGAAGGAACTTCCACGGCCTAAATAAAGGGCATTAGCAGCATCTTTGTAGATAGCAGCAATTTTCTCAATGGCAGGATCTGTTTCAAGAACGCGCTTCACTTTTTCTGGAATTGCTTCAAGTTCAGCTAATAATTGACGGAATTTAGATTCTGAAATAGTGCCTTTCTTTTGAGCTAAAGACAAGGCCATTAGTGTAAGCACCGTTACTTGTGCGGTGAAGGCCTTTGTAGAAGCAACACCAATTTCTGGGCCAGCATGAGTATAAGATCCGGCATCAGTGATGCGGGCAATTGAAGAACCAACAACATTGCAAATACCTAGAATAGTGGCTCCTTTTGATTTAGCCAATTCAAGGGCAGCAAGCGTATCGGCGGTTTCACCAGACTGAGAAATAGCGATGACAACATCCTTCTCACTGAGAATTGGGTTGCGGTAACGGAACTCACTGGCGTATTCTACTTCTACATTGATGCGAGCGAGGTCTTCGATGAGGTATTCGCCTACTAAACCGGCATGCCATGATGTACCACACGCAACAATAATGAGGCGGTTGGCCGAAATCATTTTTTGCTCGTATTCACGGATACCACCGAGTGCAACCCAAGCTTCGTCTGAGTTGAGTCGTCCGCGGAAACAATCTTGAATAGAGCGTGGTTGTTCATGGATTTCTTTGAGCATGAAGTGCTCGTATCCTCCTTTTTCAAGTGCCTCGAGTTCGAGTTCGAGCTCTTGGAAAAATGGTGTCTTTTGTTGATCAGAAATATCATAAAGCTTGAGGCCTTCTTCTAGGTCAATTACGGCAACTTCTTCGTCATCGAGGTAAACCACTTTTTTGGTATACTCTACAATTGGCGTAGCATCAGAAGCACAATAATAAGAACCATCGGCACCAATTCCGACAACGAGTGGGCTACTTTTTCGGGCAGCAACCAAGCGATTTGGATAATCTGAAGACATAGCAACAATTGCATAGGCGCCAACAACGTGGTTGAGTGCCAAACGCAAAGCCTCGCCAAACCAAACGTTTTCTTTCTTTTGAATGTAGTCTACTAAATGAACAACAACTTCAGTGTCTGTTTCACTTTTGAAGACATAACCGTTTTTGAGAAGTTCCTTTTTAAGAACGTCATAGTTTTCAATGATTCCGTTGTGGATGAGGGCGATTTTGCCATCCATGGAAGTGTGTGGATGCGAATTGACATCGGAAGGTTCACCGTGAGTGGCCCAACGCGTATGGCCAATTCCGGCATGTCCTTGGCAATTTTGAGTGGCAGCAAAACTTTCTAGATTACTGACCTTCCCGACGCGTTTGTACACATTGAGTACGCCATTATTTGATAGCGCTACACCTGAGCTGTCATAGCCGCGGTATTCTAATCTTTTGAGGCCTTTAACCACAATTGGATACGCCTCTTGTTTGCCAATATAGGCTACGATTCCACACATAATTAATAAGTTGTATAGGTAACGACGAGTTTGGGACTTTTCTTGTTAGTAGTTTCAACGCCATTGAATACAATGCGCTCGGCTGAATTTCTAAAGAACAAAGGCGAAATGACAATGCCTGTGTTTTCTAGTTTGCCGTTGACCAAAGACTGAAGGTAAGCTCTGATATCAAGTTCGTATTGCTTTTTAGAATCTGAATAGAGACCAGCAATACCCAAAGAGGTATAATAAACATCTGATGCTGCGAGTTTGCTAGCCGCAGTAACACGAGAACCTGGTTTATAGCGGTAACCGGTTTGGAATTGGACTGGCAAACTGAGGTCTGCACGATGAATGATGATGTTATCTGGCAAATTATCTAGACCTGGAATTTTAATCATGGCACGCAGCTTATTGGCTTGTGCATAAAAAGACTTTTGGCCTAAAGTACTGTCGGCTAAGAGCGCTGCAACAGGCGTGTTGCTTTGGTCATGACTAACCTGCGTGAAATCGGCACAATTTGAATTGATGTTTAAATCATAGGTTTTAGGAACGCCCGCCAATTTAAAATAAATGGTCATTTTGGATGCGGCGTTGTTATTGATGTCAAGGTAAAGTATGGCGCCCTTTCCAGATGTTTGAGCCTGATTATTAACTTTTACCTGAAAACCTTTGAAGAAGTCTTGAAACGCTGCATTGGATGCGAAAGTAGTCGGGTTGTTAATCGACTGATTGATAAAAGACCAAGCTTTCATGGTGTCGAGGTGGATGCGCAATTGTGGATCCACTTCTTTGCCAGCAACAATTGTTGGATTAATTGGATCGGGAGTGATGGTGCCTTGACCTTGTGCTACCCAATTTTGCCCGACTGTATTGAGCGAGGAAAATTGATAGTATTTAACTGCTGCGTCATTTTGAATAGAGTCAGAGAGCTCATAAACTTCGAAGGTTTGAGCACTGAGATCACCATAATAACCGAGGTATTCTAAAGCAAGTACGAAAGAATCAATGACAATTTGATTAGGATCTCCGAAGTTGGGATTCAGACCAGGTAGTCTGAATTCAGTAAAAACAGATGCTTCAACTTTTCCAAATTTAGGATCAATATAAGAACCTAAAAGTACGTTGGACGCATTTTTGGTTTCAGTAGAATCTTCTAGGATGGAATAGGTAATGATTTCAAAGGTATCGGTAGTGACACCATTGAGCAAGGCATTTGGATCAATGATATCTTTTCCAAGATTTGGGTTCTTTTTGGTACAAGATGTCACAAAAAGCAACAAAATTGCCAATGCGCTGATTGCTTTCATGCGTTTATGCTAAGACGTTAGACTCAATTACTTTATCAAAGAAAGCGGAAAGCTCTTTGCCTTGATGTTCTTCTGAGACGTACGGCATTTTGAGAATGTTACACTCATCATAAAGTTTTTGAAGCGGCGCGTCAAGGCCTTCTACTGCGATATTTACACCATCGCAATGCGATAAAATCACTTTGGTGATGTTTTCAAAGCTGCTGTCTTTTAAGGCATCAGCAATATCTTGCGGGAAACCATCGAAAGCTAATTTTTCAGCGAAACGTGGATCCCAAGGTTCGTTGAAGCTATCGTTATAGAGGCTATAAACAACTTTGGTCTCTTTGAAATGCGGGTCTTTGTTGAAAATGTGCTTGATATAAAGCGCCATGATACCAGTTAACCAACCGTGACAATGAATGACATCTGGTTGCCATCCTAGTTTCTTCACAGTTTCGAGGACACCTCTGCTGAAGAACATAGCGCGCTCGTCGTTGTCTGGGTGAAATTTACCGTCTTCCTCTTGCAAACAAGTTTTGCGTTTGAAGTAATCATCATTGTCGATGAAATACACTTGCATGCGGGCTGCCGAAACAGATGCCACTTTAATAATGAGCGGGTGATCGTGGTCATCGATGCTGATGTTGAGACCCGACAGGCGAATCACTTCATGTAATTGATGACGTCTTTCGTTAATTGCACCAAAGCGAGGTGTAAATACACGGATTTCTTTACCCGCATCTTGAACTGCCTGGGTGATGCGTCTTGCGCTGCCGGAAATTTCAGATTTTGGTAAAAAAGGAAAGATTTCTTGAGAAATAAATAGGATTTTCTTCTTTTCCATTCAGTTGAATATGCTAGCAAAATTACGAATTAATCATGAACTATCCTAAAAAGCTCTAGCTTTGTCCGATTCTAATCAACACTTTAGACGGAGCGATGCAAACCTTTGTTACCCGAGATGAAATAAGCCAATGGCGAAAGCAACTAGCTCAAGACCATAAAAAATTGGGTTTTGTGCCTACGATGGGCGCCTTGCATGCCGGGCATTTGGCTCTTGTAGAAAAAGCTGCACAGGAAAATGATGTCGTACTCGTTTCCATTTTTGTTAATCCAAGACAATTTAATCAACAAGCTGACTTACAAGCTTATCCTAGAACACTTGAAGCGGATATTGAATTATTAAACGGTATTACTAATGTGTTGGTTTTTGCCCCTACTGAGTCAGAAATGTACCCACAAAACTTGCCCTTTGAACCAATGGAACTCGGAGAAATTGGCAGGGTGTTGGAAGGTGAAAAAAGGCCTGGACATTTTGACGGCGTGGTACATGTAGTGCATCATTTATTTGCGCTGATTCAACCTCATAAAGCATACTTCGGTGAAAAAGACTTCCAACAATTAGCTATTATTCGCAAACTCAATTCGCATTATCAATTTGGCATTGAGATCATTGGTTGTCCTACCAAAAGAGATCCTGATGGTTTGGCCATGAGTAGCCGAAACTTAAGGCTTACTCATTCAGACAGGGAAAAAGCTTTGGCTATTTCAAAGGCCCTCCGTTTCGTCCAAGAAAATACAGGAATGCTTTCGATTGATGAGGCAAAAAATGAGGCAAAAAATATCATTTCACAAGTCGGACTTCAAATAGATTATCTTGAAATCGTAGACCCGCTAAGCCTAAAAAACCTGAGTAATTGGCAGGCGCAACAGATTTGTTGTGTGGCTGCTTTTTGTGGAGAAGTAAGACTCATCGACAATATGTTGTGTGAATCGGTTAAATTGACTTAATTTTGCGCCGCTATTTATTATGTACATCAACGTCTTAAAATCGAAAATTCATCGCGTGCGTGTGACGCAAGCCGACCTCAATTATATCGGTAGCATCACCATCGATGAAGCGCTCATGGAAGCGTCCAACCTTATTGAAGGTGAAAAAGTGCAAATCGTTAATATCAATAACGGTGAGCGCTTTGAAACTTATGTAATCAAAGGTGATCGCGCTTCCGGCATGATTTGCCTGAACGGCCCTGCCGCGCGCAAAGTTGCTATCAATGACATCATTATTATCATTGGATATGCCATGATGGAATTTGAAGAAGCAAAAATTTTCAAACCATCTTTGGTTTTTCCTAACGAACAAACTAACTTGCTCTCGTAAATATTACAATGAGCAAGCGTTTATCAAATCTAAATAACAAAGTTCTTAGTTGGGATGACGCCCTGCGTTTGCGCAATATTTGGGCACTCAAAGGTGAAAGTGTCGCCTTCACCAACGGCTGTTTTGACATCCTTCATTTAGGGCATGTTAGTTATTTAGCTCAAGCGGCCGACACAGCTCAGCACCTCATTGTTGCCATCAATACCGATGCATCGGTCAGAGCACTTGACAAAGCACCAAACAGACCCGTAAACCCAGAAGCTGCCCGAGCACTTGTACTTGCTTCTTTAAGTTTTGTAGATGCTGTCGTTCTTTTTGAACAAAATACACCCCTTGAAATCATCGAAAACTTAAAGCCCGATGTGCTTTTAAAAGGTGCAGACTACGACGCAGCTCAAACCGATACCAGTGCTAAAAACTATATTGTCGGCTCTGATTACGTGAAATCTTACGGCGGAAAAGTACAGACCATTCCTTTTGTGGAGGGTTATTCAACCACAGGAATTTTAGCGAAAGGGAAATTTTAGTCCTATCTTTGTGGCTGAAATTGAACAAACATGAGCCACCCAGAACTTTCTGAACAAGAAATCCAACGCCGCGAGTCGCTTCACAAGCTTCGCGAATTAGGTATTGATCCGTATCCAGCAGCGCTCTACCCTGTAGATGCTTTTGCTGCTGAAATCAAAGAAAAGTTTGAAGATGGTAAACAGGTTTGTCTAGCTGGGCGTATGCTTTCGCAGCGCATCATGGGGAAGGCTTCTTTTGCTGAAATCCAAGATGCTTCTGGCCGCATTCAAGTTTATTTCAACCGCGACGAAATTTGTCCGGACGAAGACAAAACGCTCTACAACGAAGTATTCAAAAAATTGCTCGACCTCGGTGACTTCATCGGTATCAAAGGTCAAGTTTTCAAAACACAGGTTGGTGAAATCTCGGTTAATGTTACCGAATTTAAGCTGCTTAGCAAATCTTTGCGTCCGCTGCCATTGCCAAAAACCGATGCGGCAGGTGTAGTGCACGATGCATTTACTGACCCCGAATTGCGCTACCGACAACGCTATGTTGACTTAGTCGTGAACCGTCAGGTAAAAGACGTTTTTATCAAAAGAACTAGGCTCTTTAACGCTATGCGTGAATTCTTTAATCGCGAAGGTTACATGGAAGTTGAGACCCCTATTTTGCAAGCAATTCCAGGCGGTGCCTCGGCGCGTCCGTTTATCACGCATCACAATGCCTTAGATATTCCACTTTACATGCGTATTGCCAACGAGCTTTATTTAAAAAGACTAATTGTTGGTGGTTTTGACGGTGTCTATGAATTCTCTAAAAACTTCAGAAATGAAGGGATGGACCGCACCCACAACCCCGAGTTTACCGCGATGGAAATCTATGTAGCCTACAAAGACTACAACTGGATGATGGATTTCACGGAGCAGTTGCTCGAACATTGTGCACTCGCTGTAAATGGCACAACAATAGCTCAGTTTGGAGAACACACCATTGATTTCAAAGCGCCGTACAAAAGAGTAACGATGCGCCAATCGATCATTGATTTCACTGGTTTTGATATCAAAGGTAAATCTGAAGAAGAATTGCGTGCTGCCGCCAAATCTATGGGCCTAGAAGTCGACGAAACCATGGGGACAGGCAAGCTCATCGATGAAATTTTTGGGGGCAAGTGCGAAGGAAATTATATCCAACCTACTTTCATCACTGATTATCCGAAAGAAATGTCGCCACTTTGCAAAGTGCACCGCGATGACCCAACACTAACTGAACGTTTTGAACTGATGGTCTGCGGAAAAGAGGTGGCCAATGCCTATTCTGAGCTCAATGACCCAATTGATCAGCGCGAACGCTTTGAAGAACAACTCAAATTACAAGAACGCGGAGATGACGAAGCGATGTTCATCGATCAAGATTTCTTGCGTTCGCTTGAATATGGGATGCCGCCTACAAGTGGTTTAGGCATTGGCATGGACCGCCTCATCATGTACCTCACCAACAACCCATCCATTCAAGAAGTATTGTTTTTCCCGCAAATGCGTCCAGAGAAGTCGGCCCCTAAGGTTATCTTGAACGATACAGAGAAAGAAATTTATCAAAAGATACAAGCCGAAAAACAGCTTTTACTCGGCGAACTGCGGGCTGCTTTTGAGATCAGCAATAAACTCTGGGACACCTCCATTAAAACCCTCACGAAAAATAATTTAGTGAGTGTTTTCAAAGACGGAGAGCTGCTATTAGTGAAGCTTATTGAGGAATAAGCTCAACCCAAATTTGAACAAATCACCTAGATTTATTTTTTTAGCCCTACTCACTCCGCAAAAATATTGCGGATTAAAGCTTAGATATATCTTTTAACAAATTCCCACATAACAATACCGGCACACACGCTCACATTTAAGCTGTGCTTGGTGCCAAATTGCGGGATTTCAATGATATGATCTGCTACATCTAGCGCGCATTGATCCACGCCATCTACTTCATTGCCAAAAACCAAGGCAAAACCTTTGGCTTCAATCGTATGGATGTCTTGTAACATGGTGGTTTGCACAGCTTGTTCAACTACGCTTATTTGATACCCTTTTTTGCGCTGCTTTTCGAGCGCGGTCATTAGATCTGCTTCGTAACTCCATTGTACAGTTTCAGTGGCGCCGAGCGCGGTTTTGTGTATCTCGCGATGAGGCGGCTGTGCAGTAATGCCACAAAGAATGATTTGCTCAATATTAAAAGCATCGGCAGTTCTAAAGAAAGCCCCAATGTTGTTGAGTGACCGAATGCTGTCTAAGACCACAACGATGGGGAATTTGGGTTGCGCCTTGAATTGAGCTTCGTCGAGGCGATCGAGTTCCCAAAGTTTGAGTTTTTTAGTACTTTTTTCGCTCATGGATGGCTCAAAAATACTGCAAAATTGTGGAAAAGTAGCCTCAGAAGCTGCTTCAAAAACGGCTATCTTTAACTTCTCAATTATACCCGTGGCAAAAAACACTACAGAGAAGAGCAGCGAAACGCCCTTGATGAAGCAATACAACCAAATCAAGGCCAGACATCCAGAAGCCATGTTGCTTTTTAGGGTCGGTGACTTCTATGAAACTTTTGGTGAAGACGCCATTAAGGCTAGTCGCATTTTAGGCATCATCCTAACGAAAAGAAAAAACGGCGCGGCAGCCGAGATGGAACTTGCCGGTTTTCCGCATCATTCCTTAGAAACGTATCTTCCAAAATTGGTCCGGGCAGGCCAAAGAGTGGCCATCTGTGACCAACTCGAAGATCCAAAAATGACCAAGACCATTGTCAAGCGCGGGGTTACCGAACTCGTTACACCAGGTGTCTCTTTCAATGATCAAGTTTTAGAACAACGCACCAATAATTTTTTATGTGCATTACACCTCGAAAAAACAGAGGTGGGCTGCGCCTTTTTAGACATTTCTACCGGTGAATTTTTAGTGGCTCAAGGGCCAGCCAACTACATTGACAAACTCATCAGTGGCTTCAAACCTGCTGAAATCATATTTGCAAAAAGCCAAACCAGTCGGGTTCATGAACTCTTCGGAAACGATGCTTTTCATTTCAGAATTGAAGATTGGGTCTTTAGTTTAGATTTTGCCAACGAACAACTCAACAAACATTTTGGGACGCAATCATTAAAAGGGTTTGGTCTTGATGACCAAGCACTTACTATCATTGCAGCCGGGGCTGTGTTTCATTATCTGTCTGAAAATCAGCAACAACAATTGGGGCACATTACCAATTTAGCCCGCATTGCACCCGATCATTATGTTTGGCTCGATCGTTTTACTGTCCGTAACCTAGAGCTCATTTATTCCGCGCACGAAAATGCAGTTACGCTTTTCAATATCCTGGACCATACCAGAACCCCAATGGGCGGTCGCTTATTGAAGCGTTGGCTGGTGTTGCCTCTCAAAGACCGCGCACCAATTGAAGAACGCCTTCAAATTGTATCGGCGCTTAAAGAAGCCACCCCGATTCATCCAGAACTCGATGACCGCCTTCGCGAAATCGGTGACCTCGAAAGACTCATATCAAAAGTGGCAGTAGGGCGCATCAATCCTAGAGAGGTACAGCACCTCAAAAGGACTTTGCTACACATTCAACCGATTACTCAAATGCTCGAAGGGCTTCAACAAAAAGGTCTTCGTTCACTATTACAAAACCTAGACGCGTGTCAGGCACTGATCAACCTCATCGACGAAAATCTTACCGATGAGCCCGCTGTTCAAATTGGAAAAGGGGCCGTCATTAAAACAGGCCGCGACCAACAACTCGACGAACTCCGTGAAATTTCTTTAAACGGGAAAGAATACCTTGAAAAAATTCAAGAAAGAGAGGCGGCCGCAACTGGTATTCCTAGCCTCAAAATTGCCTTCAATAATGTCTTTGGTTACTATATTGAAGTGCGCAATACGCACAAAGACAAGGTTCCTGAAACCTGGATACGCAAACAAACGCTGGTTTCTGCTGAGCGCTACATCACCGAAGAACTCAAAGAATACGAGCAAAAAATCTTAGGTGCCGAAGAAAAACTACTTGCCATTGAACAACAGCTCTATCAGCAGCTTGTTTTTGCGATGTCCGATTTCATTGGCCCTATTCAAAATAATGCCAAGCAATTAGCCAAACTCGACTGTCTATTTTCTTTCGCTAAAGTGGCCATCAGCAACAACTATTGTGAACCGCAGCTTACCGATGAGCTTCAAATAGACATCAAAGAAGGCCGCCACCCAGTGATTGAAAAACGACTCCCTATCGGAGAAAGCTATGTAGCCAACGACATTTTCCTAGATAACGCTACACAGCAAATCATCATGATTACCGGGCCCAACATGAGTGGTAAAAGTGCTATTCTCAGACAAACCGCCCTAATTGTCCTGATGGCCCAAATGGGAAGTTTTGTTCCCGCCACCTCCGCACAAATAGGCATTGTTGACAAAATTTTTACCCGAGTAGGTGCATCAGACAACATCTCATCTGGTGAATCTACCTTCATGGTTGAAATGAATGAAACAGCCAGTATCCTCAATAATGTTTCTGAAAGAAGCCTGATATTGCTTGATGAAATTGGTCGTGGAACCAGTACTTATGACGGCATTTCTATTGCGTGGTCTATCGCTGAATACCTACATGAAAACCCGAAAGCGCAATGTAAAACCCTTTTTGCGACCCATTATCACGAACTCAATGAGATGGCCAAACGCTTCTCTCGCATTCACAACTTTAATGTGAGTGTCAAAGAACTTGGCAATCAAGTTTTGTTCTTACGCAAATTAGTGCCAGGTGGTTCTGCCCATTCTTTTGGTATTCATGTAGCAAAGCTTGCGGGTATGCCCAATGCTGTGGTAAAGAGAGCTGAGGCAGTGCTAAAAGACCTTGAGGCCAGTCATGCCAATGTTGGCGCTAAAACTAAACCTGATACTTCTAGTATCCAACAAGATGTACAACTGAGCTTTTTTGCGCTCAACGATCCTGTTTTGCAACAAATTCACGACGAACTCGTCCAGACAGACATCAATGCCCTAACACCTGTTGAAGCCTTACTCAAACTCAATGAAATCAAAAAACTAACAGGTGCCTAAATTCTTGTTGTTCGCCATATTGTCCTTTGTTTTATTTGCCTGTCAAATAGAAGTTGCGCAACCAGCAGCCGATAAAGAATTGCGTGTTGCCAGTAATTTCATCACCAAAAAACAACAAGGATTTTTTCGCGCTTGGCAAAAAAAATCTGGAATCAAGATCAACTTTCTTAGGCTGAGTCCGCAACAAATTGGTCAGCTAATTAAAAAGCAACCTTGGAATCCGGGCTTCGATGTGGTATGGCTAAACGGGCTTGAGGCTTATTCAAAACTCAATGACACCCCTTTTCAAGCAAATTTCCTTGATTTTGCTCAAATCCCAATCGGGCTTTCATTCGTCCCTGACAGCATTGATCAAGTGAAGAATTTTATCGAGTTGAGCCAAACAAATCTTTGGGCCGCTGCCGATGAACAGAGTTATAAAATTTTGAAAGCCCACTTAGATTTTGCCTTTAGGAATCGAGCAAAAAGTAAAAAACAACGCGACGGATACCAACAAATCATAAGTGGCTTAAAAGATCGAAAACTGGCTTTCAACGGAGCTGATCAATACCACACTAATATGCTTTTGAGTCGTTATGATACCTATTTAAATGAGCTCAAGCCAGCAGACAAAAAACAACGCATTATTTACCCTCGATTCTTTCGCTACTCAGGTGTTAGCGACCGCAGCACGTTTTCTATTGTCAGACAGGCAAGCAACTACGCCAATGCAAAGTTATTCTTTGCCTTTCTGAACAAACAACTCCGAAAGAATGCCAAATTTTGTCAAAGATTGGGCTACAAAAAAATTACACCTAAAGAAAAACTTATTTCCAGTAAAACCTTGTTGCCACTTCTCAAGAAATGACACCAAAGTGACACTGATTTGAGCTCCGTTGCTTAATTTTGTAAAAAAAAGATATGTATCCAGCAGAACTTGTTCAACCCATGAAAGAAGACCTAACAAATGTTGGGTTCCAAGAATTATTATCCGCCTCTGAAGTAGACAACGCGATCAACAATAGCGAGGGAACACTTTTAGTTGTTGTTAATTCCGTTTGCGGCTGTGCTGCAGGAAATATGAGACCTGGCGTAAAGCTCTCTATTCAGCACGATAAAAAGCCAGCTCAATTAACTACTGTTTTTGCAGGTGTTGATCAAGAAGCTGTTGCGCAAGCCCGCAATTACTTCTTGCCCTACCCGCCGTCATCTCCATCTATTGCTTTGTTTAAAGATGGCAAATTGGTACACTTCTTAGAAAGACACCATATCGAAGGAGGAAGCGCTCAAATGATCGCAGCCAACTTACAGGCAGCCTATGACGAGTTTTGTTAATCCACTCTAAATAATTCAGCAGCAATGCCATCGGCATGTAATTTACCTTTATCAGTTAAAATGAGGTGCTGATTTTCAAACGTTAACCAACCAAGACGCGCAAATTGAAGAATTTGCGCGTTTTCTTTTAACGTCCAAGGCGTTTCAAGGGATGAAGAAGGAAGTCCCCATTTGGTTCTTAGACCTAACAATATTTGTTCATTGCGACGCTCATGAACTGTTAACTGTTCCCATTCATACCAGCGTTCGTTTTTTCCAACTCCTCTTGTGTAATGCGTATTATTTCGAATATTCCAGCGGCGCTTTTGCCCATCAAAAGAATGTGCTGAAGGGCCAATACCAATATATGGTTTAAACGCCCAGTAACTAGAATTATGCTTGGAATGATAGCCAGGTAAGGCAAAATTCGAGATCTCATATTGTTCAAAGCCAGCACTTTTTGCAAGCTCAATGAGCACAAGAAATTGCTCGTTTTGCAGCACTTCATCTGCTGGCTGCAATTTCTTCTTTTGAACTAAATGATTGAGTGCTGTTTTAGGTTCAACCGTAAGACAATAGGCAGACAAATGCTGAATTCCTAATCCAAATACTTTTTGCAAAGTCTCTTTCCAGGTAGCCAGATCCAAATCTGGAAGTCCGTAGATTAAATCAATACTGATATTTGAAAATCCGACTTTCTGAGCAAGCTGAATGGCCGCAAGCCCTTCTTGCACACCATGAGCACGATTCATCCAATTCAAGGTTTCCGAAGACAACGTTTGGATGCCTATGCTGAGGCGATTAATGCCAAGCTGCTTCCAAGCCTTGAGCTGTTCTTGATTGATATCTTCAGGGTTAGCTTCAAGCGTAATTTCTACTGCTGTAGTTACTTGATAATGCGCGTGAATACACTGAAAAATGGAAGCTAATTCTGTGGGGTTAAGTAAGCTTGGGGTTCCTCCACCAAAATAAATGGTATGGACAGGTTCTTTGAGCTCGTCTTTACGCAACTCCAATTCTTGTATCATTGCTGCCAATAAATCGGCACGATAGGATTCAAAAGTTGTAGAAAAATGAAAATCACAATAAGTACAGCGCTTGCGACAAAAAGGAATGTGCAAGTATATCCCACTCATCGGGGGCGCTTAGTTCTTAAGTAATTTCTGTTGTAATACTTGTCCGTTTGAGCGCTGAAGCTTGACAATATAGGCCCCGGAACTCAAATTTGAAATATTGAGCTTACAGGAAATCCCTGACTGCTTATGGGATAACACAGCTTTTCCAAACATATCGAGAACTTCGATAGATAAACTTTCATTTGTAGACCAATTGACAGATACTTCCTGCTGAGCTGGGTTTGGCGAAATTTTCCAACCAAATTCTAAATCTGTGTAACCAACATCGTCAATGTTTTTAACGACTACTAAAGTGCTATCTCCAAAATCAGCATTAGACAAAGTAAAAATCACGTTGTTATTGTGGTCCGTTACAGTTAATGCGCCGTCTGTGCCGCCCCATTGCGCAGCACCCATTCCATCACCATAAAAATCATAGATGACAAAGGTGTAGCAATCGATTGCTGTTAACGCCAGCGAATAATTATATACTGTGTTATCTTGTAATGGATTCGTTGCGTCAGTTGGCGCAGGGAAAGCTCCGGTGCCAAAGTTCCCCGATACATTTTCATTGCCCTCAGACCATACTACAACCCCATTGCTATTGACAAGTTCCATATAGGTTTCATTGGCGTAATCGTCAGTAGTTAACGCAACATGAATGGTATCAATTGTTTCAGGAATAGCCAAAACGTCAATAGTTACAGCTGTGTTATTATTGTTAGCATTTTCATCAAGAGCCTGATTAGGATTACTTACAGAAGTACTTAAGGTATGTGAACCGGGTGCAAGCTGCACTACAGGTAGTGTGATAATTTGAGTTTGCCACTGCGCTAAACTGCCAGACCAATTATATAGTTGGGCAGTTCCGTTATCGATTTGATAAGTAATTTGAGCACTTGTAATGGTGGTAGAGCCAATATTCATTATTGAAACCGTTGGTTCATAATTGTTGCCACAAAGCTCTAATGCCGACAACAGGGGTGCAGAGAGAGCTACATCAAGTGCTAATACTGTTGCGTTATTAGGATCATAACCATCAATAAATGCTGCACCCGAAGCATTAGGATCTAACCAATACTTTAGTTGGTTTGTGCTGTTACTGCCATTAGGCTCCCAAGAATTGGAAACACGGCCATAGTAGTCAGGAGCCGTTTGATTTTGACACGAGGCACCACCGCCCCAAAGCTGTCCGATAATGCGTTGATTTTGGTCAAACAGCGGTGAGCCGGAAGAGCCTCCTTCTGTTGTGGTATTGCGATCCCATTGTACAGTCCAAGTAGAGTTTGCTTCAGTAGAACCCATTGCTTGAGAAATCGTTGGTGGGTTGTCATCAAAGGCAATTTTTTTGATATCCCCAGACGGGTGATGAATTGACACAGATGACGTTGGGATTGCACCTGAATTATCCCAACCCGAAAAATAGGGATTGTAATCTAGAGGAACACTTCCATTGACCAAGCCACCTGTAATTTCTACTAAACAGAAATCTGTGGGTGTTCTGCGAGACCTTAAAACCGCACCACTCAAAGACTGAAAACTTGGCGAAGTTGCCGGATTAGTACAGCCTGAAGCCTGCCAATTAAAGCGGAAAATCCAGTTAGCGGGATTGCTAAAACAGTGATTTGCAGTTAATACATAAGGCTTGCCGTCATTGAGTGTGTTATTGATAAGTGCACCCGAGCAAAATCCGCTGCTGCCAGAAACCAACATCACTGCACTATTTCGCTGCTGCGTCCATGGCAAACCATCGTTACAATTGACATTCATATTACAACTTCCAGAACTACCAAAAGCCTTTTCTACAAATTCATTTGCAGTGCGATAACCGTGTGTAACGATGCTCAGGCCAATATTGCCAACTTCATTGTTAGGGGCTACGTAATACTCGAGAATAGCGACCTCTCCAGGAATGAGTTCTGTACCTAATTGACCATCGTAAATGTGTTGTTGAGTAAAAGCACCAAGTATAAAGTCTTTACTTGGATTATAAGCAAAAAGTTGATTTCCTGCCGGAATACTTGTGTTTTCAAAGGTAAGGTTGACGGTGAGAGCGCCTTGACATTTTAGTTTGAGTAACCACAATTTAGCCCCATTTGATAAGTCGTACCAAGTACCAGCATTAGTAGTGTTTAAACTCGTATAATTGTTATATCCGAAGCGCCAAGGAGCAGTACCTTGGTCATCCACCAGCGCATCTTCAGCCTGTAAAGCTGCAATGTTAGGCTTGGCAAAAGTCCATTCTTGAATAGTTTTTTGATCAAGCGGTTGTTTGATAGATAAAGGTAAGCCTCCATTTCCTTGAATTTGAGCGAAAAAAATAGAAGGAGAAAGCAATAAGAATAAGGAGTAAAATAGTTTCATGAGTGCTGTATTTAAAGCAAGTATTCGAAAATAGTACTTTTTAGTCGATACGACCACCCGTAAGACGAAAAAACTGAGTCACAAGTTGTATCTTTGTTGGATGTCTAAGCGATTTGTTATCGGGATTTGTGGCGGAAGTGGGGCCGGAAAAACCACGCTTCTCAAACGCATCTCAGAATCTCTTGAGGGTTGTAGCTCATCTGTCTTTTCAATGGACAATTACTATTTGCCTATTGAACAACAAAAAAAAGATAGCAACGGCATTGTAAATTTTGACTTGCCTTCGGCACTTGATCACGAAAAATTAGCTGCCGATCTTCAACAACTTATTACCGGAGAACCTATTGAGGTCAAAGAATATTTTTTCAATGTCCAAGGAAATAAAAGTGTCCTACTTACCATACAGCCTAGCGATGTCATTATTGTTGAAGGCCTTTTCACGCTGCACTATAGAAGTGTTTTCGAGCAACTAGACTACAGCATTTATGTAGATGTTGATCATGCCATTCAACTAGACCGTCGTATTTACCGCGACCAAGAAACGCGTGGATACAAGCGTTCTGAAATCATCTACCAATGGGACAACCATGTGCTACCTTGTTATGAACAGTTCATAGAGCCTTACAAAGAAAATGCACATTTCGTCTATAGAAATGACCATCGCTCTGAAGAAGACTTTTTGCTTTTGATTAAAGAACTGCGTAAATTGTTGCCAGCGCGCTTTATCAAATGAAAACCCAACTTATAAAACTACTTCCCTGGAAATTAGGTCTCATCGGAATGGGTTTAATTCTAAGTGCACTGTTTATTCTCGCACTGAGCAATATTGATCATTTTCAAAAAGACCTCATTCAACAGCAGTTTTCTTCGCTTGAAAAGAAGGCAGAAATAGGCGCCTTTCGCTTGCATTTGCAATTACAGAATAAGCAAAAACTGAACCTTGAGCAAGGTTTATATTATCATATATATGAAGATGATCGGCTCTTTGGATGGCGTAATAATCAATTGCCTGTAGGTCGTTATCAAACAGACGTTTTCCCCGGGAACGGCCTTATTAAACTGAAAAATGGCTGGTATTATTCCACAACCAAGACAAAAGGTGCAATTACCTGTTGTGTAAGTTTTTGTTTACAAAACACCTACGAACTCCAAAACGACTACCTCAAGGCTAGCAACCCATCTTTTTGGTCCAATCCATTTCAGATTCAACTTACAGGGTCTCCGAAGGATGCGCTTCGCGACCAAAACGGCAAGATAATTTGCTATGTAACGCCTATTAGTAATGGTGTTGCAGCTTCAACAATGCTCCTATTAGCTCCACTATTCCTTTTGTTAGGCTTGTGTTTGATTTTGTTTAATCTCTTTAGGAACTATCGTGGACAAGTATGGGCAACTGGTATCATACTTTTAATCTTGTTGGCAAGTCGGATTTTACTTTATGAAGTGGGTTGGCCACAGCATTTACTCGACTCTGATTGGTTTTCTGCCAGCTTTTTTGCTTACGACGAATGGACTCCAAATTTTTTCGAATTTGTAATCAATGGTTTATTTGTTGGCTTTGGTGGGCAACTGATAATAGAATTAGTTAGGAAATCACCCAATATCATCGTCAAGTCCTTACTTAGAGGACTTCCCTTCCTTTTTTGGTTATGGATTATTGGTCAGATTGACTTAGTACTTGAACATTCGAATATTCCTGTGAATTTCGAGCACTTGTTTGAATTACGGCTCAGTACGTTTGTCTTTTTTAGCCTCATCGGCTTCTACTTTTACCAATTTCAGCTCATCTTAATCGTTTCGCTCCCCTTTCAACTTTTAAAAGATACACCGAAAAACCGCTGGTTTACTTTAGGGCTGCTTTTCACCCCCTTTTTCATTCTTTATTCTCTCGACCGTAATTGGTTTAATCTATTACCCATCCTTACTATTGGTCTCAACTTGTTATTAGGCAAGCGTTCTGAATTCTCCTGGATTCGAGTAAGTAGACAACTACTGATGCTCAGTCTGTTTTCTTTTTTTCTGAGTTTGCATTTGCAGCAATTGGTCAAACAAAAAGAACTTGAAAATCGGCGCTTATTTGCCCAACAACTTTCTTTAGAAAGAAATGTCAACCTTGAACTGTCCTTCGCTCAAATCAAGCCTGAAATCCTAAAAGAAAATTGGCTACTCAGCTCTTTTGATAGCCTTAAGAAACAACTTACCAAAGTTAGCTTTGAGCATATCTTGAATCAAAAATTCTTCCAAGGAGTTTGGGATGGTTTTGAAGTAGAGTCTGATCTTTTTGATGTTAGCGGAAGACCCTGTTTTGGTACCGATTCTCTCAGATTAGAAAAACTTTCTGACCTTGTTAAGATACATGGTGCTCCATCAGAAATTGAAGCTAATATCTATTTCATGCCCCATGAAGAACAGGGTTTGAGTTATGTTGTTTTTCTTCCCTTAGCACAGCAAAAAATCTTAGTGCTCACCCTCATTTCCAAACGTATCCCCGAAGAAATGGGCTTTCCAAGACTATTAATCTCAGACCAAGCAGGCATTTCAAAAAGTCTTGAAAAATACTCAATAGGCAAATATGCAGAAGAGCAGCTTATTCATCAAACCGGTGACTTCAATTTTCCAAATACACTTCGGTCTTTTCCTAAATCACTACTTAAACAAGGGCACTTTTCTTTTCGCGGCTATGAACACACGGTCTTTTTGAGTGGTGAGGGGTCTGCAATTTTTATTGCAACTAAACAAAGCGTATGGCTGAACCTAATTACAAGTTTTGCCTTCATTTTTGTTTTTTGGGGAGGACTAACCATTGCCATTAATTTTATTAGCGGCCAAGGATTTTTGATGGGGCGTGAATGGAGTCTTTCATTAAAAATTCAAATAGCATTCCTAGTTATACTTGTTATCTCATTATTCTTGTACGGTCTTGGTAGTTCTATCTTTATTGGTCAGCAATTTGATGGTTATGCCAAACAAGCGCTAAAGGAAAAATTGCATGCCGTTGAAATGGAACTCAATAATCAGCTTAAACAACTTGATACGCTAGACGCTGCAAAAACTGGATTTCAATTAGAGGCGAAAACTGCCAAGTTATCTAGCGTCTTTAATACCGATATTTTCATTTATGATGCTGATGGCTTTTTGATTTCCTCTTCACGACCGAAATTATTTGCCTTTGGTTTAGTAGGTGAGCACATGGATGCCCAAGCTATGGATGCCCTCATTGGACAAAAAAATAGCTATTTCTCGCATCAAGAACAAATTGGAAATTTAAAATATCGCAGTGCGTATTTGCCTCTAATGAATGAAAAAAGACATTTATTGGGCTTTATTAACCTTCAATTATTCGGGCAGCAACAAGCTTATGAACAACAACTCGAAGAATTTTTAAAGTCCGCCATTAATGTATTTATTTTGCTTTTAGCACTCTCAGTATTCATTGCACTCGTTGTAAGTAATTGGCTAATTGGGCCACTTCAGATGGTAGCAAAATCTGTAAAAAATATAGAGTTTGGCAAGAAAAATCAACGTATCGCATATCAAAACAATGATGAAATAGGTGCCATTGTTCAATCTTATAACGAAAAACTTATTGAACTCGAAACGGCCGCACTCAAACTAGCTAAAAGCGAACGCGAAAGTGCTTGGCGCGACCTCGCTCAGCAAATTGCGCACGAAATCAAAAATCCATTGACGCCCATGAAGTTGAGCATTCAACATTTATTGCGCAACCTTGAAAATGGGCACCCACAAACACTAGAACAGGTACAAAAAGCACTGCCTTCTTTGGTTGAACAAATAGACGGATTAGCAGCCATGGCTAATGAATTTGCTCAATTTGCAAAACTTCCTGATCCTGAATTTGAACCACTTGATTTAAAAAATTTGGTACAAAGTCTCCTTCCTCTATTTGAAAACAATTCCATAATTCAATTTAAATCTAAAGGAACGAATTTCAAGATGCTTGCCGACAAAAAAATGCTCGGGCAAGTTTTAAATAACCTCATCAATAACGCACTCCAAGCCACTCAAGAAACTGAAAATGCTGCAATTCTTATTACCATTGAAAGCAAAGAAAAACAACTTACTTTATCTGTTAAAGACAACGGAGTAGGCATCAGTGAGGCCGCAAGAGAAAAGATATTTACGCCCTACTTCACCACCAAATCTTCTGGGTCTGGAATTGGCCTAAACGTCGTTAGGCAGATTCTAGAAAAACACAACGGAAAAATTTATTTTGAATCTGAGGAAGGAAAAGGCAGTTGCTTTTTTGTGGAGCTTCCTTTATTTTCTGAAGGGTCTTAAGTCGTAGAGTTGAACGTGCTTATGCTTATAAAGCAAATGCTTTAAAAAGGGTTTGATATCCACATGTGCTGTATCTTGCTGCAAAATCAATAATTTACTTGCTCCTTTATCAATTAGACTTTGTATTTGAGGAACAAAAGGCTGATCTCTATACAAACTATAATTGCTGTAACCAATACGATCTATGGCTGTAAGGTGCACATTTGGATAAGGATCTGAAAAACAAAAAACGGTATCGTTGCTGCTGATTAGGTACTTAATATCTTCTCGCTGCGCTTGAATTTGACCCAGCGTTTCATCCTGATTGAAGTAAAACCAACCCCAATTTCCTCGGATAAAACTAGAAGTCAAGGGTGTGTTTTTAACGATGATATTTTGGTTGCCTGCCGCTACCTGAGTATAAGAAACAGCATTGAGGAAAATGAGCGAAAGGCCAACATAAGCTATTCGTTTTTGCCAATGCGCAGCTGCTATAAATGAAGCCGTGTATTTCATGTAAATAGCCATCAAAATCAGAGGAACAAACAAGATTTCAATAAAATAATAATCGTGGACATCAAAAACCCAAAACCACAAAATGAAATAGGCAATGGTTCCTATGAAAGAGATGACAATCAGCAAGCGCAAGTAAAGTGGGATTTCCTTTTTGAACAAAGCCCAAAAACCAATGAGCACCAAAGGAACTAAAATCATTTGGTGATACATTTCCTTGAGGTGTTCTGTCAAAACGAGTTTGATGATGCGAATTTGTTCTTCGGTACTTACCTCCCAAATGGGTCTGATGGTAGTTGAGAAAATTGTTGAGCCGTGTGCAGCATTGTAACGGATGGCATAAGTATACCAAATAAAACTGCTTAGCAGCGCAATAAGCACACTTAGGCCCAACCAATAAACACGACGATCTGAAAAGTAAGATTTCCAGGTGTTGGTCAGGAGTATTGTAAAAAACAAAGCCCCGAGAAAAGCCAAAACAGCAATTAACGCCGTGACTTTGATAAGAATTGCCAAACTGAGAAAAATAGTGAAACTTAAATAACTCCATTTGCACTTTGTTTGCAAATAAGAGAAGCAGGCACTGATAGCTAATAGCAAAAAAGAAAAGGCATAAATATTGGGTAAAACGGTGTCCGCATAGTAAATCAAGACCGGAGCGCTAAATATAATGGCTGAAAAGACAAGTACTTTTTGTTTGGACTCAAAAAACCAAAGCAACAAGTGCTGCAAGGAAATGATGGCAGTCATTAATAGTCCCAAACTGAGTAGTTTAGAGAGCCAAAGTTGATAACCCGTGAGTTTCCAGATTTGCCCAATTATATAATAAACAATCGGAAATTCAGCAGCAGCATGGCGATTACCCATCGGCGAAATCCAGTTGGTTTGGGGTTCTAAAAATGCGGCTCCTCTCATATACTGAATGGCCTGCGTCAATGAATCAGACTTTCTGCATTCGTGAATGGGCAAGATGTCGCTTGAAAAATGCTGCCAAAATGCATAAAGAAAACTTAACAACAGGAGAAGGCCTAGTATGTGCCGCTTCAGGTCTATCTTGTATTCAAATACTTTCATGTGAAAGTAAAGATACAGATGCTGGGCTTAAAAAACGCTAAATAACTGTATTATTCAAAATGAATCCTCAATGGGAATGTAAATTCAGAAACTACACTTTGACCACGCTCATCTTTTGCCGGCAGCCAGTTTGGCATCGATGTAAAAGCATTTTTTAACATGCTTTTTAAAATTTCCAATTGTGGATCAGTAAACTTTAAAAATGTTACTTCTCGAACTTTGCCTTTTGTATCGATGAGCAAGCGCATATAAATTTTCCCCTCGTAACCTAGCTCCTTGAGGTAAGACCATTCTGTGCTATTGGCAATTTTGTAGTCAATAAATTTGAATAATTCATCCGGATGATTACTATAGGAGGCCGCTGCGAATGGAAAACTGACAATGCTGTCACGGATGGTTTTTGGAGCTATAACTAGTATTTCTGGGTCAGGTGGTTCGGGAATGTAACCCGGTGGATCTATTGGTTCTGGATCAGGAAAAGGTGGTTCTGGATCAATAGGGCATGGTGCCGGTAGAAATGCGCTATGAATTACTTTGTGTTGATTTTTGCGCTTCAAAGTCATATCCATTTCCTTGTTTTTAACCAGAGACTGCGTTTTATCTGGTTTGAAATAGCGTTTCACGACGGGTTTTTGATTTTCCTTACATGAAAAAAAAATGCAAAAACAAATCAGGATAATGTAGCATATTTGCCTCATGAGAATACCTTTGAAACAAAGAACGCACAAACAATTGAATCCTTACCTTTGTTAGACTAAAAAAAACAAATGCAACGTTATTGTCTTGACCCCTGGAACCGCACGCGCATACTCACCAAAGAAGTTCAAATTGGCAGCTTAAAATTGGGAGGGGAAAATTCCATTCGGGTCCAATCCATGACCACCACTGATACCATGGATACCGAAGGCTCAGTTGCACAATCCATTCGAATGATTGAGGCAGGTTGCGAGCTAGTTAGGCTTACGGCCCCGAGTAAAAACGAAGCTGAGAACTTACAAAACATTAAGGCAGAATTAGTTAAAAGAGGTTATCATACGCCTTTAGTTGCCGATATCCACTTTACGCCCAATGCGGCTGAAATTGCTGCCAAAATTGTCGAAAAAGTACGCGTGAATCCGGGAAACTACGCAGACAAAAAGAAATTTGAAGAAATTGAATTCACTGACGCTAGTTACCAAGCTGAACTCAAACGCATTGAGGATAAATTTACCCCACTCGTTTTACTTTGCAAAGAACACGGCACCGCCATGAGAATTGGGACCAATCACGGTTCTTTATCTGACCGCATTTTGAGCCGTTATGGTGACACGCCTGAAGGCATGGTTGAGTCTGCACTAGAATTTATTCGTATTTGTGAAAAGCACGACTTTGACCAGCTAGTCATCTCCATGAAAGCAAGTAATACGTTGGTGATGGTACAAGCCTATCGCCTGCTCATGGCTAAAATGCTCGAACGCGGCACTATTTATCCTTTACATTTAGGAGTTACGGAAGCTGGCGACGGCGAAGATGGTCGTATCAAATCTGCAGTTGGCATTGGTGCACTTTTAGAAGACGGCCTCGGAGACACCATTCGTGTTTCTTTAACTGAAGCACCCGAGGCAGAAATACCAGTTGCCCAAAAATTAGTCGCAAAATATAATAACTACAATGCTTTCGCTTTTGAAGCACCAAAAACAACGCTTCAATACGATCCTTTCAGCTACAGCAGAAGGAATAGCGCCTCCATTCACAATATCGGAGGAAAAAATGTACCCGTAGTTTTAGCTGACCTATCAGCTGTTGACGAAGTTAAGCCTGCCCATTTCTTTGGGTTTGGCTATCAATATAGCGTGCCACTCGACAAATGGAATCTTCAAGATCAGGCTGCAGATTATGTCTATATCGGCAGCAACAAGCTCTATTTTGAAGTGCCAGGCACGCTAGGTATTATTGTAGATTACGATTTTTGGAAAGCACATTATAGCCAAAAACAAGGTTTTTACCCGCTTGTTCTTCAAGAGCAACTCCAAGAAATCGAACCCGATCAGACTTGCTTTTTGCCGCTTGAGGCAGAGGACCAAATTCCCGAAGTGTTAGCCAAGTTGCCTAACGTCTGCATCATTTTGAATACGGCATTTGACAACAAAACACAATTGTATCGCCGCTTCTTTTTGGAAATGCAAGAGAAGAACTTGCAGCAGCCTGTTATTCTCTCGTATCAATACGAAACCAATGAACTCGAGCGTTTTCAACTGTTTTCAGGAGCCGATGCTGGCGCCATATTAATTGATGGATTTGGCGACGGGATATGGCTAAACGCTGACTTAGGTGCTCAGTATATTAACTCTACATCTTTTGGCATTTTACAGGCTACTCGTACCCGTATTTCAAAAACTGAATATATTTCTTGCCCTTCTTGTGGTCGTACCCTTTTTGATTTACAAGAAACCACGGCTAAAATTAGACAGCGCACCTCGCACTTAAAGGGGATTAAAATCGGTATTATGGGTTGTATTGTGAACGGACCCGGTGAAATGGCCGATGCCGATTACGGCTATGTCGGAACAGGCCCAGGCAAGATCAATCTTTACAAAGAAAAGGAGATTGTCCGCCGCAATATCAATGAAAATGAAGCGGTTGAAGCGTTAGTAGAGCTCATTAGAGAATATGGCGATTGGCTAGAGCCAAAAATTTAATGCTTCTTTGTTAGAAGATGGGGGCGCAATTAAGCTCCATCCATTCGTTGGTGTGCGGGTGATAAAATCCTAAACACGTAGCGTGTAAATGCAAGCGCTCCGCTTTTTTCCCGTATAAATCATCGCCTTTAATCGGGCAGTTCAAACCTAAATGATGTGCCGCATGCACCCTTAATTGATGCGTTCGGCCTGTGTGCGGGTAAAACAAAATCCGAGTTTGGCCATTTTCAGAAGAAAGTACTTCATAACTGGTGTGAGCAAAACTACCGTGCTCATAACAGACCAATTGTCTGGGCCTATCATCTAGGTCTACCCGGAGTGGTAATTTAATCTCTCCTGAAATATCCTTTGGAATGCCATCTAAAATGGCCATATAGGTCTTCTTTACTTTTCTGAGTACAAATTGACGCTGCAAGCGCTGATGCATCAACTTTGTTTTAGCCGCCAACATGATGCCAGAGGTAGACATATCTAAACGGTGCACCAGCAGTGGGCCATCAGCTTGCGGTAAATATTTTTTTAAATCTTCAAGACTATTGGGTTGTGGATTTTTACCAGGGACTGACAAATACTCTGGGCTTTTATTAATGGCTACAATCCAGTCATCTTCGTAAATAATCTCCAACGCTTTTGGTGGATGAATCGCTGTAATTGGATTAGGATCTAAGTCAAGCCCATTTAACATGTGCCCTAGAATGGGTTCACATTTGCTTTTGCAGGCCGGATAAAAATGCCCATGAATACGCACCTCTGAATCTGGTGACATTCCCCACCAAAATTCTGCCATACAAATAGGTTTCATATGATTCAAATAAGCATATTGCAAAAGCTTAGGAGCGGCGCACTCTCCTGCACCAGCAGGCGGAGAATCAGTAAATAAGTCTAGCACTTTGGCACTTTGTCCCAGTGCATTTAAAAAAGTATAGCGCTCAAAGATCCGACGCTGTAAATCGGCAGAATGTGCTGCGCGCTGCGTTTTAATTAAATGTAGATGCTCCTTGTAAATTTTTACTTCTGCTTGTGCCACTTCTAGTTCAGCCTGAGCTTCTTTTTTAAGTGCCTTGAGTGCTCTGCTTTCATGCATGCTTTCGAGTCGAAGTTGGGCCAAGATAGCCTCAGCATTTTCCTCCGTATCTAAAATTGCAGCCCTCCTCTGGTCGCGAAGCGACTTTGACAATTTTATTTGTTGCTGAAAGGCTTCGAGCTTTTTCAACCATTCTTGATGCAGATTCGATACTGCCGCACTTAAATTTTGAAAATCAGGCGCACTTTCTAAAGACTCTATTTCTAATGTTAGCTGGTGGATTTCTTGTTCTTCACGTCTAAAAAATCCTTGAGCCTCTAGTAAATCAAATACTGGCGGAACAAAGCCTTGGTGTTCATTTGAATTGCCCAGTTTTCCAGAAAATGCAGCCAAATAGCCAAGCTTTCCCTCTTGATTTTGAACCACTAACACCCCAAACATTTTGCCAAAAGCGCCTAATCTTTCGGTTCGATCCAAACCAAAGTCATGGCCGAAATCTGTTTTTTCTATATGGGCTTGTAAGTCTTTCGCGGCTGCGGCTGCTAAGGGATGAAGATCATAATAGAAAGGAAAGGTGAAGCGCGCTGGTAGCGGGTGTGTTTGAAGTTCGACGGGTAACGGAATAAACATAAACAAAGGTCAAAAAAAAACGCCCTCGTTGGAGGGCGTTTCTCTTTCTTTAAAAGAAATTATTTGATCACAACATTTTTAGTTGTTGTAAGACCTTCTACTGTAACAGTTACGATGTAGCTTCCTTTTGCAACATTTTCAGTTGAGAAAGAAACAACTTGTGTACCGTTAAGGTTAGTCAAGTTTTTAGTTGCGATAACGCGACCTTGAAGATCCATCAATGCAACTGCGTAATCGTTGTTAGTAGCTTCGAAAGAAACGTTTACTTCAGAAGACGCTGGGTTAGGGTAAACATTCATTGCGATTGTAGCCAACTCATCCATTCCTAAAGCACCTGTTTTGAATGCACGTGTATCAATTTCTCCAAACTCACCACCAGAAGCGATAGTTGTTCCGTTTGCATCTACTAAAGAGTATGCGCCGTTACCGTAAGAACAGCAAATGCCGTCACCGTAAGAGTCATAGATTTCAAAAGTGTAACACTGGCTTGGGTTCAAAGTAACTTGAACTGGAGTTTGAACTGTTTGACCAGCTTGAGTTCCTCCTAAATCTTGCCAGTTACCACCACCTTGTGCTACAGTTGCACCAGTGCTGCTCTTGATCGCCCAAGAAGTTTCAGAAGCGTAGTAGTCTGTAGTGATGTTTACAGTAACGTACTGAGATACTGCGTTTGCAGCAGCTGCTACGTTGGTATTCATCGTGTTGTTAGCGGCAGATGCATCACCTGAGGTTGTAACTGTACAAACAAGTGCACCACCTGTAAAGTTTGCAATTGGCGAACATGTTACGTTTGCAACACCATAAGTAGATAAGTTACCGGTGTAAGAACCAGTAGAAACTGTAGTGCCACCTTGAGTGATTGTTACAGTTGCAGAAGTAAGTGCAGATGTACCGTTGTTTTGAATATCAACAGATGGTGTGTAAGCACCTTCACAATGTACTAAAGAACCTGTATAACCCAGAGCAGCTACATCAGATGGAGCAGATGCTGGTGGAGGACATGCACTTACACTTGCGTACAATTCAGTACCATCCAACTGACCAACTTCTTCTACGATACGGTTAGGGCAAATACGATAGATTGTTGGGAAATATGCGATTGCATAGTCGTTGTTGATTTGGTTAGCAGCAGCAGAAGCTGGGTTTGCCATAGGAAATTGGATTTGGTTACCAGCAGCTGGCTCAATCCAGTTACCAATTGCACCAGAACCGTCAAGCATAGTTGCATCAGCAGTTTGACCATCACCTTCAATCCAGATAACCATTACGTCATCTGTTGTAGAAGAAGCAACGCCAGGTGCACCAGCTGGACCATGTGCTGCATAAACTTCTTCTAAAGCACCTCCTAAATGGTAGTTCCAACATGGGCCACACCAAGTAGCAGAAACATCTAAGAACACGGTGTATCCTTGATCTAGATAATCGTAAAGCGTGTATGAACCGTTGTTAGTCATACCAGCGGTAGATAACCATGGCTGGTATGCAGTCACAGTAAAGTTAGGGGCAACACTACCTGGAGCTAGCTGCGCATTCGCACTAACACCCG
>CAZPWB010000035.1:0-27473 GCA_964590425.1 uncultured Lishizhenia sp. | reverse complement strand
TACTGAGCAAAGAACTGCAGCAAGCTCAATTCGAAATGAATAGTGCGGCCTTCCGACATGGGATTTATTTATTGAAAATCAGCAGCTCAACAGGCTCGCAGACACAGCGCTTGTATTTCTAATGACAAAGGCATTCGGTATTTGTGCCACAATTATTTTGCTCGGGTTCGGCATCCTTCGCTGCGGCTCAAGTCAAGACCTCAATGCAAGTATCGTTGTTCCTACGCCTTCAGATAATCCACAAAGCCTTGCCAAAATTGCCCTAGGCAGACAACTTTTTTTTGACAAGCGCTTGTCTTTGGACGGCAGTATTTCTTGTGCAAGTTGCCATGACCCAAAAAAGGCCTTTACAGACAACTTGCCAAAAAGCAAAGGCATCAAAGGGCAGCTCAGCGAGCGCAATGCACCCAGTATTCTCAATGCCGCTTTTTTAAAAACGGCGATGTTTGACGCACACCTCGAATCATTAGAGCTTCAGGTAATAGTGCCCATTCAAGAGGCCGTTGAAATGGGACACAACATGAAGGTGCTCATTGGGCAGCTTCGCAAAATCCCTGAATACCAAGCCGCTGCTAAAAGTATTTACAACCGAGAATTTGATGCATGGGTCTTGACCCGAAGTATTGCCGCATTTGAAAGAAGTTTGCTCTCGATGAATGCTCCATTTGACCGATATATGAATGGTGATTCCAAAGCACTTACAGCAATGCAAAAAGCAGGCTGGAAACTCTTTTCAGAAAAGCTCTATTGTATGCAGTGTCATCCGGCACCTTATTTTACGACCTACGAAGCCGCCAACAATGGCTTGTACGCAAGTTATGAAGGTAAAACAGATCAGGGGCGCTTCAGAATACATCACGATTCATCGGATATCGGTAAGTTCAAGATTCCTTCCTTGAGAAATCTTCCGCTCACCTTCCCCTACATGCATGATGGTAGCTTAAACAGCCTTTCTGAGGTACTTGCCCATTATCAAAAAGGTGGAGCCAAACATTCGCTTCAAGACCCAAGAATTCAGCCCTTTCAGCTGAGTTCTCAAGAGAAAAAACAATTGCTTGCATTTTTTAATGCATTGATCGATACTTCCTACCTCAAGCGAGACGGGTATTAACCGAGATTGCTTACCTTTGTTGCTTCAAAAACAAAGCTATGTATCGCTCACACACCTGCGGAGAACTCAGATTAGAACATGTCGGAACCAACGTAACTTTAGCTGGCTGGGTTCAGCGCTCCCGAGACCTCGGTGGCATGACTTTCCTGGACCTCCGTGACCGCTATGGCATCACCCAATTGGCTTTCAATATGGAGTCTAATGCAGCGCTTTGTGAGCAGGCCAGAAAATTGGGTCGTGAATTCGTGATCCAAATTGAAGGGCAAGTCATTGAACGCAGCAGCAAGAATAAAAATATGCCCACCGGCGAGGTCGAAATTCTTGTCAGTAAACTCACCATACTCAATGCGGCTAAACTTCCGCCATTTACCATCGAAGACGAAACAGACGGCGGCGACGAACTGCGCATGCAATACCGCTACCTAGACCTAAGAAGGGGCCCTGTTCAGCAAAAATTGCGTTTGCGCAATCAAGTTGCACTTGAAACCCGCAAATACCTCGACTCCAAAGACTTTTTAGATGTCGAAACTCCGGTTCTTATCAAGTCTACGCCAGAAGGTGCGCGTGACTTCGTAGTGCCTAGCCGCATGAACGAAGGCCAGTTTTATGCTTTGCCGCAATCACCGCAAACTTTTAAGCAGTTGCTGATGGTGAGTGGCTTTGACCGCTACTACCAAATTGTCAAGTGCTTTCGTGACGAAGACCTTCGTGCAGACCGTCAGCCAGAGTTTACGCAAATCGACTGCGAGATGGCCTTTGTCGAACAAAACGACATCCTCAACATGTTTGAAGGGCTCATCAAGCACCTTTTTGAAAACGTTCGCGGGGTCAAATTTGAAGGTGCTTTCCCACGCATGACCTACGCAGAAGCTATGGAACGCTATGGCTCTGATAAACCAGATATTCGTTTTGCGATGGAGTTCGTAGATCTTACAGCGCTTGCACAAAGCAAAGATTTCGTCGTCTTCAATAGCGCCGAGGCTGTTTTAGCCATCAATGTAGAAGGTTGTTCGGAATATACACGCAAACAACTCGACGAACTCACAGAATGGGTTAAACGTCCGCAAATTGGCGCTAAAGGCTTGGTTTATATCAAGTGTAACACAGACGGCAGCTTTAAATCAAGCGTTGATAAATTCTATACAGAAGAAGATCTCAAAGCTATGGCAAACCTCGCAGGTGCCAAGCCAGGAGATCTTTTGCTTTTACTTTCCGGAGACCTCTCCAAAACACGCAAACAACTCAATGAGTTGCGCTTACATTTAGGAACAGAACTTGGTTTGCGCAATCCTAATGAATTCAAGCCACTTTGGGTCCTTGATTTTCCTTTATTGGAGTGGGACGAAGAAAGCGGACGCTACCATGCCATGCACCACCCCTTCACTTCCCCTAAACCAGAAGACATGCACCTCATTGACACCGATCCTGGAAAGGTGCGTGCCAATGCCTATGACCTCGCCATGAACGGCGTAGAGCTTGGCGGTGGTTCTATTCGTATCCATGACCGCGACCTGCAATCACGCATGTTTGACCTTCTAGGTTTTACCAAGGAAGAAGCGCAAGCCCAATTTGGTTTCTTGATGTCGGCATTTGAATATGGTGCGCCTCCACACGGCGGCTTGGCCTTTGGTCTCGATCGTTTGGTCGCAACCATGGGAGGCTCAGAATCTATCCGTGACTACATCGCCTTCCCTAAAAATAATTCGGGCCGTGACACCATGATCGATGCGCCATCACCCTTAAATGACGCACAATTAAAAGAACTTGGCATTAAGCTCAACTAATTGATTTTTTATTTGTTCTGAAATCATGAGCACACAAACTGAACAATTGCAAGCGGCAATTCAACCAGCAAGAGAACGTCTTTTGGCGCATTCGATGTATGCCCAAATTGAGCGTATTGAAGATTTCCAACTCTTTATGGAACAACACATTTTTGCCGTCTGGGATTTCATGAGTCTGCTGAAAGCCCTGCAACGCGAGCTCACTTGTGTTGAGGTTCCTTGGTCGCCAAAAGGTTCTCCGACCACGCGTCGTTTCATTAATGAAATTGTTCTCGGAGAAGAATCAGACCAAGATAAAGATGGGAAAGTCCTGAGCCATTTCGAAATGTACCTTGAGGCCATGCAACAAATTGGCGCCCAAACCATGCCAATTCATCAACTTACCGAATGGCTTTCATACGGAAAATCACTAGATGAAGCGCTTTACCAACTAGAAATAAATGAAGAAACCCGTGAGTTCGTGCGCTTCACTTTTGAAGTTATTGATTCAGGGCAACTCCATAAAATAGCTGCATTGTTTACATTTGGCCGTGAAGACCTCATCCCGGATATGTTTATAGAGATTTTGCGCGAAATGCAAGGGCAAGGGCAAAGCAACATTGACAAACTGCTTTATTACCTTGAGCGCCACATTGAAGTAGATGGCGATGACCACGGGCCAATTTCATTGAAAATGATGGAAGAAATTTGTGGATCAGACGCTACTAAGTGGCAAGAAGCACAAGCCGTTTCAATTTTAGCACTAGAAAAACGTTTTCAACTCTGGAATGGTATTGAAGCCAATATCCAAAGTGCTAAAAATTAGACCAGCACGCGTTTAGCTCCAAGTAGTACCTTCCTTGCCATCTTTCACGACAATTCCGGCTTTAGCTAAACCGTCCCTGATTTGATCTGAGGTTGTCCAGTCTTTATTTGTTCTGGCCTGCTGACGCAAATCGAGTACAAGGTCCATAACTGGCGCCAAGCGTGTTTCTGTATTGCTGTTTTCTTGTTGCAGACCCAATACATCAAAAACAAAGGAATCCATGTTCTCTTTGAGTAAAGAGAGGTCTGTCATTGATATCTGTTCTTTGCCATCGTTTACCAAATTGATGAGGCGCGTGGCTTCAAAAAGATTGGCAACCAGAATAGGCGCATTGAAGTCGTCGTTCATGGCTTTGTAGAACGTAGCTACTAAAGCCTCCACATCAAAAGAAGACTTATCGGCACCTTGCAAGCGTGAAAGGGTTGCAAGTGCATCTGTCAGTTTAGATAAACCTTTTTCGGCAGCATTTAAGGCCTCTTGCGTGAAATCAAGGTTGCTGCGGTAATGTGCTTGCATCATGAAGAAGCGCACCACATTGGCCGAATAAGATTTTTCGAAGAGCCCCGTAGTGCCATCTAGAATTTGCTTCGGTAAAAAGTAATTACCAAAAGACTTAGACATCTTCTGACCATTGACATTGAGCATGTTGGCATGCATCCAGTAACGCGCAGGGTTGCAACCAAAAGAACCGCAGCTTTGAGCAATTTCATCTTCATGATGCGGAAACTTGAGGTCCATACCACCGCCATGGATGTCAAACTGCTTACCTAAATACTTGGTACTCATGGCCGTACACTCAATATGCCAACCCGGATTTCCGTTACCCCAAGGCGAACGCCAAATTTGCATATCGTTGGGGTTTGCGCGTTTCCATAATGCAAAGTCGGCAAAGAAGCGTTTTTCATCTTGGGCATTTAAGGCACGCGTCTCATTTTCAAGTTCGTCTACCTTTCTGCCGCTCAAGATCCCGTAATGGTAATCTTGCATATAACGACGCGTATCAAAATAGACCGATCCATTTACTTCATAGGCATAGCCATTTGCCAAAATTTGCTCAATGATTTCGATTTGCTCCTGGATGTGCTGGGTAGCAGTTGGTTCTATACTTGGAGGCAACAAATTATAAATGCGCTGCAATTCTTGAAACTTAACAGCATATTTATAGACAATCTCTAAAGATTGCATTTGTGCGGCTTTTGCAGCTTCGCCAATGCTGTCAACCTCCTGACCTGCAGAATTGGTAATGTGGCCTGCATCGGTAATATTTCGGACATACTTCACAGAAAAACCTAAATGTAATAGATAACGGTAAATGAGGTCGAAATTGATGAAGGTACGCATATTGCCCATGTGCGGCTCGCTGTACAAGGTAGGGCCACATACATACATGCCAACATGACCCTCAACTAGAGGCTTGAACACTTCTTTTTCACCTTTAAGGCTATTGTATATGACGAGTTGGTCTTGCTGTGCTTTCATTTGGCTAGTAATTGCTACAAATTTAGAGAAATTTGCGGCATCATTTTTGTTAAGTTTGTGGCATGAATGTAATTTACAATTTATTCGCCGGATTACTTATTGCTATTGGCCTCAGTAGTGATATTCCTTACTCTGTGATTCAGAAAGGAATGGAATCCAACGATTCACATTCTATTATTGGTTTAGGCAAAGATAAAATTGTACTACAACTGCCGGGCACTGAGGGCGCTTTTCCGTTAGCGCAAGCAGAAATGATTCTTGCTAGCTTTTTTCAAAAATACCCTAAAGGGACGTTTGTGTTCCGTTACAAAAACAGTAAGTCCATAGATGGCAACGGCACGACCATTGGTTCTTATGTATGTAAGGGAAATAGCTTCCGAAGCACCTTTCAGTTTAGAAGCGGAAAATACGAACCGAGGCTCGAAAGCCTCAGTATTGTAAAAGAATAATTAGCCCTGTGGCGCTCGGTTTTCTTTTAGCGTGTTAAAGAAAATGATGCCGTAACCAATCGCCAACATTAAATGGAATGGCACCATTCCTAAATCTCCGTATAAAGCCCGATTCACAGCTGTAAAGCCGAAGGTTACCATAAAGATTCCTTCCAAAATATTGATGATGGACAAGCTCTTTTTATCGTACTTGTTTCCTTTGAATTCATCCTTTTTAGCTACGTTAAACTTAGGGGTACGTACAAACGAACTCTTGATACCTAAATAACCTTCAATAACCGCTACTGCATTGCTAAGACCCAATGCCATAGAAACGGTCAAGAATTGGACAAAACGTGCTAAAAAGCGAACAAGATCTCCAAAGAAGTTGCCTTTCTTGTCGCGGAATGAATTCCAGTAATAGAAGCCTAAGAAAATTGTACTCGAGAAGAAGTACATTCCGTACTTGATGTAAATATTGAGGTCAGAGAAAGAATCTTTGATGTGCAACACAGCCAAACTCAATAAAGACAAAATCAGGATAAAGAAAAATACACTTGAATTGAACAAATGCGCCAAACCGTGTACGCGATCAGAGAATTTCAAACCTCTGGTAGTAGCCAAGCGCTTCCACATTTTAATGAAAACTTCGGCGCCACCTTTCATCCAACGGTGTTGCTGACTCTTGAGTGCAGACATCGTGATCGGTAGTTCAGCCGGAGACTCTACTTCTTCTAAATAAACAAATTGCCAACCCTTCATTTGAGCGCGGTAACTTAAGTCGAGGTCTTCGGTAATGGTGTCGTGTTCCCAACCGCCAGCATCATCAATAGTTGCACGGCGCCAAACACCTGCCGTTCCGTTGAAATTGATGTAGTGTCCACTGGCATTGCGACCTCCTTGCTCGATGGCAAAGTGTCCGTTGAGGCCGAAAGCTTGAAGTTCGGTAAGTAAAGAGTAATCTTTGTTGAGGTGTCCCCAACGCGTTTGAACCACACCGATATTTTCTGTGAAATAAGGAATGGTGCGTAATAAAAAGTCTTTACTCGGCACAAAATCGGCATCAAAGATGGCAATGAACTCGCCTTCTACTTTATCCATGGCTGCATCAAGAGCCCCTGCTTTGTAACCAGTTCGGTCTACGCGGTGCACGTGTTGGATGTTAATACCCCTTGCGGCAACCTCAGCACATTTCTTGGCAATGATTTCTTTGGTTTCATCTGTGGAGTCATCGAGGACCTGAATCTGAAATTTATCGCGTGGGTAATCAATTTCAGCACAAGTTTCAATGATGCGCTCTGCCACATACATTTCGTTAAACATCGGCAATTGAACCGTTACTTTTGGTGCATTTGACAAATCAAAAGGCGGTGTAACGCGGGCTTGTTGCTTCTTTCTGTTGCGGACGTACGCAATAGCCAAACTCAATTGAATGACACTATAAAAGAATATCAAGACCAAGCATAAGCCGTAAATGATCAAAACAACACGAGCTGTCATATGAGACCAATAATGCTCTTTGACCATTTTTTTACCGTTTACTATGATTTCGCGATCACCCCAGTTAAATAACCAAGAAACTTTTAATTGGGCGGTAAATGGCTGTGTTTTGCTGAATGTGTAGTGCACTAAGTGCTCTTTGGCATTGGTTTCAAATACTTTTAATGTAGTTGCGCGGTAATCTTTGTCGATGAGACTTAATTTTGATTTACCGATAGGTACATTTCTGAAAGTAAACTTTCCGTTTTCGTCGGTTTCTGAGGTATATACTTTACCTGTAACCAGAGAAGTCAGTTGAACCTCTACCTCTTCCACCTCAGCTTTGGTTTTATAATCGACAAGAAATCCTTCGATTTTTTGAGAAACTGGAACAGCTAGATCTTTGTTGGCGAGTCCGGAAAAAGTGAAGGCGAATCCGAAAAGCAGGAATAATAAGAAATTCTTCATTCGAGGAAGGGCAATAGGGTTCAAAATAAAAAGCAAATATAGATTTATTCTTTCATTAAGGTCATCTCATCGACCAAGTGTTTGGCGCCTGAATAAATATCCATGACCCAAAGCACGTAGCGGATATCTACCACAATGTTTCTACAACGATTTGGATCAAATAAATAATCGCTCATGGTGCTCTCCCAACTGCGGTCAAAATTGAGTCCCATGAGGTAGCCGTTTTCATCGAGTACCGGAGAGCCCGAATTGCCGCCGGTCGTATGATTCGAGCCAGTAAAACAAACCCAAAGGTCATCGCCCTGCGCATAAGAGCCGTAGTTTTTAGCGGCGTGCAATTCTAGCATGCGCGGTAATAATTCAAAATCTGGGTTACCTGTGTTGTATTTAGTAATGATGCCATCGAGGGTGGTGTGCTCAGTGTAGCGCATGCCGTCTGTCGGGGCTGATCCTTCGAGCTGGCCGTATGTAATACGCAAAGTAGAGTTGGCATCTGGCCAGTGTTTATCTGTTGGGAACATGGTGTATTTACCTTCGACATAGATTTGCATCCATTGATTGACATCGATCTGAAAATTCTTGTAAGCTGGTACAACTTCATTTCTAAAAGGCGTGAAAAACTGATAAAAATGAACAAAACCAGGGTCTTTTTGCAGTTTTTTCATTGATTTTGCACCAAAACCATCCAAAAATGCCTTCATGCGGCCAGCATCTGTATAAATTGATTTCGTATAAATTTCTTCAGTAAGCACCTCTACCGTTTTACCTGTTAATTGTTGTCCACTGTACTGCAAGTAAAGCTTGGTGAGGTCTAAAAAGATCTGACGATCTACAGCTGAATTATAATTTTTGAAAAAGCCATCGGCACTTGTTTGAATTTTAGCAATAACTGTCGCCAACTCTTTATTGGCTTCATACTTTGCATAATTCGCTAATAAGTCTTCAAGGCCTCGAACCATTTTGAAATACTCTGGGCCCACAGAAAAATACTCTACACCAATAGCATATTTGTACTCTGTTTTGGTGCCTTCCGCCATCATGGCATTCAGCATGTTGAGTGCTTCAGCATATTTACTCCAAGCAGGCTGCGTAGCTGCTTTGGCTAAATAACGCGCTTCGTAATCAAGCTTGACCTGATAGGCATTCAAGTTTTTCAAGCCTTCCACTTGGCCAATCCATTTTTTCCAGGCATTGGCAATACTGGCTTGCTTTGCTGAATACTGAATACGGGTGAGGTCAGTAGCTTTCATACCTGCATCGATGGCGGCTAGCGAATGGTTGCGCATTTCGATGCGCGCAGGGCGCTCTTGTTCAATGATAAATTTCAAATATTCAGAAACCACATGCTGTTCAGTGGTGCCCGGAAAACCATATACCATCGTGAAGTCTCCTTCTTTGCGGTCCTTGAATGAAATTGGTAAATAGTGTAAAGGTTTATAGGGTTGGTTGTCTTTAGAAAATGCTGCCGGCTTGTTGTCTTTGCCCGCATAAATTCTAAATACAGAAAAATCACCCGTATGGCGTGGCCAAACCCAGTTGTCTGTGTCGCCACCAAACTTACCGATAGAATTCGGCGGGGTACCTACAAAACGCACATCGGTAAACGTTTCTTTGACCATCATATAATAGTCATTGCCATAATTAAACGCCTTGATTTCTGCCTCAAAGTGGGTTCCTGCGATTGCCGCCGCTACCAATTTCTTGATGTTTGCCGCTATTGTAGCTTGATCTGCTTTAGAACTTGCACCTGCCAACACTGCTGCTGTCACATCTTCAATACGGACAATGCGCGTTGCCGTTAAACCAGGGTTTGGCAATTCTTCTGCTAAATTCTTAGCCCAAAAACCATTTTTCAAATAATCGTGTTCCAAAGAACTATGCGCCTGAATCTGGCCATAGCCACAATGGTGGTTGGTCAAGAGCAAGCCTTTATCAGAAACTAGCTCTGCCGTACATCCGCCACCAAACTGAAAAATAGCATCTTTTAGACTGGTGCTGTTCACACTATAAATATCGGCTGCACTGAGCTTCATGCCCTTGGCCTTCATGTCGTTTTCAAACGCCGCAATTAAAGACGGAATCAACATGCCTTCTTCAGCCAGCACTGGCTTGAGGCCAAAAATAACAACACAAAATATTACGAGTAAACGCAGTTTCATAGGGTTAAAATTTAGATACGAAGGTAGGGAAATTATTTGCCAAGTTTTCACTTTTCCACGAACCGAAACGCTCGTTTCGTTTGTTCTATCTCGCTATTGCTGATTCCAAATTTCTTGGCAGTGACACGCCAGTTAGAAATTTTATCAATCATTTCCTTTAATATACTTTCTGCTTGCTCACTTTTCAATTGATACAATTGAGCAGTTTCTACAGCTAACGTGAGGTCTAACTCATTGCTATTTTCAGAAATATTCAAGGTTAATCCATTCCCCATTTCATTGGGGTTCATATCGTACGCAGGAGATAAACGCCATCCCAGTGGAGTGAGCATAAATCCATGGTTTCGCAAATGGTCGTCGGTGTTTGACACCAAAATATTAAATGCCATTCTTCGCCACAACTGCTCCAAATCTTCTTTTGATTCCGGACTATGTTGCATGATAAAACCAACTAAATCCAGGTAACCAACTCCTTCCAAATGATCCGCTCCATCTTGTAGTCCCAACAAAGTCATTGCCGATGCGAAGTGAATGCGTTTTTGCTCTTCTGTTCTATCGAAACGTTTGGATAAAAAAGTATGATGCTTGCCAGAGAATTTTTGCAATCGAGCTTCTGAAACATGAATGCCACAAGCTTTGGCTAAATCGTGCAATACCATTTCCCAAGCACCAGCATTTTTTTCATCTCTTGAACTTGGAAATTTAGCAATCCATAAATGCCCGTTGTCGTCTATCACACTGGCTTTGGGTCTTGCGCCTCCTAATGAAGATCCTGGGTCAATCAACACACTTAACCACTGCGCATACTCGGGGTCATTTATGGCATCATCGCGTTCAAGTTGCAAACTCGCATGTTCTAGTTCACGAAGTGAGGTCCAAGGCGGCGTTGCCATTTTCTTCTGGTCATTCATGAAAGGTCCATCTTCGCTCAATTTAAAACGCACTCCACCCATACGATGTCCATCAAAAACGCCCAATAGAAAATCACTTTCAAAAAGTGTTCTTTCGTCTCGACGTTCTTCTTTTGCCTGCCAGGCTTCTCTTCTTCGCATCAATAGCCTACCCCAACGGTCGGGCGATGAATCAAGGAAAATTCCAAAGTTGTTTTTCTCTTCTGGCAAATATTGTTTCCCCTTGTAAAACCCCAAATGCGGATCCAAGGATAAAATCGGATGATGATTACTCACCCAGGACTCTGTGTATTCAAATGAAAATATCTCTTTACCCCGCACGCGTTGTGAAGTCAAAAAACCCATTAATTGAGATTCCTTCAGGAAATCCCAATCCGCATAAACCCATATTTTTGTTGCATTGTGCTTCATGACTTTTTCGTTTGTTTGGGTGCACGTTTATTAATGATGATTCCAGCATCCTGCAATTTTCTACCTAATGGATCAGCTGCCGCAACCGTGGTTAAATCTTTCTCTAAACCTAAAACAAAGAGCACCTGCAAATAGCTGCCAATGGCAACGGTGGGACTTCCTTGTTCTATATTGTAAATGGTTTTTCTACCTAGTCCTGAACGCTCAGCAATTTGATCTGCACTTAATTTGCGGCGCAAGCGAGCCAATTGAATATGCTCACCTAGATCTTTTAAAATCTTCAGGTTTTTAGGCAATATAGCGGGTGCTGTCTTCATTTAACTTGTCTTATAAAGGACAAATATAAAGTATTTTATCCGTTTTATGACAAGTTATAAGATATTGATTTATATAAAGAAACTTCATTTTTCTATACATATGATTGACTTTATGTATATTTTTTCGGTTTTTCTTTACAAAAACACTTCCATTACCAGCAAGTAATTTTTAATCAATCCGAAAAACAAATAAGCAACAAAATGGGTGCAAAACACCCCAAAAGACGAAAAATGACAGTTGAGCTAAAAACGCAAAAAACCCTTGACTAGCAAGGGTTTTAGTTATCTTTTGTTATGGATTGTTATCGTTGCTTATCGGCGTTTATTTGCCGATACAGAACTTACTGAAGATGGCGCCGAGGATGTCGGTGTCGATGTCGATTTGGCCGGTGATGTGGCCCAACTGACGCATGGCTTCGCGGATGTCCATGGCGATGAAGTCTGCAGTGGTGTGACCGTAAAGGCCTTCTTGAGCGCGTTCGAGAGCGGCAGCTGTTTGTAACAAGGCGGCGTGGTGGCGCGCGTTAGAAACGATGGTTTCGTCTTGGATACTGTAGTCACCAAGTACAAGCGCAACAAGTTTGGCCTTGAGTTCAGCAACACCGTTTCCTGTGAGGGCGCTCATTTGTAAATCAAAAACATTTGATGCTTCGTTTAGATTAGCAGTTTTTAGGTCTGCTTTGTTCTGAACCAAAAGAATATGCTTGTCGGGATGCAAAGTTTTTAAAGACTTAACCCAAGCAGTTGTCTCGGTGAAATTTTCGCTATTGCTTGCATCGGTGAGGCACAAGACAATTTTTGCTTGTTCAATTTTTTGCTGTGAACGCTCGATACCCAAGGCTTCGATAGTTTCAGTGGTTTCGCGGATGCCCGCTGTGTCGATGAGCCTAAATTGGATGCCTTCAATATTGAGCACCTCTTCAATGACATCGCGCGTGGTGCCAGCAATGTCTGAGACAATGGCGCGGTCTTCTCCTAAAAGTTGGTTTAACAGTGTGCTTTTACCCGTATTGGGTGCGCCTACAATTGCTACTGGAACCCCGTTTTTGATGGCATTACCCAGTTCGAAAGAAGCAGCCAAACGACGCACCATTTTCAAAACTTCGGCAACAAGAAGTTTAAGCGCTGTGCGGTCGGCAAATTCTACATCTTCTTCACCGAAATCGAGTTCGAGTTCGATGAGTGCTGCAAATTGAATGAGTTGCTCTCGGAGTTGTTGTAGTTCAGAAGAAAAACGACCACGCAATTGTTGCAAGGCTACTTGATGTGCTTGCTTGGATTGCGCTGCGATTAAATCGGCAACGGCTTCTGCCTGAGAAAGGTCTAGACGGCCATTGAGAAAAGCGCGCTTCGTGAATTCTCCTGGTTCGGCAAGGCGACAGCCCAATTCGGCAAGTCGTTGGAGTAACAATTGTTGAATAAATGTAGAGCCATGACAAGCCAATTCTACACTCTCTTCTCCGGTAAAACTTTTACCATGGTCAAAAAGTGTGGCCAACACTTCGTCAAGACGATCGCCATTGGCCGCTAGCATCCAACCCAAATGAACGGTATGAGAAGGAAGCGCGGTGAGGTCTTTTGAAAAGGCTTTAGATACCAATTCTTTTGAACCCTTTCCTGATACACGAATGACGGCGATTGCCCCCATTCCACTGGCAGTGGCTAAAGCACAAATTGGATCGGTAGAAAGGTCATTCATGTTACAAAGTTACACAATAAAAATTCCCTACCTTTGTCTGCAAATCAACCAAATATGTCTCTTCAAGCTGAAATTAAAGAAATTCTGGGTCAATTAGGGATCCAAGAAAATAACCAAGGTGCCTCTACAGGTGCCAATTGGCTTACTTCAACAGGTGCTCAAATTGCTTCTGTTTCACCAGTAGATGCGCAAGTTATTGCACATGTAACTATGGCTACACCTGATCAATACAATCAGGTCATCGAGAAAGCACAAGCTGCATTTGTAGAATGGAGAAAAGTACCTGCGCCAAAACGCGGTGAAGTTGTCAGACAACTTGCCGAGCGCATTCGTTTTTATAAAGAACCTCTAGGCAAACTCGTTTCTTATGAAATGGGGAAATCTTTACAAGAAGGTCTTGGCGAAGTTCAAGAAATGATTGACATCTGTGATTTTGCAGTAGGTCTTTCTCGCCAATTGTATGGTTTAACCATGCACTCTGAGCGCCCTAATCACCGCATGTACGAGCAATACCATCCGCTAGGCATTGTCGGTATTATTTCTGCATTTAACTTCCCAGTTGCTGTTTGGAACTGGAATACAGCTCTAGCTTGGGTTTGTGGTGATGTTTGTGTTTGGAAACCATCCGAAAAAACACCACTTACAGCCATTGCTTGTCAGCGCATTGCACAAGAAGTTTTTGCAGCCAATGACGTACCTGAAGGTGTTTCTGGTTTAGTGATCGGTGATGGCGAAATTGGCAAACTCATGGCCAATGACCCGCGTGTTCCTTTGGTTTCTGCAACTGGTTCTACTCGCATGGGTAAATCTGTTGGTGCTGCCGTTGGTCAGCGTTTAGGTCGATCTTTATTAGAATTAGGAGGCAACAACGCCATTATTATTACACCAAGTGCTGACCTCAAAATGGTAGTGCCAGGTGCTGTATTCGGTGCTGTCGGAACAGCGGGTCAACGCTGTACTTCAACTCGTCGTTTGATCATCCACGAAAGTGTTTTTGATAAAGTACGCGACGCCCTTTCGGCTGCTTATAAGCAATTGCGCATTGGTAACCCACTTGATCAGAACAACCACGTTGGTCCTCTTATTGATCAAGATGCGGTAAACAATTACCTTGCAGCCATAGAAGCTGCTCAAAAAGAAGGTGGAAAAGTCATCGTTGAAGGCGGAGTGCTTTCTGGCGTAGGTTATGAATCTGGGTGCTATGTCAAACCATGCATCATCGAAGCTGAAAATCATTTTGCAATTGTTCAGCACGAAACCTTTGCTCCTATTTTATACATCATGAAATACAGCGGTGGGGTTGAAAATGCCATTGTGCTTCAAAATGGGGTGCCGCAAGGTTTATCTTCAGCGATCATGACCAATGACCTCAAAGAATCTGAAGCATTCTTATCTGCGGCTGGTTCAGACTGCGGAATTGCCAACGTCAATATCGGAACATCTGGTGCCGAAATTGGTGGCGCTTTTGGTGGTGAAAAAGAAACAGGTGGTGGCCGCGAGTCTGGTTCAGATGCATGGAAAGTTTACATGCGTCGTCAGACCAATACCATCAATTACTCTGACTCTTTGCCTTTAGCGCAAGGTATCAAGTTCGATTTATAATTTAACGATTCTTATCGGTAGTGTTTTCCGGGTGCTTAGCATATAAGTGCCCGTTGGAAACGCGCCTAACTCGAGCTGCATCTTTAAATCAGCACTCAATTCATATTGCTCAAGTATTCTACCGCTGAGGTCTAAGACAAATAGTGCTTCGCCAATTAAATTTTCATGGTAGGTCATCCAGATTTGGTCATTGAACGGATTTGGATAAGCTTCAATGGTTTGAAGTGCAATATCTTCAATACCCACATCTACCAATTCATAATTGAGCGTAATGGTACTGTCGCAACCTGCCGCATTCGGAATTACTTGCGTGTATGTACCACTTTGGTTGTAAGTAATTCCATTTAAGGTATAAGGACCTTGGAAAACTACATTTAACGTAGAAAAAGTAGGTTGATTCACTGTAATTTCAAATAAATCTGAACCCGTACAACCAAACTGATTGGTGCCGGTGACTTCTAAAAGTGTCGTGAAATTTGGTGTGATATAGCTTCCATTTGCCATGCCGTTCGACCATGAATAATTCAAGGCACCAGTTGCTGACAACATAACGGAATCACCCAAGCAAAGCGCTGGATCCACACCTGCGCTAACAACTGGATTGGCATGAACTGTAACTAAAACAAGATCAGTATTTTGGCAACCATTGATGTCAAGGCCAGTAACGGAATACGCACCGCTAGAAGTAGGGATAAATGACACCCCATTTTGAATACCACCAGACCAATAATAGATGGTTCCGAAACTACCCGCTAAGGTGACCGTTTGCCCCGCACAAACCTCAATATCTTGGCCTGCATAAATGGCAGGTAAAGGATTCACCTGAACAAACAGCGAATCTTGACTCTGACAACCATTGGTAGCAATAACTGTGAGCGTATAATACTGTGAAATTGTTGGGATGAAATATTGATTATTTTGAATGCCATTGTTCCAACTCATCTGAGTTCCTATCGGATAGGTTGCGGAGACTAAAATGGAATCACCGAGGCAAACGCTTTGGTTGAGCCCCGCTTCTATGATAGGTTGAACCACATTGACTTCAAAATAAACAGAATCGATATCGGTACAACCACTTGCCCAATTGGTAGCCGTGAGCACGTACCACATAGACTGAGACGGATTGGCCCAAGTTTGAGCAGCATTTGGCGTAGAAAGAGCGGTGGTTGGAGACCAACTATAATTCGTTTGAGCCTGAGCTAGTGTTCCGATTTGTGCACCTGTTGTATTGATTGTGCAGTTTTTGAGTTTATCTGGGCCTGCATTGGCAAATGGCGTTGTCAAATTCACAGATACCAATACTTGGTCTGTAGTAGAACAACCATTTACAGGATTTAAAGCGGTGAGCGTATACGTTGTGGTTTGGCTCGGATTGGCCCAAGTGTTTGCTGTTGCTGTAGTGCTCAGGCCTGCAACTGGTGTCCAAGAATAAGTCATGCCCGGAGCTGGGTTCATCCCAATAGAAGCACCAGCTGAATTTCCAAAACAATTAATTGAAAAATCATTTCCTGCATTGGCACTTGGCGCCGCAATATCAACCGTTACAATGATCTGATCTGTGGCCACACAACCATTAGCGACATTGGTTACGGTAAGTGTGTAAGTAGTTGTTATGGCTGGATTGGCAACCGGATTAGCCGCTGTTGCAAAATTGAGACCTGCAATAGGGCTCCATTGATATGAATTTCCTGTAACGGGCGTCATTCCGATCACACTTCCAGTAAAATTCTGATAACAATTTTTTAGGAAGTCAGGGCCTGCTGCAGCAAGAGGTGGTGTTTGATTTACGGTTACTATAACAACATCAGTTGCCGAACAACCCGTAGCCGGATTATTTACAGTAAGTGTGTAAGTAGTTGTTACACTCGGATTTGCAAGTGGGTTTGAAATCGTTGCGCTCGATAAACCTGTACTCGGGGACCAGCTGTACGTGTTCCCTGCTGTGGTTCCTGCGCCAATTAATAGCCCTGCTGTATTATTCACACATGTTTTTGTGAAGTCTGCACCAGCATTGGCTATGGGTGCGGTGGTGTTAACAGTTACTGCAACTTGATCGGTGGCTGTGCAGCCAGATACTTGGTCGGTGACCGTGAGTAAGTATGAGGTGCTTTGTGTGGGGTTGGCAATCGGGTTTGATACGGTGGAGCTCGACAAGCCGAGTGTCGGGAACCAATTGTAGGTATAACCTGCCACTGCCGTGCTACCGATTTGCAGACCATTGGTATTTTGCAAGCATGTTTTATTGAAATCGACACCTGCATTCGCTGTTGGCGTAGCCACATTGACATCAAAAGTCATTTGGTCTGTGGACGTACAGCCTGATGACGCTTGGGTTACCGTAACCGTGTAGGTTGTGGTTTGGGCGGGGTTCGCAAAAGGCGTGCTGGTGGTGGCACTGCTGAGGCCCGTACTTGGGCTCCAGCTGTAAGTGCAACCAGAAAGTGCGGCGCTTCCAAGTGTTGCGCCTGCGTTGTTCTGCGTACAGGTTTTCAGTAAATCTACACCAGCGTTTGCTACCGGCACTTGCTGATTCACGGTTACTAATACTTGATCGGTGGCCGTACAGCCACTACTCACTTGAGTAGCCGTGAGCGTGTAGGTGGTCGTTGAACTTGGGTTAGCCGTAGGGTTTGACACCGTTGAAGAACTCAGGCCTGTACTTGGTGACCAACTGTAGGTAACACCACTTGCCGTTACTTGCCCAATGGCCAAACCATTGCTGTTAGTAACACATGTTTTAGTAAAATCAAGGCCGGCATTGGCTGTGGGTAAAGTAGTATTGACACTTACTAAAACTTGATCAGTGGCTGTACAACCATTTGACACATTGGTTACTGTAAGTGTATAGTTGGTGGTGGTACTTGGGTTGGCAATTGGGTTGGCAACACCCGTAGCGCTGAGGCCAGTACTTGGCGTCCAGCTGTAAGTTTGGCCACTTTGTGGAAGCGCGCCAATTTGAACGCCAGTGCTGTTTTGAGCACAAGTTTTCTCACCATCAAGGCCTGCATCAGCGGTTGGTAATGTCTGGTTAACAGATACAACAACCGCATCTGTTGCTACACAGCCTGACTGCGTGTGGGTTGCTGTTAAAGTATAAGTAGTGGTAGTTGTTGGATTCGCTGTTGGGTTGGAAGCAGTGCCTGAACTTAAGGCTGTGGTCGGGGACCAACTGTAGGTAACGCCTGGTTGAGCGGTCATACCGATAAAAGCACCGTTGGCATTGCTTACACAAGTTTTTGTGAAGTCTGTGCCAGCATTGGCTATGGGTGCGGTGGTGTTAACAGTTACTGCAACTTGATCGGTGGCTGTGCAGCCAGATACTTGGTCGGTGACCGTGAGTAAGTATGAGGTGCTTTGTGTGGGGTTGGCAATCGGGTTTGATACGGTGGAGCTCGACAAGCCGAGTGTCGGGAACCAATTGTAGGTATAACCTGCCACTGCCGTGCTACCGATTTGCAGACCATTGGTATTTTGCAAGCATGTTTTATTGAAATCGACACCTGCATTCGCTGTTGGCGTAGCCACATTGACATCAAAAGTCATTTGGTCTGTGGACGTACAGCCTGATGACGCTTGGGTTACCGTAACCGTGTAGGTTGTGGTTTGGGCGGGGTTCGCAAAAGGCGTGCTGGTGGTGGCACTGCTGAGGCCCGTACTTGGGCTCCAGCTGTAAGTGCAACCAGAAAGTGCGGCGCTTCCAAGTGTTGCGCCTGCGTTGTTCTGCGTACAGGTTTTCAGTAAATCTACACCAGCGTTTGCTACCGGCACTTGCTGATTCACGGTTACTAATACTTGATCGGTGGCCGTACAGCCACTACTCACTTGAGTAGCCGTGAGCGTGTAGGTGGTCGTTGAACTTGGGTTAGCCGTAGGGTTTGACACCGTTGAAGAACTCAGGCCTGTACTTGGTGACCAACTGTAGGTAACACCACTTGCCGTTACTTGCCCAATGGCCAAACCATTGCTGTTAGTAACACATGTTTTAGTAAAATCAAGGCCGGCATTGGCTGTGGGTAAAGTAGTATTGACACTTACTAAAACTTGATCAGTGGCTGTACAACCATTTGACACATTGGTTACTGTAAGTGTATAGTTGGTGGTGGTACTTGGGTTGGCAATTGGGTTGGCAACACCCGTAGCGCTGAGGCCAGTACTTGGCGTCCAGCTGTAAGTTTGGCCACTTTGTGGAAGCGCGCCAATTTGAACGCCAGTGCTGTTTTGAGCACAAGTTTTCTCACCATCAAGGCCTGCATCAGCGGTTGGTAATGTCTGGTTAACAGATACAACAACCGCATCTGTTGCTACACAGCCTGACTGCGTGTGGGTTGCTGTTAAAGTATAAGTAGTGGTAGTTGTTGGATTCGCTGTTGGGTTGGAAGCAGTGCCTGAACTTAAGGCTGTGGTCGGGGACCAACTGTAGGTAACGCCTGGTTGAGCGGTCATACCGATAAAAGCACCGTTGGCATTGCTTACACACGTTTTTGTGAAGTCTGTGCCAGCATTGGCTATGGGGTTTTGGAGCACAGAAATGGCCTGACTTGCCGTACTCGAAAGCCCGTTGGCGGTAACAATACACGAATAACTCGAATTTGCAATTGGGTTGACAAAAATAGCACTTGTTGTTGCTCCGGTTGACCACAAAAAAGTTGATCCTGGAATATTGGAGTTTGCGGTAAGCGTGAGTGTACTACCCGCGCAAACTTGAGTATTACTTGCTGTGATGCTGACAATAGGGGCTTGAGCAAAAGCATAGGCACTCAAAATAATGCTTAATAGCAGTGTGTAGAGTTTTTTCATTTCAATAAAATTCAACGAAATTTACTGAAATCTACCCGTTTAAAAAAATTAGGCGCCTTTTGGTGGGCTTGCTGGACGTTCCTTTTTATCCTGGACAAGTAAAAAACGGGCAGAAATAAAAAATGTATTGGAATTAAAAGTGTTGTCATTAAAGGCAAAAAACGGAGCTAACAAATACATACCTGTTTGAACATGCAATTGCCACACTTTGACACCCACAGTAGGACATACACCAAGCCTCACCTGACGCAAGTCAGTTCGGATGGCTGCATTTAGGCCATAAGTGAGGTCAAAATTTCCGGTGCGACGCCAAAAACCAAGATCATAACCCATAATAGGATTCAGTCTGGAAAAATCATACGTGACATTCAAACCATGATGCAAGGCAGTTGTATTGTGATTTAAAAAGCCTTGTTTGACTTTGCGTTGGCGCTCCCAACCGTATTCTAAAACATAAAAACGCCCACTTTGCAATCCAAAATATGTGCCCGACTTAATGGTCTTATCCTTGCGGTTTTGAAGCAAGTCAAAGCTATTAGTGATGGGTGCTGTAAGTAATGCTTCTTGGGCATTCACAACCTGAGTTAATGTCAAAAAGAAGAAGAAACTAATTGTTTTCATGTTCGAAAATGGTGGTTGAATCTGTGAATGCAGGGACTTGTTCCAGATAGGATTTGAATATATAAGCTTCAGATGCTCTTGGCAAACCAAGCCGTAAAAACTTTGTGTAAAACGGAATCGCTAAAGATTCTTTTCTTTTTTGAGTTGAAATAAGTGACTGCTTTCTATCTAAAGAAAGGACAAACAACAATAGTGTAGCGATTAAAAAAATCCATTGTAAAATTCCGAGTAAAGCACCCGCTAGATTGTTAAGTATAGATAATTTGACTACTTTGAGAGCTGTTTCTAAAAGCTTGCCGCCAAAATAAACGCCAGCACCAATGCCCAAAAATAAAACCACGAAACAAAGTGGAACTAACGTAGTTTTCTCCCATTTGAGTGTTTTTACTCCGAAATCTACGCAAACATCATTGAGTTGAAATGCAGCGTATAAGCCCACGACAATTGCCAACAACATAAACAAGGACATGATCAGCCCGCGTTTGTAACCTTTATAGGCCCCATAAATGAGTGGTGCAAATAAGAAGAGGTCCATTAAATTCATGTCGGAAAATTACTAGAAAGTTTGTAATCTTGTGCCATGCTGAGTCCGTTCAACGATGAATATTTTATGAAACAAGCCTATTTGGAAGCGCAAAAGGCTTTTGATGCCGATGAAGTTCCTGTAGGTGCTGTTATTGTCTGTAAAAATCAAATTATTGCCCGCGGGCATAATCTAACGGAACAACTGACCGATGTTACAGCACACGCAGAAATTCAAGCTATTACGGCGGCAGCTCAATATCTCGGTGCGAAGTACCTCAAAGAATGCACGTTGTACGTAACACTCGAACCTTGCTGCATGTGTGCAGGCGCTTTGTATTGGTCACAAATAGACAAAATTGTTTTTGCCGCCCGCGATTCAAAACGAGGGGCCAGCGCCACTGGTGCACAGTTGTATCATCCGGCTACCTTAGTTGAAAACGGCATTATGGAGGCTGAATGCAGCCAATTACTCAAAGACTTTTTCGCTAGAAAACGCTAACTATAAAGCGTTTCATGTAAAATTTCCATGGTTTTATCTAAATGAAACCCCGGAATGTGCATACCTGCGTACCTGACTAAAATTTGTAAACCTGCTTTTAGGTGTTCTTTCTGAAATTGCGGCTCAGCAGTAGGCCAAAATTGTGCTTTTAAAAAAGCTACCAAACCCGGGTCATCGATGCAGTCAATAGATTCTAATTGCGCAGTATCAAAAATCCCCCTTTTTAAATCAAAATGTTTGGGATCTTCGTGTTCGAGCAACGGCGCATAGCCCATGATCATTAAGTACTGCGCTAGAAAAGAGGTTGGGAAATATTTGTCATTGTTGTTGGTCTCTAAGCCAATAATCTGTGTTCTTAAAAAATCGAATAAAGCAGGGTCGGGGCCTTGATGGCGCAGCGTTTGTTTGAGAATGTCAGCCACAAAAAATACTAATAAAACTTTCTGTGGATGCTGATACATTTGAAATGCAGACCACGCAAAATCGAGTTGATTGATGATGCCGAGATCAGATTCTGGTCTTTTGAAATACGTGAGTTCATAAAGCCCTAACTGATTGAGTGCTTTTTTCTTTTTAAGGCCGCCTTTAAAAATAAAAGTTTGGTAGCCTTTTTCTTGCGTATAAAAATGCAAAATACTGCTACTCTCAGAGTATGCTTGTTTGTCTAGGAGTAATGCAAGCTCTTTGGCTTTCAAAAGAAAAGAGGCTTAAGCAAAAACCTTAATTTTTGCATCGACTTCAGTAAGTTCAGACCACGTGCCCATATAAGTAACGGCACGTACTTTACGGTTGTCAATCCAGACATATTCTTGGCCATCTTTGATACGCGGTTTATCCATTACAAGGCCATGGTAAAGAAATCCGTTTTCTTTCAGCCAATGTTCAGTGACCTCGCGGTCTTTGGCTTCACGGGCTGTAAAAAAGGTGATGATATGCCCTTCGTTGTACCATTTATTGATGACTTCCAGAGCATTTGGGAATAATTTGGCGCCAGGATACAAATGACTCTCTTCGTTTTTGATATCGTCACAGATGGTGCCGTCGATATCAATTAAAAAGATTTTAGTCGGATTTTCTTCTTCTAAGTGCAACTTGGCAACTACGGCATGCTTAACCGTTGTTTGATCACTCACTTTGCAGTTGGGCTCTAGCTCAAATAAAACTTCAGATCCTTCAGATACCGCATAGCGTCCACTCACTATTTTTTTAATAGAAATGTCGTTTATTTTATAAGCTCCGTGCTCATTTTCAATAAACCAACCTTCCTCAGAATTTGGTAGTTGAGGGTCTACTAATTGGTAACTTAAGATTCCTTTCATTGCGCTTCAATTGAAATGCAAAGTTAAAAGGAATTTGGGTTGTGCAGCCTATCTTTTTGCCACTTTGAAGTCGATTTTGTAATAGAAAATCGGGAAGAAGCCCAGCTGGGTTTTTTCAGAGTAAGGCAAGAAAGTTCCGTTTTGTTGTGCGGTGAAATCAGCAGGTGTAAGCGGTGGACGATAAGCCAAAGTCAATAGATTTCTGGTGCCAAGGATATTCACCAAGTCCAAACCGAACTCGTGTGTTACGCGGTCTGCATTTTTACGCCATGAGATTTTAAGATCCGCACGAAAATAATCGCGGAATTGTAAGTCATTAAACATAGAATCTTGGAAGATGATTTCTTTCATGTCTGTAGAAGTTTGGATATCCACTAAACCATAACGTCTGCCGCCAGCTGCAGTTACTTTACCTCCAATTCCTATGATACTGCGCTCGCCCACCTTAAATTCTTTACCGCCTAATAAGTTGACGATGTAATTTCCGTTGTACGAGGTATTTCGCCACACTAAATCACTTCCTCTGTATTGTGAATTATAAACGGTTCCAGAGAATAAAAAGAAGAAGGTTTTGTCAAAATATTTCTGTACTGTAAGCTCCAATCCATAATTGTAACCATCACCTGTATTTTGAAGCTCGTCTACAAACAAACGAGAGAAACCACTACCTACATTGATCATCGAGAAAGAAGAAGGTGCAACTGTCACTGGTATGTTATACAAGTACTGGTAATAGGCCTCGGTTTTAACATTAAATCCTTTGTTAAAAGATTTCTCATAGCCAATTCCTGAGTGCGCACTTCGGGAGAAATCCATGTTCATGTTTGAATTAGGCCCCATTGCTTGACCAGGTAAAACTTTATAAGCGTAAGTATAGTAAGGCTGAATCATACTGTGAAGACCGCCCCCAGCAAAAACTGCTTGTCCGTTATCCATTTTGTATTTCCAACCCAAACGCGGTTCGAAAGGGCTAATACTATTGGTTAGCGTAAAATATTGAGCATGGATTCCTGCGGTGACATCCATGTTGTCTGAAACGCGCCATTTCCACTGAACAAATGGCTGAATAAGCGCTGCCATACCTTGATAATTCCAACGGGTTTCAAAACCTAAGGCCGCGCTATCTAAGTTGTACAAACAAGAGTCTTGAAAATCCATAGAGATTAAATCAAAACTCAAACCTGCTTTGATCAGATGTTGTTTATTGAATTTGTGATTGACAGCCGTATAACCACTAATTTTTTGTACTTGGAAACCATAGCCCATCATGTAGTACTTCTCATCATAAGAAATAGTTGAGTCAGCAGGATTCATCTTTCTGCCTTTTAAATACTCATGTCGCGTATTTTGATTTTCTTGACTATAAGCTAAAGTTGAAGAAATAAAAGTCTTTTCGCTGATACTCTTTTTATAATTCAAACCTGAAGTGATCATGCTGGTTCCAAAATATTGGTCACGGTCTCCTTCACCGTAAAGGTCTTCGGTGTATTCGGTAAAGTCTGAAATTTTTATGGCGATATCAGAACTTCCTCCCATACCAAATAAGGCAAGTTGGCCACCATTCTTCAAAATCCAATTGAACTTGAAGGCACCATCAAAGTATTTCGGAATGGCATCTGTTCCCAAATTAATATTGAGCTCTTGGAAAATAGTTAGTGTTGAATAACGGCCCATAACTAGGTAACTTGACTTACTATCCTTACTGAGTGGGCCTTCTGCTAAAAATTCGGTTCCAAGTAAACCAAATTGACCTGTAAATTCGTGTTGATTGTTGTTTCCACTTCGTAATTTAAGGTCAAAAACACCTGAAAGACTGTTTCCGTATTCGGCTGGAAAGGCACTCATGAAGAAGTCAGAATTACCTAATATTTTATTGTTTAACAAGGAAACTGGACCGCCCGAAGTACCTGAAATGGCAAAGTGATTTGGGTTTGGAATATCAATGCCCTCCACACGATAAATAACACCAAGCGGTGAGTTACCACGAACAACAATATCATTTCTAGAATCATCGGCGCCATTGACACCCGCAAAATTAGAGGCCATACGTGCTGGGTCCATTCTGGAGCCAGGATAACGATTTGTTTCTTCAACACTGAACTGCTGTGCCGACAATACTGCCATTTCGTTTAAGACCTCACCTTGTTTTCTGCCTACAACCCGAACAGCATTTTGCTCTGATATTTTTTCTTGTAAAGGAATCTGAACAATCAACTCACGGCCTGAAGTTACTTCGATTGTGATTGTGCGCGAATCATAAAATGCAGCGCTTGCTACCAATTGGTGCTTGCCTACAGGCACTTTCAAAATACTAAATGAGCCATCAATTGTAGCTGCTGCCATGTATTTTTGGCCATCAACCTCAATCAATAATTTGGCACCAGTTAATGGATAATTTGTTTCGCTGTCAAATACTTTTCCGCGTACTGTTTGAGTAGGTAACTGTGCATATATCAACGCATTAAAGACCAAAAAAGAGAGTAGTAGTTGTAGTTTCATGGTTTATAATTTGAAACGAATATAGGATTATTTTTTTTTCAAACAACGAAATGATGTTTTGCACGGTTTTTGTCAATGTGGACAATATCATTAACTTTAGAAAAAAAATTCATGAAGACAATCGCCTTATTTACCTTAATGATTATCGGTCAACTGAGCTTTGCTCAAAAGGCTCCAATGACTTGGTACACCGACATCAATGAAGCATCTGCAATTGCTAAAAAAGAAAACAAACCCATGATGTTGTTCTTTACTGGTTCTGACTGGTGTGGTTGGTGTCATCGTTTACAAAATGAAGTTTTCAAAACCCCAGAATTCGAAAAGTGGGCCAAAGAAAATGTCATCTTGGTTGAACTCGATTTTCCGCGTTCAAAGCCACAAACAGAAGCTATTAAAGTTCAAAACCGTGGTTTACAACAACAATTTGGTGTGCGTGGATATCCAACATGTTGGTTTGTCAAGCCAGAAAAAATGTCTGACGGCAAAATGAACCTGACACAACTTGGTTCAAAAGGATATGAAGCAGGTGGCCCTGCCAACTGGATCAGCGGTGCAAATACCATGATTCATCCAAATTAAAAGGCAGTTTTTTCCGACCTATTCGAATTTCAATCCTGAAAATTCGTCGTAATTAAAACCCCTGGATGCCAAGAAGCGAAACAGCTTTTGCTTGCGTATCCAGGGGTCTTTTTCTTTATGGAGTTCTTGCCATTTGCGTTGGGCTACACTTTGTAGAATTCCAAAATAGTCTTCGGTGTCGTACATCTCGTGAATGGCTTGCTTGATGAGTTCTCGGTCAATATGCTTCAGTTGTAAGCCTTGTTTGATCTTATTTACTCCCCAATATTTAATGCGCAATTTACCAATGGCATAGGCACGTGCAAAACGCGCATCGTCGAGAAACTTATTTTCTATAAGTGCATTGATAATTTGAATAACCTCGCCTTCTTGGGCACCAAGGCGCTTAAGTTTTTCAAGCACTTCATGACTACAACGCTCCTGATATGCACAAAATGCCTCAGATTTCTGAAGCATTTGTGTGAGGTCATAAGCGCGAGGCGCTGTCATTACAATGGGATTTCGTTGTTTTCTTTATCAACAAAAGTATACTGGAGTAAGTGGTGAGCTGTTACGCCGCGCACTGGAATCCATTTTTTGTATTTGAAAAACCAACTTAGCTGTCTGCTCATGAGTCCTTTTTTGAAGAAGGCTTCTAGATAAGGATGAACGAGCAGCGACACACCGCTTAAGCGTCTTTCATTGATGAGGTAATCGAGGTTGGTTTCGATTTCTTCAGCAAATAGAATACTAGCTTGTACCTCGCCGCTTCCGTTACAAGTTGGGCAGGTTTCGGCAGTTTGGATATCGGTTTCAGGGCGAACGCGCTGACGTGTGATCTCGATGATACCAAATTTAGAAGGCGGAATCATGTTATGCTTGGCACGATCTGACTTCATGAATTCCTTCATTTTGTCATAGAGAATCTTGTTGTTCTCACGGTCATGCATGTCAATGAAATCGACACAAATAATACCGCCCATGTCGCGCAGTTGTAAAACTCGAGCAACTTCTTCAGCCGCTTCAATGTTTGTGGCAAGGGCATTTGATTCTTGGCCATCGGCTCCTTTGCGGTTTCCGCTATTGACGTCAATAACGTGCATCGCTTCGGTATGCTCAATGATGAGATAGCCACCACTAGGAAGTGGAACCTTTTTGCCAAAAAGGGTCTTGATTTGCTTGTTAATACCAAAGCGCTCAAATATAGCAACACGGTTATCGTAATTTCTAACGATTTTTTCGCGGCCAGGGGCAATTTCAGCAATGTAATCCTTCATTTGGATGGCCATTGCTTCGTCATTGACATGGATATTTGTGAAATTACCATTGAGCAAATCGCGCAGAATGGAATTCGTGGTATTGAGTTCTCCGAGTACGCGTCTTGGGGGTTGTGCCCCTTTCAAATTTGCGTGAAGAGTGCGCCATTTTTCGAGTAGATTAGAAAGGTCTGTTTCAAGATCTGCTGTTGACTTATTTTCAGCAACAGTACGAATAATGACACCAAAGTTTTTTGGTTTAATGCGATCCATGAGTTCTTTAAGACGCTCCTTTTCAGCAGTATCTTTAATTTTTTGACTCACAGAAATTTTATCTGAAAAGGGCACGAGTACGAGGTAACGGCCAGCAAGGGTAACTTCAGAACTTAAGCGAGGTCCTTTTTGAGAAATCGGTTCTTTAGCAACCTGAACCAGGATAGCTTGTGAGGAAGAAAGTATGTTTGATACTTTTCCTTCTTTCGAGATTTCTTTTTCTAGCTTAAAATATTGAAGATCAGCTACGTTCTGTTTTCCAGCTACGCTATCTTTTACATATTTTGAAAAGGAAACGTATTGAGGGCCGAGGTCATGGTAATGCAAAAAGGCATCTTTGTCATAACCGACGTCCACAAAAGCAGCATTGAGTCCATTTGCTACGCGTCGTACTCGTCCTAAATAGATGTCGCCTACAGAGAAGTCTGTGTTGCCGCGATCTTCGTGCAACTCAATTAACTTCCCGTCGCGTA
>CAZPWB010000034.1:0-27921 GCA_964590425.1 uncultured Lishizhenia sp. | reverse complement strand
ACGGATAGTAAAATACTGAAGATTTTTTTCATGAGTTTATTTTAGTTTTTATAGATCCAACCTTGAAGTTGTCGCGCTGATACGCGTTGTTGTAGCTCAGCTAATTGAGCTGCATCCTGAGCATTTCCGGCACTAACTCTGATGAGTGTTCCGCCAGGGATAATTCTTGCGGCAAAACCGTCTCGTTGTAGTTTGAGCAAGAGGTTTTGAGCGTTTTGGGCATTTGAAAAGCAACCCACTATGACATCAAAGCCAGCCATTGCGGTTGCCTCAACTTGAGCAAGCTCTTTTTTAGCAATTTCCTTCGGAACCTTTACTTTACAATGCGTAGTTGCATCCCAATAGTAATTAGAAAGGTGAGGATTTGGCGTTGCTTCCAATTGTAACTCAGGAGCTGCTGCTGGCAACTCGGGCGCTTGTAATTGCAAGTTATTTTTTTGATAAGCCGCCTCACCAGTTGCTTGAAATGGATTGAAATCTGAGATAGAAAATAATCCTGAACTGAGTGCTGTAGTTTTGGTAGGTATCCAGACAGAATAAAAAGCCATTGGGATAAAGCAAGCTGCTGCTGCAATTCTGGCCCATTGAATAGGTTTTCTTTCTTCCTTGGCAACAGGCAATGTGATCATTGGCGCTTCTTTTTCAGCCTCGAGTTCTTTCGCTACAAAGCTGAGGTTACCAAGTCCATAAGAAGATAGCAACAAATTGAAAAAACGGTCTTGATCGAAACGAATTTGACCATCTTGTTGGCGTACGAAAGTTCCGATTTTTGGAATTTTGACAGGCTCGCCTGTACGCAGGGCCTGTAATAATTGATCGGTGAAGTTTTGTAATTTGTTTTTGGCTTCTTCGTAGAATAATCCATTTCTGCGGGAATATTCTGCTAAGAATAAACCGTCATCAGTAAGTAGAAAACGATTGAATAGCAATTCTTTTTTAGGAGGATGAACGAGGCCTTTTTCGAAGTCTATTTGAGCCGAGATTTGTTTGGCCACAAAGCCACCGAAACCTGGCACAACCACACAATTGTGGCGCAATAAAAGTTCAATTAAGATTTCTTCAAAACCCTGCATCTAACAAATTTACAAAACTCTGTTCAGATTACAAAAAAGGCAAAACCTTTTGTACATCTGCTGGCACATCGATGTTGGGTGTTTCAATGGTGCTGTGGACTAATCGAATCGGGTAGCCATAATAAAGCCACCTTAGTTGTTCAAGGGACTCTGCTTGCTCTAAAAGACATGGCGACAATTGAGAAAGCTCTTGGAGTATACTTGAACGATACGCATATAGGCCAATATGTCGAAGCCAAGGAAAGCTTTTTTCTTTGGCATAGTGCATATTTGGTAGAGGGCTTCTAGAAAAATAAATGGCTGAATGCTTGGCATTTTCCAGCGCTTTTATTCTGTTCGGATTTTCTAAATCTTCTGAACTCACCTGCGAATTCACTAAGGTCGCAATTTGAACAGTTGAATCTTGGAAGGCTTCTAGAAGGGAATCGAGTTGTAGCGCACTCACCAATGGTTCATCTCCTTGAATATTGATAACAACATCGTAACCCGGATAAGTTGCCAAAACCTCAGCACAACGGTCTGTTCCACTTTGATGTGCCGTGCTAGTCATGAGAACCTTTCCGCCAAAACGCAGTACTTCGGCTTCAATTCGGGCATCATCGGTGGCTACCACTAAGGTGTCAATCTTTTGTGCTTTGAGTGCACCTTCATAGACACGTTGGATCATAGTTTTACCTTTTAGGTCAATGAGTGGCTTGCCCGGAAAACGAGAAGAGTCGTATCTGGCTGGGATGATGCCGAGTACTTTCATTAGAATTTGGCTTGAATTTGAATGATGAAATTTCTTGGCGCTTGGATGTCACCGGGTCTGGTAGCATATTCAGCGTTCAGGAAATTATTAACGATAAAGGACAATCTGTATTGTTCTTTGAATGTATAGGCCATGCGGAAATCTAGCACCAGATTGCCGTGGTTGTTGAGTTCACGGTAGGCCTTCAAGCCAGGAAGGATATAAACACTCGAGATAGGCGAAGGATCGACGTCGTCTTCAAAAACGCGGTCAATATTGCGCATAAAACTGTTGTAGCGCGCTGAAAAACCAAGACTCCAGCGTTGGTAATTGGCTTCAATGTCTGCTTTTGCGAGGTGCTTGAAACGATACTTGAGCATGTTGGTGCTTGTATCTGAAAAACTGGATGTATATAAAGGATTGGCATTTAATGAAATCGGATTCATGTAGGTGTAGCCCATTAGAGAAATCAGTTCAACTTTACCCAAGTGCCCCATTGAGTTGAATGATAAGTCTAGACCTGAAATGCGCGCTTTTTCTGCGTTTTGTGCCTGAAAGCCAACCCAATCGCTTACGTTATAATTGCCGCTCGTGAGAAATTCGAGGTCTTCAGGGCTTGGGTTAATTGGGTTCAAAGGCTGCTGACTGATGGGATTGTAGTATATAAAAGAAAACTCCATCATGTTGCTGTATTGATTGACGAAAACAGCGAGGTCAAGCATGGCCTTCCAAGTGCCAATTTTGAAACCTTGTTTGATGCCGACCTCTGCTGCCCAACCCGCTTCTGGCCTAAGGCCCGGATTTGGAAAAATATTAAGCGCACCCACTGACGTTTGCGTGAAGCGCTCGGCAACCGACGGATACCTGATACCTTGCCCAAAGCTCGCACGTAAATGAGTAAAAGGCTTAAGCTCATAGTGCAAACCTGTTCGAAAAACAGGGTAAAAAGGCAGTGTTATTGAATCTTTTGTAGGGATGACAAATTTTGAATCGGCTTCTAGCTGATCCATTTGAAAATATTCGAGTCGAACTCCTGCCGTAAAATCTAGTTTTTTATGGTGGATATCTAATTGTGAAAATGCTGCATAATTTTGAGATTGGTGATTGCCAAAAAGTAAAGAATTGACGCGGTTACCAATGGCTGAAAAACCAGAACTGAGAGTGCCTGCTGCCCCTATTTTATTTTGATAAGTGTAGTCGAGATAAGATACTGTAGCAGCATTGCTTTGATTGATATTTGATAAATTTTCGTTGTCTACCCAATACAACCTTGTTTTGAGTTGGTGGATGTTTTTTTTGTGGTCTATGTATTTGATACTCGGGTCAATAAATAGGCGTTGGCCAAAATTATAACTCAGGGTTGACGCACCGGCTGTGGTATCGCCATAGCCACTTGGGGTGTAGGCTAAGGAATCGCTTTCCCAGATGAGAAAATTTCCGGTTTTTTGAATTTGGTAATTGTAGCCCAGTGATAGTTTTAAGCGATTGGCAAGCAGTGGTTTCAAAAAGAGTGTGCCTGAAACCCGAGCTCGTGACTCTTCTTCGCCGATACGGTAGCCATCGTTATGAAAACCAACCGATGAAATGGTGTAGCCAAATTTATCTTTTAAAGCACTATGATATACTTCAAGTTGTTGATTCATCGGGGAAGTAGACCACCATTTTAAAGATGCCCTTCGAGGGTTTCCGTAGATGCCATTTTGAAATTTGACACTTGTTTGTGGAACCAAACCAGGTTCTTTTTCAGAGAGCGCAATGATGCCATTTAAGGCTCCGCTTCCATACAAAACAGAAGAGGCTCCTTTTAATACTTCCACTTGACTGGCTTGTTCCATAGGAATGGCATTCCATTGGGTATCTCCTGCGTAACCTGACAACAATGGCATCCCGTTCCATAATAATAAAACACGGCTACCCGTGCCGTATGCGAAACCTGAACCACCGCGTATGCTCACTTGGCCATCCATTGTGTAAACACCCGGTGTTTGATCCACAGCCTGCTCGAGGTCTGTAATACCCTTGTGATCGATGAGTTGCGGACGAAGCACTTCCATAGAAACCGGAACCTCTTCGATTTTTTGTTTGCGCTTGGATGCGCTCACAACAATTGTGCGCGTGTCTTGTACACGAGTAGTATCAGTAGCTGCTTTTTCAGGAACCTGAGCCCAAAAAACGAGGGGCTGAAACAGGAAAAACAAAAGAAAATAGTGCTTATTCATGCAAATAATTTGTAGCGAAATTAAGGTGAAAATTCAGTAGCAAATACAGTAATTCTACTGAAATGATTGCTGAAACATCCTTCTAATTTTACCCGAATCTAACAAAAAAATGATGCACCCCAATTACATCTACCAAATTGCTTTCACACAACTCTTTGGCATCGGGCCTATCAGAGCCAAGCGCCTATTGAAAATTCTAGACGCTCCAAAAGCTTTTTTCGATTTATCAATGCCCGAACTCCAACAGCTTACTAGTATTTCGATCAAACAACTTGAATTGGCAAATCGAACAGCTGCGCTTTTGGCTGCCCAAACACAAGCGCCCTACCTGAGCGCTAAAGATTTACACTATTTTTTCACTACAGACCCAGCTTTTCCTCAGCAGCTCAAAGAATGCCCTGACGCACCTCTCGGCTTATTTTACAGAGGCACTACACCTACTTGGAACCAATCTAGAACTTTGGCTATAGTTGGGACGCGACAAGAAACCGCTTACGGCAAACAAATTGTCAAAGAACTCATCGGTGCGCTACCAAAAGATATTTTAATTGTCAGTGGCTTGGCACAAGGTGTTGATGCCGATGTTCATGAACAGGCCTTGCGTTTTGGCTTGCAAACCATTGGGGTGTTAGGGCATGGTCTTGACCGCATTTATCCGGCTAAGCACCGCGAACTCGCTTTAGCCATGACCCAACAAGGTGGCTTACTCTCTGAATTTTTAGTCGGTACCCGTGCAGAACGCATGCACTTCCCGATGCGCAACAGAATCATTGCTGGGCTTGCCGATGCTGTTGTTGTCATTGAAAGTAAAAAAAATGGTGGCTCTCTCATTACTGCAGAGCTCGCTAATGACTACAACCGTGAGGTTTGCGCATTTCCCGGCGCGGTGCATTATGAGCATTCAGAGGGTTGCAATGCTTTAATCAAAGCCAACAAAGCGCACCTCATCAACAATGCCGACGACCTTCTTACACTTCTAAATTGGGGGGCTGTACCTGTGCCCAAAATGCAAGAAAACAAATTACTCAATGTTGCACAAAAGCAAGTTTTTGAACTTTTTGGAAACAAAAACACATGGTCTATTGATGAGCTGGCCTTTCACCTTCAAAAACCTGTTTCAGAAATCAGCACCTTGCTTTTTGAACTCGAGCTCCAAAGCCTTATTGAACATACTGGTGCAAATCGGTACAAACTCCCAATTTAAAATTGCTTTTGCTTTTGAAATCTTAAATTAGTCCTTAATTTTGCAGCAGTTCATTTAAATAAACTTATAAAGAAAGGTGGAGGGACAGGCCCTATGAAACCTTGGCAACCTCACTTCCAAAGTAAAGGTGCCAAATCCGATCCAGCAATGGAAAAGATAAGTTGAAACGCACTGTTTCTACCTTTCGCTACCGATATTATGATTAACAGTGACCTCGTTTCTGCTTTGCAACAACGCGTTTTAGTGCTTGACGGCGCCATGGGCACCATGATTCAGCGCTACCAACTCGAAGAATTCGATTTTCGAGAAGGTGCTTTTGAAGACCACCCACAATCTTTGAAAGGCAACAATGACCTCTTGTCTATCACCAGGCCAGAGATTATCAAAGCCATTCACCGTGCCTATTTTGAGGCGGGTGCCGACATCATCGAGACCAATACATTTTCGGGTACTACCATTGCCCAAGCTGACTACCACCTAGAAGACGCTGTTTATCAAATCAATTATCAAAGTGCAAAAATTGCTAAAGAGGTTGCACTAGAATTTACAGACAAGCCCCGATTTGTGGCAGGCTCTATTGGGCCAACCAACCGCACGGCTTCCATTTCTCCAGATGTCAATGATCCAGGCTACAGAGCCGTTACCTTTGACGACCTTGCTTTAGCATATAAAGACCAAATTTCAGCGCTCATTGATGGCGGCGTAGATATTTTATTGATTGAGACTGTTTTTGACACACTCAATGCCAAAGCAGCATTGTATGCCTGCGATCAAGTTTTTGAAGAGCGCAAGCTCAAACTTCCAATCATGGTTTCGGGCACTATTACAGACCAATCGGGCAGAACACTTACCGGACAAACCACCGAGGCATTTTTAATATCATTATCGCACATGCCCTTACTCAGCATTGGCCTAAACTGTGCGCTCGGAGCCTCCATGATGCGCCCTTACCTTCAAGTACTCAATGAAAAAGCCACCTTTGCCGTAAGCGCCCATCCTAACGCTGGTTTACCCAACGAATTTGGACAATACGACGAAAGCCCTGAAGCTATGGCCGCTCAAATTGAACAATATTTACAGGAAAGTTTAGTCAATGTCATCGGCGGTTGTTGTGGCACAACACCAGCTCACATTAAGGCAATTGCCGCAGTAGCAGCAAAGTACTCACCAAGAAAATGGAATCCTTGATATGTTAAAGTTAGCAGGCCTAGAACCATTAATTGTCACTGAGCAAAGTAACTTTGTCAATGTTGGCGAGCGCACAAATGTTACAGGCTCACGTGCCTTTCTTCGTATGATTCAAGAAGAAGATTACGAAGCGGCATTGGCGGTTGCCCGAGAACAAGTTGAAGGTGGTGCTCAAATCCTAGATATCAACATGGATGAGGGCATGATTGACGGAAAAGCTGCGATGGTACGCTTTTTAAATCTACTTGCCGCCGAACCAGACATCGCTAGAATCCCAATCATGATTGACTCCTCCAAGTGGGAGATTATTCAAGCAGGGCTCCGCTGTTTGCAAGGAAAGGGCGTTGTCAATTCGATTTCACTCAAAGAAGGTGCAGCCAATTTTATTGCGCAGGCCAAAGAAATCAAGCGTTTTGGCGCTGCAGTCATTGTCATGGCTTTTGACGAAGATGGTCAGGCCGATTCTTACGAAAGACGCATTGAAATATGTAAAAGATCCTACGAACTCTTAACGCAAGAAGTAGGTTTCCCTGCCGACGACATCATCTTTGACCCCAATATTTTCCCGGTGGCTACCGGAATGGACGAACACGCCAATAATGCCCTTGACTTTTTTCGAGCCTGTAAATGGATCCGCGAAAACCTACCAGGAGCGCATGTGAGTGGTGGAGTATCTAATGTTTCCTTTTCATTTAGAGGCAACAACAAAGTCCGTGAAGCGATGCATGCTGCCTTTTTGTATCATGCCACGGCAAATGGCATGGACATGGGAATTGTGAACCCAACAATGCTCGAGGTTTACAGTGAAATTGAACCCGAACTGCGCGAACGCGTCGAAGATGTGTTACTCAATAGAAGAGCAGATGCCACCGAGCGTTTGTTAACTTTTGCTGAAACCGTTAAAGGCAGCGTAAAGCAAACAACAGCAGACCTCAGCTGGCGAGAAGCACCCGTTCAGCGCAGGCTCTCATACGCACTTGTAAAAGGGCTTGTCGAGTTCATTGATCAAGATGTAGAAGAGGCCCGCCATTTATACGAAAGACCCATTGAAGTCATTGAAGGGCCGCTCATGGATGGCATGAACGAAGTCGGTGATTTATTTGGCTCGGGGCAGATGTTTTTACCTCAAGTAGTGAAATCGGCGCGTGTCATGAAAAAGGCAGTCGCCTATCTGCTGCCTTATATTGAAGCAGAAAAGAACGGCCAACAACAAGCTGCTGGTAAAATTTTATTGGCAACCGTCAAAGGCGATGTACACGACATCGGTAAGAATATTGTTGGTGTCGTTTTAGCATGTAACAATTATGAAATCATTGACCTCGGGGTCATGGTGCCGGCTCACATCATCATTGAAAAAGCTATTGAGCTCAACGTTGATGCCATTGGCCTAAGTGGCCTCATTACACCGTCTTTAGATGAAATGGTTCATGTAGCCAAAGAAATGGAAAAAGCTGGGCTTACTATTCCGTTATTAATTGGCGGCGCCACTACTTCAAAGGTGCATACAGCAGTTAAAATTGAGGCGCACTACCCTTCGGGTTCAGTGGTGCATGTGCTCGATGCATCTCGTTCTGTTACAGTTGTCGAGCGCTTACTTGGCAACAGAAAAGAAGCCTTTTTAACTGAACTCCGACAAGACTACGAAAAGCTCAGGGTGCATCACCAAAAACACCGAGCAGCCAAAGAACTGCTTTCCTTAGAAGAAGCCAGAAAAAATCGCTTACAGCTTGCTTTTAATGAGCAGACCATCAGTAAACCAACTACTGCTGGTGTTCAACTCCACGAAGTATCCGTTTCAGAACTCATACCTTATATCGACTGGACACCTTTTTTTCAAACTTGGGACCTCCACGGTAAGTTTCCGCAAATATTACAAGATGAAGTGGTCGGCAATACTGCGCAAAAAGTCTTTGACGACGCGCAAAAAATGCTCGATCAAATTAGTGCTGAAAACTGGCTGCTTTGCAAGGGACTCAGCGGGATTTTCAAAGCCAACACAAACGGCGATGACATCCTAATCAAGGATGCACGAACCAACGAAACGCTGCACGTACAACATACCCTCAGACAACAAACTAAAAAAGCACAAGGCCAACCAAACCTAGCACTTTCCGATTTCATTGCCCCAACAGAAACGAACCTAGATGACTACATTGGTGCCTTTGTTGTGTGCACTGGCTTTGGCATCGAGACGCAACTTGAGCGCTTTGAAAAAGAACACAACGACTACGATTCAATTATGCTTAAAGCATTAGCTGACCGCCTTGCTGAAGCGTTTGCCGAATATTTACATGAGAAAGTGCGCAAAGAAATTTGGGGTTATGCCAGCAAAGAGAATTTGGCCAACACCGAGCTCATTGCCGAAGCATATCGCGGTATCCGACCTGCGCCTGGCTACCCAGCCTGCCCAGACCACCAAGAGAAACTCGGCATTTTCAAACTGCTCAATGCTACTGAAAAGATTGGCGTCGAGTTGACTGAATCTTTAGCCATGTACCCTACGGCTGCGGTAAGTGGTTGGTATTTTGCGCACCCAGATGCCAAATATTTTGGTTTAGGAAAGATCACGCAGGAGCAAATTGAGGATGTAGCCAAAAGAAAAGGGCAAACCCTTCAAGAAATCGAGCGTTGGTATAGTTCAGTATTGCACTAACTCGGATTTGCTTCAAACCAAGCATCAATTTCAAAAGGTGCTTTGGTGGCTGCCTCAACCGCGAGTTCATCACAGCGTTCGTTTTCCGGATGCCCCGCATGGCCTTTGACCCAAACAAATTCCAGATCAAATTGAGGGTGTAACGCCAAGTAACGCTTCCATAGGTCTGGATTTTTTTTATCCTTGAAGCCTTTTTTAACCCATGAAAAGACCCAGCCCTTTGTGATAGAATCAATGACATATTTCGAATCCGAATGAATCACGACCGTATACTTTTTGTTTTTAATGTGCTCTAGTGCTACAATAACCGCCAATAATTCCATGCGATTATTCGTGGTTCGTCTGAATCCTTGACTCAACTCCATTCTTTTTTTTCCAAAAGAAAGGATGACGCCAAAGCCACCAGGGCCCGGATTTCCTCTGGAAGACCCATCGGTAAAAACAAATATTTTTTCTTGACTCATTGTTTTAAGCGGTCAGGGTTTTGAGATAAAAAGGCTGTCCAGGAGTCGCCTTTGGTTTTATTGTGCTCGCCAATTCCTTTCGAAAAATGATGGCAAACGGCTACGGCCAAACCATCGGTGGCATCTAGGTATTTTGGCATTTCAGGAAAAGCTAATAATTTTTGAAGCATCGCGGCTACCTGCTCTTTGGAGGCGCTACCACTTCCGGTTATGGATTGCTTGATGCGTCTTGGCGAATACTCCTCAAAAGGAATGTTGTGATTGAGACTGGCTGCAATGGCCACACCCTGCGCCCTGCCCAACTTGAGCATCGATTGGACATTTTTACCGAAAAATGGCGCTTCAATGGCCATTTCATCTGGCTTGTACTCGGCGATAATGCCGTTTAAGCGCTCTAAGATTCTTTTCAATTTGTCTGGGTGCGTCGGTAATTTGTGCAGTTGTATGACGCCAAAATTGAGCATTTTGAGCTGATTTTTTTGCACATGAATGAGGCCGTAACCCATCACGGTTGTTCCGGGATCAATTCCTAATATGATTTTATCTTCGCTCATGCTGCCGTAAATCTACACACTATTGACTTTGCATCATTAAAAAAACTGCTATCTTTGTGCCCTCTCGGGTGATTAGCTCAGTTGGTTTAGAGCACTACCTTGACAGGGTAGGGGTCACTGGTTCGAATCCAGTATCACTCACAAAAACCGGTTTAGGCCGGTTTTTTTTATGCATCAAAGTTTGCCTACAACTAGGCCCCCATGGTGCTTTTGATCTGACTGTCCGGAATCAGGGCGTCTCCTTTCAAGCGCAAAAATAGCTGAATCAGTGCCACCACATCTTTTTCGCAGTAAATCATGATGCGTTCTAGGTTCTGCTCTTCGAAATAAACTCGGGCTACATCGGCACCGGAAATGTCGTCTTTTGGTGTCGGGATTTGAAATACATGACAAAGCAAAGACAAGGACGTGAAAGATTTATAATCGCCAAATTTCCAGAGTTCGAGCGTATCTAAATGGTTAATTTCCCAGGGTTTCTTTCCTGCAATCTGTAAAATAGAAGGCAAAGCAATACCGTTGATCAGCATGCGGCGACAGATATACGGAATATCAAATTCTTTGGCATTGTGACCACAAAGCAGATGGTAAGGTGTGTTATAGTGTTCTTCCAAAAGGCGTTTGAACTGCTTGAGCAGGGTTTCTTCGTCGTCGTGATAAAATGATTTCAAGCGGATGGCCCTGCCCTGCCCGCTATCATGAACCATCCCAACGGAAATACAAACAATTTTACCGAATTCGGCAAGAATGCCGCCACGCTCATTGTAAACTTGGTCTATTCCTTTCTCGGGGCCAACCTGAAAACGGTTTTTTTGCTCAAATAAGGATTGGCCTTTTTCATCGAGATCTTGAAATTGATAGACCTGCGGAACCGTTTCAATATCAAGAAAAAGGATCTTTTCAAGGGGAATTCTTTCTAACATAGGGGAAAATTACAAAGTAATCGGTTGTTGTTAAGCCTAAAAACGTGAAATTTGTAGAAATTGATATGGCCGAAACACTATTTTTTTCGAGTACAAGTAAAGACAAGCGCTATGCGGAGTTGTTGCCGCAATTGCAGGCCCTCATCGAAACAGAAGAAAATCCAATTGCCAACATGGCCAATTTTTGTGCCGCTTTGAAAGAAGCGTTTGGTTGGTTTTGGATTGGATTTTATATGGTGGCAGGTGAAGAACTCATCCTTGGCCCCTTTCAAGGTCCTGTTGCCTGCACCAGAATTGCCAAAGGCAAAGGTGTTTGCGGAACGGCTTGGGCACAAGAAAAAACCATTTTAGTAGAAGACGTAGAGGCCTTTCCTGGTCATATTGCTTGTAGTGCTTTATCAAAAAGTGAAATTGTGGTTCCACTTATAAAAAATGGCGCAGTAATCGGCGTACTAGATATTGATAGCACTGAGCTTGCCACCTTTGACCAACTCGATCAAACCCAACTAGAAAAAATTTGCCAATGGTTCGTTACGCGCTTATAATTGGCTTATTGCTCAGCGCATGTGCGCAAGTTGGCACCATCACCGGCGGGCCTACAGATGATTACGCACCAATAGTTTTAAGTGCAAGCATTCAAGATCAGCAAGTTGCGGTCAAAGCACAACAACAAATTTTAGTCTTTGATGAATTTATCAAGCTAAAAGATGCCCAAAAACTCATTACACTCATGCCCAACGACAGCCGTTTGCAATGCACGGTTAAAGGCAAAGTATTGACCATTGATTTTTTAGATAGCCTCAAAGCGCAAACGACTTACACGCTCATGAGCAATGGCGGTGTGCAAGACATCACAGAAGGAAATGATTCTTTAATGACTTGGACCTTCTCAACAGGAAAGGTCCTTGACTCCATGACAATTAGTGCCAGGTTTATGGAACTCATTCCGGAGAAAAAAGCAGGAAAAGTATTGCTTGGCCTTTATGAAACTGACAGCAGTAAAACGGCCAGATACTTAGGGATGTTTGCAGATAACAACGAGATTAAAATCAAAGGCTTAAAAGACGGAAACTACTATTTGAAAGCATTTATAGATGCCGATTCAGATGGTGCTTGCGGGCCACAAGAAAGCCAAGACCAATACTTCAAGCAAATCAACTTACAACAGCACCAACAAGACACGCTCTATTTTTATCTTTCTAAACCACCGCTGAAAGATGCTGCCATCACGACACTCGTCAAAGACTCTAGCAGTATAAAAGACAGCGTGCTTCAGATCGGCACTTTACTACTCAATTGGCCCAATTTTACACCCGGAGCGGTGCTCAGTGTTTATCAAAATGAGCAACTCATTTACACTCAAATTGTAAACGACTCAATTACCAAATTAGCAAGTCTCAAACCAGGACTTTACACCCTGCATTTATACAAAGACCTGAATCAAAATGGTTTTTGGGATCCGATTAGACCTCAGTTGCAACTGCGGGCAGAACCGCTTTTTATTTACCCGGAAAAAATCAAAGTCAAAGCCAATTGGGATATCGAAGTCCCCTTGAACAAGACCTTGGAAAACTTGTTAGAACCTTAAATAATCATCATGAAAAATATCTTCTTTATCGCTTGTGTCTTCTTTTCAGTAGGTACTTATGCGCAAGTTCAAACGCCTAAAGCAAGCCCAGTTGTTAAAATTCAACAAAAAGTTGGCTTGGCCGAAATCCAACTTGAATATTCAAGACCAGCAGCAAGAGGTCGCGTTATTTTCGGCGACCTCATTCCGTTTGATGAAACTTGGAGACTTGGTGCCAATGAAAATACCAAATTGACATGCTCCGAAGCACTCATTTTTGGAAAGGACACTTTGAAAGCAGGAACCTATGCCCTTTTTGCAAAACCTGGCAAACAATCTTGGACACTTTATTTTTATACCGATTACAGCAATTGGGGGCTTCCTGAAACTTGGGATGCACAAAAAGTGGCACTAGAGCTCACTGCAGCCGTTCAAAAAAAGCAAGATTTTCAAGAAAACTTAGCCATCACGATCGATGCCATGAATAATAGCGGTGCTAACCTTGAAATCGCTTGGGAAAATACCAAAATCGTGGTGCCATTTGGCTTGAATACAAGAAGCAAAGTATTGGCAAGCATTGACAAAACCATGGCAGGCCCTACTGCCAATGATTACCATGCGGCTGCCACTTACTATTTCAATGAAAATTTGGACCTCAAGCAAGCCTTAGCTTGGTCAACAAAAGCTGTTGAACTACGCGGTAACTCTGCTTACTGGATGACGCGCCTCAAAGCGCAACTACAGGCGGCTAACGGTGACTACAAAGGTGCTATTGAAACGGCTAAATTGTCAATGGAAGCTGCAAAGGCAGACGGCGACAACGCTTATGTAATTTCTAATCAGAAGTCCATCGAAGAGTGGTCTAAAAAACGCTGATTCAGCTCAATAAGTAGGTTTGCTCAAAGAATACCGCCACCATTTATTATTGCACCTCATCATTTTCATGTGGGGTTTTACCGGAATTCTGGGTAAACTGATTCATCTAGATGCACTGCTCATCGTTTGGCATCGACTCTGGATTGCTGCCTTATTTTTAGGCATTTACATCATCATCAAAAAGCGCTGGATTTTACCCAAAGGAAAACAATTGTTCTGGACCATTTTGGTAGGCTTAGTGGTCGCACTGCATTGGCTCACGTTTTACACCTCCATTCAATTATCTACTGCGTCTTTAGGGATTTTGTGTTTGTCTACTACCACCCTACACGTAACTTGGCTCGAGCCGCTCATCATGAAACGCAGGTTTTCCTGGATTGAGGGCCTGATGGGCGTAATCGTGATTGGCGGCATCTATTTTGTGGCCCACGACTTTAAAGGCGATGAAAAAACGGCTTTGCTCATAGGGCTAGTTTCAGCTTTGTGTGCCGGCATCTTTTCGGTTTCAAACGGGAAATTAGCACAGCACAACGACACCGCATCTATTAGCTTTGTAGAATTAAGCACAGGTTTTATTGCGCTCTCAGGATTTTTTATTTTTCAAGGAAAATGGAGTTTCACTGAACTATTTATAATGCGCGCCTCAGATTTCTATTGGCTCTTATTTTTAGGAATTTTATGTACGTCGTTCGCTTTTTTAGCGACAATTGATATCGTCAAGAAATTAGGCGCTTTTACCGTCTCTTTGAGTATCAACTTGGAACCGATTTACACGATTATTTTAGCAATTTTCTTGTTGAAAGAGCACAAATTACTCAATACATCGTTTTATTGGGGTGCCTCCCTGATCATATTGGTGGTGCTAGCCAACGGAATTATCAAACACAGACAAAAACTTAACGCAATATCAAAACATGGAAATGCAATACAATAATTTAGGAAAAAGTGGCTTACAAGTCAGTCGATTATCGCTTGGATCTTGGCTTACTTTTGGCAAACAAATCGCCGATGAAACAGCTGCTGAGCTCATGCAGGTAGCTTATGACAACGGGATTAACTTTTTCGACAACGCTGAAATTTATGCGCGTGGAAAAAGTGAAGAAGTCATGGGAGCCATCCTTAAAAAGAAAGGCTGGGCCAGAGATTCCTATATTGTAAGTAGTAAAGCTTTCTTTGGTATAGGTGGTGAATTACCTACTCAAAAAGGCCTGAGCAGAAAACATTTGGTTGAAGCTTGCGAAGCTGCCTTAAAGCGTTTTGGTCTAGACTACCTCGATCTTTATTATTGCCACCGCCCAGACAAACAAACACCCATTGAAGAAACTGTCTGGACCATGCATCAGCTCATTATGCAGGGTAAAATCTTGTATTGGGGAACCTCTGAATGGTCGGCGCAAGAAATCATGGAAGCGCATATGTTTGCCAAGCAAAACCACTTGATCGGCCCAATCGTGGAGCAACCAGAGTACAACATGTTTGTCCGCGAAAAAGTAGAAGTCGAGTTCTCTCAGATTTATAAAACAGTTGGTTTAGGAACCACCACTTGGTCACCACTAGCTAGTGGTATTTTAAGCGGGAAATACAACTCAGAATTCCCTGACGGAACGCGCTTAGGCATGGAAGGCCTTGAGTGGCTCAAAGAGCGCAACCTTACGCCTGAACGCATCAAAGCAGTGCTTGCACTCACAGACTTAGCCAAAGAACTTGGGCTTTCTTTACCAGTCATGAGTTTGGCTTGGTGCTTGAAAAATCCGAATGTTTCAACTGTCATTTTGGGCGCTTCGAAAGTCGCTCAACTCCAAGAAAACTTAAAAGCCCTTGACGCTCAAGCTTTACTCACCGAAGAAGTCATGAGCCACATTGAAGCAATTTTAGATAACAAACCAGCATTCCCCGCTTATTAACAATCACTTAAGTTGCAAGCCATTGCTGAAGTTTCAGTAATTTTGCAGCGTCAAATTAACATTATGATTCAAACTGACATTATCATCATCGGAGCAGGACCAGTTGGTCTTTTCACAGTTTTTGAAGCTGGTCTACTCAAACTGCGCTGTCACCTCATTGACTCTTTACCACAACCCGGAGGGCAGTGTTCAGAAATTTATCCGAAAAAACCTATTTATGACATCCCTGGATTCCCGTCAATTTTAGCCGGCGAACTCATCGATAACCTCATGGAACAAGCTGCACCGTTCAAGCCAGGTTTTACGCTTGGTGAGGCGGCACTCAGCATCGATAAGGATGAAGATGGGCAGTTTATTGTCACTACTGTTAAAGGAACTGAGCATAAAGCACCAATTGTCATGATTGCAGGAGGTCTTGGTGTATTTGAACCGCGCAAACCTCCTATTGACAACATCACTGATTTTGAAGACAAAGGTGTAGAATATATCATCAGAAATCCTGAAATGTACCAAGATAAAGTTTGTGTCATTGCAGGTGGTGGCGATTCCGCACTTGATTGGTCTATCTATTTAGCAGAGCGCAAAATTGCCAAACGCGTTGTTTTGGTGCACCGCAGTAGTTCTTTCCGCGGTCACCTTGATTCGGTTCAGCGTGTTATTGACATGGCTGAATCTGGCGAAATTGACCTAGTAACTGAAGCAGAAGTCACAGGGCTTGCTGGTAATGGCGCACTAGAAGAAGTCATTGTGACGCATCAAAAAGAAGGTGAAAAACGCATTGCCGCTGACCACTTTATCCCGTTGTTTGGTCTGAAGCCAAGTCTGGGCCCAATTGCTGATTGGGGCTTAGAAATCGAAAAAAGTGCCATCAAAGTAGATACGCTTGATTATTCTACAAACATCCCTGGCATTTATGCAATTGGCGATGTAAACACCTACGAAAACAAGCTCAAGCTCATTCTTTGTGGCTTCCACGAAGGAACGCTGGCTGTTCAATCTGCTTTTGCACGCATCCATCCGGAAAAGAAAAACGTGCTCAAATACACTACCGTGAACGGTGTCAACGGATTCTAAGAAATGAAAAACAGAACGGTCAATGCTGTAGCCATATTGGGGATTTTCTCCATTATCAGCATCCTGACTGTTCAGTTTGTCTGGATCCATAACACGCGTCAACTGCAACAAGAATACATCGATATTCAGCAGCGTGAAGACAGCCTTAACCTCAGAGAATTTGCGCAGCAAGCCCGTGCTGCGCTGCGCAACGTTTTAACACAACTCAATCAAAACGAAGATCCTAATAATAGCTATGGCGCGATCAAACAAATCAGCTATCAGCATTATACGGTAGATGTCAGCGATGAAATTCAGCCATTTTATCTAGAGACGCTCCTCAAAAAAGAGTTTTATCTTCAAGATATCCAACAAGACTTTTTATTCGGGATCTATGATTGCTTCTTAGATTCTATTGAGCTTTCGGGCCTCATTCGTTTCGACAAAGATTCTATTTATGCCAAGCAGCAAGAGCCACTCAAAGACATCACACCTGAGAGCCTCAACCTGACCAAAGACGGGCATTATTTTACGGTGTTTTTTCCAAAACTGAAACTCGATAAAATTGAGGCCGCATCCAGCTTTTCGCCGATTGCCTATCTCCTGATTGTGGTGGTGTTTGTGGTGGTGTTTTTCGCGTTTAGTATGGGTATCATTATTCGCCAGAAACGCCTGTCTGAAGTGAAAAATGACTTCATCAACAACATGACCCACGAGCTCAAGACACCTATTTCAACCATTAGTTTATCGAGTGAATTGTTATTGCGCCTCGAATTTCCGCAGGACGAAGAAAAGATGCGCAAATATGCCAGTATCATCTATAAAGAAAATAAGCGTCTTGAAAAACAAGTTGAGCGCGTCTTGAACATTGCCAAACTCGATAAAGATAAGGTCGTTCTGAATAAAGAAGAAATTGATTTGATTGCCATTCTCGAAGAGGTCAAAGAAAATTTCAACTTCAACCAAGCGCAAGGAGGCGGACAAATCTATTTGAATCATACTGAGCAACAAGCACTGCTCAATGCTGACCCCGTGCACCTCACCAACGTGTTGTTCAATTTAGTAGACAATGCAGTAAAATATTGCAAACTGAGCCCCGAAATTCAGATGTCAGTTCAAGCTGAAAAAGAAGGTTATCGCATCGAAATTCAAGACAACGGCATTGGTATTCGCAAAGAAGATCAAAAATTGATTTTTGACAAATTCTACCGCGTTCCGACCGGAAATATCCACGATGTAAAAGGTTTTGGACTAGGGCTGTATTATGTGAAGCTCATTGTGGATGCGCATCATGGTAAAATTGAAGTTAGGAGCAATCCGGATAAAGGAACCACCTTTAGCATTTGGCTACCGCTGCGCTGATTTTTTTTGCTTGGTCAAAATAGCGTCTGGCTGCGGAAAAAGCCCCTTTCGTGTAAGTGTTTTCGTTTTAGGGTCCAAGACCAAAACTTCCTCAATACCAGATCCTTCTCGATCAAGTCTGATTTCCAGGGTATTTTCTTCCTTAGTAACAACGTAGGGGTTTGTGTAGCTGTATTTCCCGATTTTTATGTGCAAACTATCCTTAGCAATCGTCAATTCTAAAGCCTGGCTTTTGACCGAAACTTCTTTAGAACCTATAATTGCATTGTAAGACGGAATTTCGCCTAGATATAGTCCTCGGTATTTGCGCTTCAGCTTGGTAGTTTGTGCCGTAGCGAAGGAAAACGAAGCAAGTAGAAGCAAGCAACTGAGTAAGCGAATCATCTTAAAAAATTGTTTATCAGGGCTAAAATAATTACTATTTTCGTAGTGCGTAAATTTTACAGACCAACATGAAACAATACCACGACCTTTTGCAGCATATTTTAGACCACGGCGTCAAAAAAGAAGACCGCACCGGAACGGGTACTATTTCTGTTTTTGGCTACCAAATGCGCTTTGATCTTGCCGAAGGTTTCCCTTGTATCACTACCAAAAAATTACACTTGAGGTCTATCATTCACGAACTTTTATGGTTCCTGAAAGGTGAAACAAACATTGCCTACCTCAAAGAAAATGGCGTGAGCATCTGGGACGAATGGGCCGACGAAAATGGAGAATTAGGGCCTGTTTATGGTTCGCAATGGCGCAGTTGGCCAGCTCCAGATGGTCGTCACATAGATCAAATTACGCAAGTCATCAATCAAATCAAAAACAACCCTGACTCCAGACGCATGATTGTCTCTGCCTGGAACGTTGGCTTGGTCGACCAAATGGCGCTTCCGCCGTGCCATGCTTTCTTTCAATTCTATGTGGCTGAGGGCAAACTCAGTTGTCAGCTTTACCAACGCAGTGCCGATACTTTTTTAGGCGTGCCGTTTAACATTGCTTCTTACGCTTTATTAACCATGATGATGGCTCAGGTTTGTGGCCTTCAACCCGGAGAATTTGTACATACGTTAGGTGATGCGCACCTTTACAGCAATCACATCGAGCAGGCACAACTGCAACTGACCCGCGATTTCAGACCGCTACCCACCATGCACATGAACCCTGCAATCACTAATCTTTTCGATTTCAAATACGAAGATTTCGAACTGCTCAACTACGATCCGCATCCACATATTAAAGCAGCTGTTGCCATATGATCGACAGCCTTTCACTCATAGCTGCCCTCGATGCAGAAAACGGCATCGGTAAAAACAACGACCTCATGTGGAATTTACCCTCCGACATGCGTTTTTTCAAAGAGACTACCAAAGGGCATGTCGTCATTATGGGGCGTAAAAACTACGACTCAATACCAGAAAAGTACCGCCCACTTGCTGGTCGTACCAATGTTGTTTTAAGCAGAAAAAAAGACTTCGAGGCTCCAGATTGTTTGGTATTTGATTCTTTAGAAAATTGCTTAACAGCACTTGAACTTGCCCCAGATCAAAAAGCTTTTATCATAGGAGGAGCTGAAATTTACAAATTAGCCCTTGAGTCTGGCTTGGTCAAAGAAATGTTCTTGACGCACATTGACAAAACCTATGGTGCAGATACCTTCTTCCCAAATTTTAATGAGCAGCTCTACCAAAAAACCTGTCTATTCGAACAGGCCGTAGACGAAAAGCACGAAGCAACTTTTGGGGTATTTCGTTATGAATTGAGTTGAGCCAACTTGGCTACCGCTAAAAGCGCTGCGGTTTCAGTTCTTAAACGAAAATCATTCATATGAACAGCTTGGAAACCGTGTTTTTGCGCCAATTCTACTTCGGCAACTGAAAAATCGCCTTCTGGTCCAATCAAAAATACTGCTGTATCTTGAAGCAGATGCATGTCTTGCTTCGGCACCTCATAACAATGACCAATATACCCATTGGGGTGTTCTTGAACAAAAAGATTAAATGCTTTAAGATCAGAGATTTCTGGCAAATAAAATCGTTTAGACTGCTTCATGGCCGCTACGGCAATTTTGTGTAAACGCTCTAGGTTGATATGCTTGCGTTCATTATGGTCACAACTTAAAAAACTCAGTTTACTCAGGCCTATTTCGGTAGCTTTTTCTAAAAACCACTCAATGCGATCCATATTTTTTGTGGGCGCCATTGCAATATGCAATTCAGGCGTTTTGGGGTGTTCGATGGTTTGAAGAATGGCAAGCAATACACGCTTAGGTTGCGCATCTTGGATTTGACATATGGCTTCTAAGCCTCGACCATTGATCAGGCGAATTTCAGCACCTACTTGCATTCTTAATACTTTAACACAGTGCTTCGATTCATCTTCATTGAGTTGAAAATGTGTCAGGTGTTGCTCAAAATCAGGGGCAAAAAATACACTCATGCATACAGAATTTGAAAAACCATTTCTTTGAGTAGCTCACCTTGATCCATGGAGCTATTGCCAACGCCTTTAGCCTTGAGATCGTAGTCATGAAGGAGCGCAATAATGGCTGCAATTTTTCTGGGGTCATAGTTTTGACGGGCGCTGAGCAATTCGCCGGCTACAAACGGATGCACACCAACTGCACTGGCAATGGCTTCTCGACTTTTGTTAGGCAAGAAATGAATGCGCATCAATTGAGAAAACAACTTAAAAAGAGACGGAATGATCACAATAAGATCGCCCGCTTTGGGGTTGTACTCAAAATATTGAACAATCTTAAAAGCCTTATCGGCTTGCTTATTGGAAATGGCATTGACCAATTCAAAAACGTTGTAGTCTTTTGAAATACCAATATTCTTTTCAATGTCTTGCTCGGTAATTGTGTGATTTTGCCCCACCACAATTTGGAGTTTGTCGAGCTCATTGACGATACGACCAAGATCAGACCCTAAATATTCAGCTAAAAGCATCGTGGCTTTGGCATTGACCTGCAAGCCTTTGGAGCGTACATACTTAGAAATCCATTCAGGAAGTTGGTAATCTCTGATCTTGTCTGATTTATAGACATGGCCTAATTTGGCAAAGGGTTTCAGGAGCTTTTTTCGGGCGTCAAAAGCTTTGTTTTTGTAACAAACCACAAAGACTGTTGTGGGTGTCGGTTGCTCTACATAAGCCTCAAGCTCTTCTATTTTTTTAAAATCTTGAGCTTCCTTTAAAATAACGAGGCGTCTTTCGGCCATCATGGGGTAAGATTTCAATTCACTGATCAAAGCCAATAAATCAACATCTTTCCCATATAATATAGTCTGATTAAAATCGCGTTCATGGTCTTGAAGCGCGTGTTTTTGAATTTCTTCAGCAAGCATGTCTATGTAATAAGACTCTTCCCCATGTAAAAAATACAAGGGTTTGAACTGCTGCTGCTGAACTTCTTTGATAATTACGCTTGGTTCCATTCGTGTTTTTCCCAGATTTGAACCAATTCAACTAAGGTATCTATGGCCTTTTCCATATCTTGAACACTGACGTATTCTAATTTAGAGTGGATGGCCATCTCTCCTGTAAAAATATTCGGACAAGGCAGCCCCATAAAAGACAAACGAGAGCCATCGGTGCCACCTCGGATGATATTGCGTTTTGGTGTAAGTCCCGCGCGTTTCATGGCTTCTTCGGCGTAGTCACTGACAAAAGGATACGAAACCAATATTTCCTTCATGTTGCGGTACTGCTCATGAACTTTCATTTCAAACTTACTTCCAGGGTGTGCCGCTACAACTTGGGCAGCTATGGCCTCAAGCTGTTTCGCGTAAGGTTCTAGTTTGCTCGTGTCATGGTCTCGGATAATGAGTTGAACACTGGCTTCTTCTAGACCACCTGTAATGGCCGTTGGATGCACAAAACCTTCGCGACCTGCCGTGGTTTCAGGTGACCAAGTTGAACTTGGTAAGGCGCTCACAAATTCAGAGGCCAATTTGATCGCATTGATCATTTTACCTTTTGCATAACCAGGATGTGCGCTGATTCCGTGAAAAATAAGCTCGGCAGCATCTGCAGAAAAAGTTTCGTCTTCGATGTCGCCGAGTGGGCCGCCATCTAGAGTGTAACCGAAGTCTGCGTTAAGTTTTTGCATATCAAGATGCTCAACGCCACGGCCTACCTCTTCATCAGGAGTAAACAATATGCGAATAGGGCCATGAGGAATCTGAGGATTGGCTTGTAAATAGGCAGCTAATTCCATGATAATAGCCACACCTGCTTTGTCGTCGGCACCCAAAAGGGTTTGGCCACTTGCTGTGATAATATCATCGCCTATTTTTTGCAATAAATAAGGATGTTGTTCGGTGCTTAATATTTGCTGCGGGTCATCGGGAAGCACGATTGGCTGACCTTGATAGTTTTGATGAAGTATGGGCTTGACGTTGGTGCCACTGCAATCTGGAGCGGTGTCCATGTGCGAGCAAAAACAAATGGTTGGTAAAGGCTGTGAAACATTTGACGGAATGGTGGCAAATACATATGACCATTCATCGAGGAGTACGTCTTGTAAACCTAGTGCCTTGAGTTCATCGTGTAAAATCTGTGCAAGATCGCGCTGCTTTGCCGTGGAAGGAAAACTCTTTGAAGTAGGGTCTGCGGTGGTATCGATTTGAACATAGCGCATGAAACGCGCTGCGACAGTGTATTTTTCGGACATGCTTTGTTTTAGTCAAAAATACAAAGAAATGTCCAATTGGATTACGGGATTAAAGCGCGCAACTCTTGGAGTTCGTTCACTTTTTGAGCTGCTCCGGCTTGCTGAAAGGCAAAAATTAAATTGGTGAGCATTCTTTTTAAAATTGCAGAATTCGAACAAGGTTCAAAATGACTGCGTTCCGGATTCAGATGGATGCCTTTTAGAAAAGTTTTGATTTCATTGGCGTCAAAAATACTCCCTTTAGCGAAGGCATTGATATAAAACAAGACACCGTAATCGTCCTCGTTTTGCTGCATACCCATTGCAGAGTGCTTGCTATCCATATAAGCCAAAATGAAATGGTTGGGTAAATTCACGCCATAAACTGGCAAATCTAAGGACTGTGCAATAACGCTATACAAAAGGCAAAGACTCAAAGGGTTTCCCTTCTTATTTTCGAGCACCACATTGATCAAGGAATGATGCGGAGACGGTACCTGATGGCTAGCTCCTTTAAAGCGGTGCATGCCAAAGAAAATGCGATTGAAAATTTTAACTTGTTCAAAAGCTGTTTGATGATCATTGAGTTCTAACCAAATGTCACGGCGTATCATCTGAATTTGATTGAGGACATTTTGTTCATCTAAACCAGGATACTGATATTTAGCAATGATAACCGCCCCCTTTAATAAGTCTTTATCGGCAGAATGCAACCAAGCTTTCAATTGCGACTTGACTTCTTCAAATTGGATGTCGTGGATTACGTTTTCAATGCGATCCTGAAAAAGTAAACCATAGTAATCTTGCTCCCAGGAACTTTCAAGATGCGGAATGACCTCCGTTCCCATGTTCATGAGTTCTTGCCTGACCTGCTGAAATATCAATTCATCGGGGTCATCGATTAGGCGAACTAGTGCTTGAATAGTCGTTTGCTGATTCATCTGACACAAAAATAGAAGCCGTGGTCACACTAGAAAATGTGTCTAAGGATCTTTTTCAAGGGTCAAGTGTTAATTGTATGTAACCCTTGTTCAGAATTGACGTAGAAGCAGCAACTCAATTAACTTTGCTACAGGTTAATTTTAAAGGGAGGCCCAGTGCCTCTCTTTTTTTATGCCATAGCTTTAAGGAAATCTCTGACTAAATAAGTCAAGGACTTACCAACAATGAGGTCGTCGGTTTCATCCAGTGGAGCTGCTTCCGTTAAGTTCAAATAGGCAATATTTGGCTTGAGGTGACCTATTTTATAGAGTAAACTTCGGATTTCATCCAGGCGCCAACCAGAAGGGCTTTGAGCAGAACTTGGCATATTGGCAATGGCATCCATATCGATTTCTAAACCAATTGCAGCAGTCTGATGCTGAATAAAATGGGAGACATCTTCAGGCAATTGAAAGGGCCCTTGAAGATAATCTTCGTAGAAACGATGTGTACTATTTGTATGTTGAAGCTGCTCGCGTATCCACTGATTATTAAAGGCCTCATGCAAGCCAAAAACACCATATTGCTGAATGTGTCCTTCTTGAATAGCCGTTGAAAACGAATTGCCACTGTGTCTTTTCTCAGTAGTACGAAGATCGGCATGTGCATCTATATTAAGAACACTTATCGGTGATTTTCGAGCGGCCCATCGAATCAGAGGCAAAGCATTATTATGACCCCCACCAACAATGATCGGAATTTGATCCTCACTTAAATTTTCTTGCAGCACGTTCAAAAGTAGTCCGTCTAACTCTTCGACCATTACTGCCGCCTCTGCCTGATCTTGTGGTGCCTTCAGTTGGACAATCTTGCCGAGATAAGCTAGCGAATGCATGGGTTGTTGCTCGTGTACCTGTGAATTCAAAAAAACACGCATAAATGCTTTAAAAGCATTTTCACTACCCAACCTGCCCATGTTTGCCTGAGGCCCAGTATTTTCTTCAATTCCAATGAGCACATATTTTGAGGCATTGAGATTGCTCTCTTGAAGAATAGCACCCACTCGGGTTTCACCTGAGCGTTGGAGGTAACTCAGTTTTTTACTGTTTGGTTCAAAACGCTGCAATTCAAATGCACTCATGTGAGAAGTATTAATGGTTTATTGTAGTTGATCAAGGATAAAAGTAGGAATTGCCATTGGTTTAAGTGTCGCTGCCTGGACAAAAACCAATTCGGTTGTAGCTTCGTTCAATAAAGTGCCTTGTTCGTTGTAGGTTTGATAGGCAAATGCGATTCTGACACCTTTTAAGAGTGTGATTTGAGTTTTGATCTCTAAAAGCTCATCATATTTGGCTGCCTGAAAATACCTGATTTCAAAATGAGTAACCGGCAACAAGATGCCAGCATCTTCCAATTCTTTATATGAAATACCTTTTTCACGTAGCGCCTCGACTCTTGCTACTTCAAAATAACTGGCGTAATTTCCGTAATAACAAAAGCCCATTTTGTCGGTTTCGGCATAGCGTACGCGCAATTTTGTTGAAAACTTCAAAGTGCCAGAATCGGCGCTGCTAGAATTAGTCATGATTTAGTGCATTTATATTTGTGTAATCCTTTACTCTATCGTAAATTTACCAAGGTGTCGGGCATTTTGACCAATATTAAAAAAATATTACTGACAAGTATTTTTTTTTTAATAATCAATAGGTAACCGACTTTTTTTTTCACTTTTTTATGTAAATATTTGTTCTCTCATTATTTCACACAACTTTTCGCCTCCAGCGAAATTTACACAAACTAACGAGAACAACTGAACTACTATGAATACAAGTCACGAAAGTGCGTGGGAATCCTGTTTGAAAGTCATCAAAGACAACATTTCTTTGCAGGCATTTAAAACTTGGTTTGAGCCAATTGTCCCTGTCAAGTTAGAGGGCCATATTTTGACCATTCAAGTCCCTTCGCATTTCTTTTATGAATGGCTTGAGCAACATTACATTACTTTATTACGAAAAGTAATTAAGAAAGAACTTGGTCAAGAAGGAACTCTAGAGTACAGCATTGTTATGGAAAATAACACGCAGTCTCGCAATCCTTATACTGTCAAGCTCCCTACAAGTAATGCAAGTAGTCTAAAAAATGCACCCGTTAACATGCCTATTAATGTTAACGAAAAGCAAATTCGCAATCCTTTTGTTATTCCAGGTCTCAAAAAAGTAAACATAGAATCTAACCTGATTCCGAACTTTACCTTTGAGAACTTTGTAGAAGGTGAATGCAACCGTTTGGCCAGAGCTTCAGGTTTTGCCGTAGCAAACAAGCCGGGTGGCACAGCATTCAACCCTTTATTATTATATGGCGGTGTTGGTCTCGGAAAAACACACCTTGCGCATTCCATCGGAATTGCCATCAAAGAAAATTTCCCGAACAAAACTGTTCTTTACGTTCAATCTGAAAAGTTTGCGCATCAGTTCATCGATGCGATCAAAAATCAAACGACCAACGACTTCATTCATTTCTATCAAATGATTGACGTCCTGATCATTGATGATGTACAATTCTTTGCCGGAAAAGAACGTACCCAAGATGTTTTCTTTAGTATATTCAATCACTTGCACCAAAACGGTAAGCAAATTGTCTTAACTTCTGACAAAGCGCCAGTTGAAATGCAAGGGATGGAACAACGTTTATTGTCTCGTTTCAAATGGGGCCTCTCTGCAGACCTCGGGACACCAGACCTCGAAACCCGTATTGCCATCCTTGAAAAGAAAATGTACGGCAGTGGTATCGAACTTCCTCGTGAAGTTGTAGAATACCTTGCTTATTCTATCAATACAAATGTGCGCGAAATCGAAGGCGCACTCAATACCCTTCTTGCACAAGCTTCTTTAAACAAAAAAGCCATTACGCTAGAACTAGCGAAGCAAATGGTTGACAAATTTGTAAGAAGCACGGCCAGAGAAGTTTCTATTGAATACATTCAAAAAGTTGTCTGCGATTATTTCGATCTTCCTATCGAGATGCTCAAATCAAAAACCCGCAAGCGTGAGGTTGTTCAGGCACGTCAAATTTCTATGTATTTCTCTAAGAAAATGACTAAATCTTCACTTGCTAGTATCGGTGCACATTGCGGTGGTAAAGATCACGCAACCGTACTTCATGCTTGTCGTACTGTTGTGAACCTTTCTGAAACTGACAAACAGTTCCGTCATTATCTTGAAGAATTAGAGAAAAAACTCACCATTCAATAAGACCTTGAGTATTCGCGTTTTAATGGTTTGTCTTGGGAATATTTGTCGTTCACCAATGGCAGATGGCTTACTCAGACAAAAAGTAGCAAATCTAAATTTAGATGTTGCCGTTGATTCTGCAGGTACTGCCAATTATCATGTAGGTGCTGCACCTGACAAACGCATGATTAAAACGGGTTCACTAAACGGGACACCCATAGATTTTTTAAGGGCACGACAATTCACTCGCCAAGATTTTCATGATTTTGATTACATACTCGTGATGGATCATGCTAATTATTACAATGTATGTGCTTTGGCCCCCGATGAAAATACAAAATCAAAAGTTCAACTTTTATTAAATTACCTTCCTGAAGAAAATATTGAAGAAGTACCAGATCCTTATTACGGAACTGCTGCAGATTTTCAATTTGTATATGACCTTCTCGATCGTGCAACGGCTGCGTTTATAAGCCAACTTCAAAAACAAACAAATTAACATGGCTTTAAAACAAGCAAAAGGTTCTATTTACCTCATTCCCAATACTTTAGGAGGTGAAAGTACACAAGATATTCTACCACAAGAAGTGATGCAAATTGCAACACAACTCAGGGTTTTTGCAGTGGAAGAAATCAAAAGTGCACGCCGCTTATTGCGAAAAATGGACCGTAATTTCCCTATTGATGACTGCACGTTCAGAGTCGTCAATAAGAATACCAAAGAATCTGAACTCATGGATCTTTTGTTGTTTCTGATCAAAGGGGTAGATATCGGCATTATTTCAGAGGCCGGTTGCCCAGGTGTTGCAGATCCAGGAGCAGCTTTGGTACATATAGCGCACACACAACAAATTCAAATCAAACCACTTGTTGGCCCATCATCTATTTTATTAGCCTTAATGGGTAGTGGTTTTAACGGACAACAATTTACTTTTCACGGATATTTACCGAAAGAGCGCAAAGAACGCGTCAAAAAGTTGCGTGATTTTGAAATGGATACCAAAAGAAATGGTAATACACACCTCTTCATGGATACGCCGTTCAGAAATATGAATGTTCTTGAAGATTTACTCAATGAACTCGGTGACCTCACCCAATTGTGTATCGCCTCCAATTTAACCTTACCCACACAATCCATTCGCACGATGGCCATTGTTGACTGGCGTGAAAAAGCCTATGATCTTTCAAAAATTCCAACAATTTTTGCAATAGGTAAAGGACAATAAGGACTTAAATTCAAATAAAAATAAAAGAGCGACTATAAATAGCCGCTCTTTTTTTGGCCTCAGGCCAGTATAAAAAGTTATAAGCAAAAAAAAAGCCTCACATTTCTGTGAGGCTTTTAAAAATCGGCATCGACT
>CAZPWB010000033.1:0-28438 GCA_964590425.1 uncultured Lishizhenia sp. | reverse complement strand
ATAAACCAAGACCGTTTGAAAAATATTCGGCTTTTTATTGCTTGATTTTCAAAAATAAAGGAAATGTAATGGCTGTTTTGAAGCTTATTTTCAAAAATAATTTCCCTGAATCTTAAGCAAATTTAGAACTCATAATAAGAGTGTGCCTTGAGGTCGTTTTCGAATTCTAAATGAAGAGAAGGGTAATAATTGTTTATTGGGGTCATGTGGCGATTCAAACGCTCCTTGAAATGAAGCTGTTTGCTTAAAGTGTCGAGTTCAATCGCTTTAGCTCCTTTTAGGTTATAGACTTGGATGGTATTCAAACAAAGTACAATTTGCTTGAGTTGGGCAGGGTAGAGGTCTTTAACATCATATTGACTAAGAATATCGATGCAATCTTGTACTTGCGCTTCAAATTCAGCTTTTTCAATTCGAGGAGATTGATCAAGCAAAGTAAGTTCAGATAGATATTCATAGCCGCGTTCACCTTTCTTTGAAACAAAGTTATTCCAGAAAGCAGGGTCATTGATGATGTCAGACTCGCCGTCCCAATTACTGATCTTGTTGAGGTGCGAATGTGCGCAAGTTAAAAGTGAATAATAATTCTTGTAAGGCAGTGCGCTGAAATAATGCCAATCGTAAAGATTAAAAGTGCCTTGCTCATTTTTGAGCAGGACAAAAAACTTGAAGTCTTCATTGGTATAGTAGTAGTCGCGGTTTTGAGCTGAGCCGTATTGCAATAAAACAGGGTAGATGAATGCTGTCTTTTCTGGGTTGGAAAGCAGATAGTCCTTTACAATTGTTGGTTGCGTGTCATCATCAAAATTATAATCGTTGATGTTATCGGCAGTGATGCGTTGGTAATAGTTATTGTATTGGCTCGAGTCATTCACGAGCGGATTGAGTAGTGGCTCAATAAAGGTCTTGAGGAGTAGGCTCGTTTCGTTGGATTGGCTCTCGTGTTTCAAAACAATATTCGAATAATAATCATTCAATCTTTCTGGATCAAAAAAGGTGTTTAACCATTGTGCTTCGTTATAAGCTAAAGTTGGAAACGGAGTAAGGGCATTGTTATAAAAGGTATTTCTATAATAAGACAATCTCCCAACTGAATAGATTATACTTTCACCTAATTGTGCGCATTGAATTTCACCTTCAGAATTAATTTGAATTCTTGAGAGTGCTACTTGTTGAATTTCTGAGTCAGCATCAGCCCCTAATTGTTGCCCCCAAAGCTCATCTACTAGCCTTTGTTGCGTGTATAAAATAAACTTGTTTTGGTCTTGGCTCATTAGAATGCCTTTTACCTGATTCAAATTGAGTCCGCTCATCGGGAAACCGACAAGTTTATTTTGTAAGATGCCGATGCGTTCTTTCATGTAGCTTTCAGTACCTATTCCAAGCTCGCTTAATTTAGCTTCCATCAGTTCGTTGCGTTGTTTCTCTGAGATCAATTTGGAATTGATTTTATATAGCTCATCAAGTAACCAGTCTTTATATGCCACTTCTGCATAAAATTGTTGCCAAAAGAAAAACCATTGCGCTTCTTCTTGATCAAATTCTAATAAACGACCGGTGGCACAAGAAAAGTGTTTGCTCACCTTAGGTGCACCCGCTTGATTTAAATCGATGATGTCCATATCTAATGAGGTTGAAGACGGGCTCACTACTACATTGCGGATAACGATTTGAATATTTGGTTTACCGAGCTCTTTTAAGACAACTTCTTGAAGGCTCATAAATACGTTGTTTTCAAACAAGTCGTTATATTCTCTATGGATGTCTCCGATGGGGCTGTATAATGGAAAATAATTTTTTGGATTTTCCGCTAGTTTTTGAATGAGTTCGTAATTGACAAGTTGTTTGAGACCGGCTTTTTTGATATTGTATTCACCTGACTTTTTAACTTTTTTGATCTTCATCATTTCTTTTTCCATCACATCCTTGGATTCTTCGATCATGGCTGTACAGAGCGGCTCTGTAATTTGATAGTTTCCTTCTGTGGTAAAAAGGAAATGGATGGATTCTTGAGAGTAGCTGAAAGTTGTAGCAAGAATGGTGAGGAGAAAAAGAACTTGTTTCATTTGTGATGTTTGAGAGGATATTGGCTATGAAAAAAATGAATAGGATTCAAAGTAACGATTTTTGATGCAATAAAAAAAAGGAACCCCTTCGGATTCCTTTTTAAATCTTGATAAGACAAGCAATTCTGTTATCTGTATAACGTTGCTTTCACAGCCTTCACGATGCGCTCAACATTTGGTAGGGCTTCATCGATAAGTGTTGGAGAGAATGCAAACGGCGTATCGGTTTGTGTAACGCGTTGAACTGGTGCGTCGAGGTAATCAAACGCATAACGTTGCAAGTGGTAGGCAATTTCAGAGGAAATACTTGCCAAAGGCCAAGATTCTTCAAGAACTACGCAACGGTTTGTTTTCTTAATAGATTCTACAATAGTTCCGTAGTCTAGTGGTCGAATGGTACGTAAATCGATGATTTCAACGCTAATGTTTTCCTTAGCTAGTACTTCAGCCGCTTCTTGCGCAACTTTGATGATTTTACCAAAGGTTACCAAAGTGATATCTGTACCTTTTCTTTTGACATCGGCAACACCGATTGGAATGATGTATTCACCTTCAGGAACTTCTCCTTTGTCTCCGTACATTTTCTCAGACTCTAAGAAAACTACTGGGTCGTTGTCGCGGATAGCAGCTTTTAACAAGCCTTTGGCATCTGCTGGATTAGAAGGTGTGATTACTTTTAAGCCCGGTACGTGGGCATAAAATGCTTCAAAGCTTTGAGAGTGCGTAGCTGCTAATTGGCCAGCAGTTCCGTTACCGCCACGAAATACGATTGGACAACCGTATTGACCGCCTGACATCTGAAGCATTTTGGCTGCAGAGTTGATAATCTGGTCTGCGGCTAAAATAGCAAAGTTCCATGTCATGAATTCTACAATAGGGCGTAGGCCGTTCATGGCAGCACCTACAGCAATACCTGAAAAGCCGAGTTCGGCAATTGGTGTATCAATTACGCGGTTAGGTCCAAATTCATCGAGCATACCTTGTGATACCTTGTAGGCACCATTGTATTCGGCAACTTCTTCTCCGAGTAAAAATACGTTTTCATCACGACGCATTTCTTCGGACATGGCTTCTCTTAAGGCTTCTCTGAACTGTAGGGTTTTCATAGTGTCATTTTTACAATTAGCAAAATTACAAATAAGTCAGAAACTACAAATGCTTATGCAACTTTAAGTGTTGCTATTTTTGATTTGCTAAATTGTTGGGTAGCGTATTCTAAATTAACGTGTAAGGATTTCTTGTTTGAACCAGGTAATTCAAACATGGCATCAGTAAGGATGGCTTCGCAAATAGAACGAAGACCACGTGCGCCTAAACCGAATTCCATGGCTTTTTTAACAATAAAATCTAAGACCTCTTGATCGAGTTCGAGCTTGACGCTGTCCATATCAAAAAGCTTGGTGTATTGTTTGACCAATGCGTTTTTCGGTTCAGTTAAGATTCTTTTGAGGTCCGCTTCTTTGAGTGGCTCCAGATAGGTGAGCACAGGAAAGCGACCAATGAGCTCTGGAATGAGCCCGAAAGATCTTACATCTGTAGGCGAGATATATTTGAGTAAAGAGTCTTGCTCAATGCTTTGATCATGTTCTGAAGAAAAGCCAATGGTTTGACGGTTCACGCGATTGGCAATGAGTTTCTCGATGCCATCAAATGCTCCTCCACAAATGAAGAGGATATTTTTGGTGTCGATTGAAATCATTTTCTGCTCGGGGTGCTTGCGTCCTCCTTGCGGTGGCACATTGACCGTTGCGCCCTCGAGTAACTTTAATAAAGCTTGCTGAACACCTTCACCTGATACATCACGGGTAATGCTTGGGTTGTCGTTTTTGCGCGCAATTTTATCGACTTCGTCAATGAAAACTATTCCCATTTGAGCGCTTTCAACGTTGTAATCAGCGGCTTGCAACAAACGAGACAAAATACTCTCTACATCTTCACCGACATAACCTGCTTCGGTGAGTACCGTTGCGTCTGCTATACAAAATGGCACATTGAGCAACTTAGCTATGGATTTTGCCAAAAGGGTCTTGCCAGTTCCGGTTCTGCCGACGAGCATCACGTTGGATTTCTCAATCTCTACTTCGTTTTCTGAAGTTTTTTGCTTGAGGCGCTTGAAGTGATTGTATACTGCAACCGACAATACTTTTTTAGCATCTTGTTGACCAATGACGTATTGATCAAGGTGCGCCTTGATTTCTTGTGGTTTTAATAAGTTAAGACCCTGTTGAGCTCCTTGACTAGAAGAGGTAGCGCCGGCTAATTCCTCTTGAACGATTTTGCTTGCCTGACTTGCACAAGAATCACAGATGTGTCCGTTTACACCAGCGATGAGCATGTTTACACTCGATCGTGGTGAGCCACAAAAAGAACAATTTGTTTCTTTTTTTGCCATTACTTATTTAGGGTTGCGTAATAAAACCTCATCAACCATGCCGTAAGCCTTCGCTTCTTCGGAGGTCATCCAGTAGTCGCGGTCGGAGTCTGCCCAAACTTTTTCGTAGTCTTGCTTGGTGTGTGTGGCAATGATATCGTAAAGTTCTTTTTTGAGTTTTTGAATTTCACGTGCGGTAATTTCGATATCTGAGGCTTGACCTTGTGCACCACCTAAGGGTTGGTGAATCATGACTCTGGAGTGCTTTAATGCGCTACGTTTTCCTTCGGCTCCCGCACAAAGTAAGACAGCTCCCATAGATGCCGCCATACCTGTACAAATGGTAGCAACATCAGGGCGAATATATTGCATGGTGTCATAGATTCCAAGGCCTGCGTAAACTGAACCTCCTGGGGAATTCAAGTAGATTTGAATGTCTTTTTTTGCATCAACTGATTCTAAAAACAAAAGTTGTGCATTAATGATATTGGCAACTTGGTCATTGATACCGGTACCTAAGAAAATGATGCGGTCCATCATGAGTCTAGAGAAGACATCCATTTGGGTCATGTTCAAAGGTCGCTCTTCAATGATGTAAGGTGTCATGGAAGATTCGATATAATGGTCTACAGACATGCTGTTGATGCCCATATGTTTGGTTGCGTATTTGCGAAATTCGTGGCTGTCCATATCTAGTTTTATTTTAGATTTCAAAATTAACGATAAAGGTTGGCTTTATTGTTGAATAAAGCACAAAAAAAAATCCTGAATTTCTCCAGGATTTTTTTTATCGAAAATATAAACTTATTTCACTAAATCGATAAATGTAGCTTCGTTCATGTATTTAATGAATTCACGGTCTTTAGCCGCTTTTGCTTTGAGAGCTGGATTTTTTGCAATTGCAATTTTTAATGAAGCAACAACTGCATCTACATTGCTACCGCCTTTGGCTTCAATGATCGCTTTTAGGTAAGCAAGTTCTGCAGTTTCTTTCAGGTTAGCAGCTGCCTTTTTGGCGAGGTCAGTTTTATCTTGTAAAACAAGCGCTAAAACTTTATTGTAGCTGTCTTGACTGATATTTTTCTCAGCAGCGCTATAGTTGCCTTCCATGATGTCAATAATACCTTGATTGTATCCAGAAACCGTTGTTTTAGAACGCAAAAGTTTTTTAGCTGCAGCACGATTTCCTTCAAGGATAAGGCTTGCTGCCAAATTGTTATCAGTAACAGCATTTGATTTAAGCTCATTTGCTTTTTTGAATGCAGCAGCAGCCTCTTTAGTTTTGTTTAATTCGAAAAGCGTTGCACCAAGGTTGGTGTGTGTGCGGTGGTCTTGTGCATAGTTAGCTGAAGCAATTCCGTAAATGGTCGCTTTTTGATTGAGGTCGGTTGTAAGTTTTCCAGCTGTGAAGAGTAATTCTTCTACAGAAAGTGAATTTGGATTATTAACAACGGCACTTTTAAGTTCGTCGTCTGTGAGGCCGTATTCGGTGTATTTAACCACGACTACTGCACGGCGAATCATAGGGAATACATCGCGCTCTAGCTCTGTGTAGGCTTTTCCGAGGTTGATCATGTCCTTTTCGCGTTGCTCAGGGTCTTTGGTCATTTCAAGGATGCGAATAAATAAGTTTTTATCGGCTTCAGGGATAGAAGCTGTAACGGCAAGTTGGCTTTTGAATCCTTCGAAGTCTTCACCAAATTTTGCTAATTGGTAAGCAGCGGTGTCAGAATAAGCAGTGAGTTTTGCTTTTTTCATGAGCTCAGTTAGAGCCTTGCGAGCTGCAACTGTTCGGTCTGAAGAAAGATTATCGTTTTTAGATACTTCGCCGTCTGGTGATGCATAACCATTGATTTCAATACCGGTAATTTTGATTTTAGGGTTGTTCTGTGCAGCCTGAATCCAAGAAATTAAAGCTGCGATATCTTGATCTTTTAATTCTGTCGGGCGAATAGCAGACTTACCTCTTTCAAAGTTGAAAGTTGCGGTAGTCGTTTTGTCAAACTGACGAACTAAAGCATCTTCTTCAGTTAGGACCTTGAATGTTTTGTCAACCAAATATGGGGTAATGATGGTTGCATCAGCAATTTTGGTTTCAGGCAGGGCACCTTTTTCTTTCGTTTGCTTGTAGAGCTTACCTGTAATGATGAGGTCTGCAGCTTCCATTTCTGGCGTGTACGCAATGGTTTCTTCAAAAGTGGCTGTTCCACCAGTTTTGAAATCAATGGTGGTGCCATTACCGGTAACCTTTGAACCGTTTACATACCATGTTCCGATAGCAGTATTGCCAATTTTAGGAGTAATTTCTGCCTTTGCTTTCTTTTGGATGCCTTTCTCAGGAACATTTACAGTGATAGAAACCTTTACAGAATCCGCATGCATTTCTAACGGATTCGGATTTACGGTATAAGTAATGTCTTTAACAAGATCACAAGAGCTCATGAAAAGAACGCTTGATCCGAGGAAAAGGGCTGGCTTGAAATACTTTAAAGTCATGATATCAGTTTTGATACGACAAAAATAGGAAGAAAAATTAACGAAGCGAAATTAGCGTTTGATCATTGTGTGAAACTTAAATCGAGTTCCATCAGCGGTTTGAGCACAAAATCGCGCTCTTGGTAGCGCGGATGAGGAATTTGTAGTCGTTCATCGTGCAGCACCAAGCTCTCGTAAAAAATAATATCAAGGTCGATACAGCGATCTTCATAGGTTGCTTTTGTTTTGCTTCGACCCAGCTCTATTTCAATGTTTTGCAACGTCTCTAATACTTGATGCGGCGTAAGTTGGGTGGTCAAGAGTAGGCAGCCATTGAGAAATTGGTGCGCCGATTCAAACCCTTCTGGTGCAGTTTGATGCAAACTTGAAACCTGAAGTACTTTTCCGCAGCGTTCATTGAGTAATTGAATGGCGCTTTGAATGTGTGCTTCGCGTTCACCGAGATTCGAACCAAAAGCAATAACAACCCGATTGGGGCCTACTGACGCCATTTGAAATTCTTAATGAGTTGTTGTAAATCGGTTTTGAGGTATTGTAGGGTAGGTCTGAGGCTATCATAATTGGGCCTGCAGTTGAGTAACACTTCGCCTCTTACAAAATGTTGGATGGAGTCGGTTAAATAAAATTGAAAGTTGGTGGCTACATTTCCTTTTAGCTCGAAAAAGGTTCCGAATACACGTTTTTGTGGTGAAATAATTTGTTCAAAGTCAATTTTGTCTGCCATAATTTTATGCTCATCAACTTTGTCATTTGCAAAATTGATGATTTCAGGTAGAGAGTCTTTACTTGGAAACTTTAAGTAATAAAGAAAAAGCGTACCATTTAACGGACCAAGGTCGATTTCTTGCACCGAGTAATTTTGTTTGGCAAGCTCGAAAGATTTGGATTGGTAAAGGTCTGCGAGGTCAAACTGATAAGCACCTGGGCTGATGTATGGTCTGTAGGTGTGTTCCGGGAATTCGGTTTTTAAAAAAGTACTCGGTTTAGGAATAGGAGCCGTGTCTGAACAGCCCATCAAAATAAATAGAACAAAACCTACAATTGCAAAGCGCTTATTTATTTTCATGGATGACAACTTTTACAGATTTCACTCTTTTTTTGTCCGAAGATTCGACAATTAATTTCATGGGGCCAATGACGATGAATTCATTGTTTTTTAAGATGCGTCCGCCCACTTCAATGATGAGCCCTCCAAGGGTTTCAGCCTCTCCACGATACTGCTCAATTGTAGCCTCGTGCTCCTCTCCGATAATTTTGAGTAGGTCGTTTAATGAAGTTCTACCTTCAAAAACGTAGGTGTTTTCAGCTTGTTTGGTATAATTGATTTGCGCGTCGTCAAATTCATCGGTGATGTCACCAACGATTTCTTCTAGAATATCTTCTAGCGTAACGATACCACTTGCTCCACCATATTCATCGACAACAATGGCCATATGCATTTTCATGTTGCGAAACTCTTGAAGCAGGTCGTTGATTTTTTTATTTTCAGGAACAAAATAAGGCTTGCGCAACACTGATTTCCAATCGAAGTCAGCCTCCTTTTCCAAATGATTGAGCAAGTCTTTGATGTAAAGAATTCCGATGATGTTATCCGGGCTTTCTGAAAAAATCGGCATTCTTGAAAATCCGACATCAATGATTTTCTTCAATACTTCGTGAAAATCGCTTTCTGCATCAATATCTTCTACCTCTACGCGTGGGGTCATGATTTCAGAGGCTTCGGTCTTTCCAAACTTCACGATGCCTTCGAGAATTTTGTGCTCTTCTTCAGAGCCGTTTTCTTGTTTGGTAAGCGCTAAGGCCTGCTCGAGTTCATTTTGATCGAGGGTGGTGCCTTTCTGACCAAGTTTTTGAATGAAATTTGTCCCCCATACGAGCGCTGATTTAAGCCAAGACAGGGGTGGAATTCGGTTTAAAAAATGCATCGGATAAGACATCCAGGTACTCACTGCAAGTGCGTTTCGATTGGCGAAAATTTTCGGAATCACCTCTCCAAAAAGCAATAATACTAGTGTTATACCTACTACCTCCACCAGTAAACGCAGCAATTCTTGACCTTCTTTGACCGGATAAATATCGTTGAGTACAAAAGAGGAGAGAATGACAATCCCGACATTGACAAAATTGTTGAATATCAGTAGGGTAGCGAGTAATTCTTGGGGTTTGGCCAAGAGCTTTAAAATCATTTTAACCCGCGCATTGTTAGAATTCTTAATGCTTGCGTTGTCACTTGGTTTCAACGAGAAAAACGCACTCTCGGAACTAGAGGTCAAGGCCGACAAGGCCAACAGGACTAAAATAATGAGCAGATAAACTAGGGTTGCATCGCTAAAACCAGCTTCGGTTGTATTTAACGATGCGATAAGACTGGGAGGTTCTACTGTGTTTGTCATGACTTAAAATGGTAAATCATCTCCGGGTTCACTGGCTAAGCCACTCATGGGAGAAGGTGAATTAGGTTTTCCTTCATTACCATAAGGGTTGGATCGTTCCGGGTTGTCTGGACGCGTTAGAATGGTGAGGTCATCGCCAACGACTTCTGTTGCATAGCGTTGATGACCTTCTTTATCTGTCCAGGATCTTTTTTTGAGTTTACCCTCGACGTAAATTTTGGTGCCTTTACGCAGGTATTTTTCAGCAACTTCTGCGAGGCCTCTCCAAAGCACGATATCGTGCCAGTCTGTGTTTTCTTTCTTTTCACCACTTTGTTTGTCTGTGTAAATTTCAGACGTAGCGAGTGGAAAAGAGGCAACGATAGAGCCATTTTCAAGACGACGGACATCTGGATCTTTGCCCAGATTGCCGATGAGAATTACTTTATTAACGCTTCCGTTCATATGATTTTTCAATCAATAATAGTTATTTTTTTCGAACTGGACGCTTTTTTGAAGTTTTTGTTCCTTGGTTAGCTGCAATTTCTAGACATGCTTCTAGTGTCAATTCTTCTGGTTGTGAATCTTTCGGAAGTTTGAAGTTGTCTTTGGCAATTTTTAAATAGGCACCGTAACGGCCATTCAATAATTGCACATCAGGTCTGTCCTCAAAAGTTTTGATCAAGGCTTTTGCCGCTTCTTCGAGTTTAAGTGTGTCTAATTCAATGGCACGTTCTAAACTCATAGAGAGTGGATCTTCGTCTTTTGGAATAGAGCTAAAGCGCTTACCAACCTGTACATAAGGGCCGAATCTGCCGATATTTACTTTGACTGCCTCGCCATTGTGATCACCTAAAACTCTCGGTAAATCAAATAATTTGAGCGCTTCTTCAAGGGTGATGTTATTGATCGATTGGTTGCCTTGTAATGAGGCGAATTGTGGTTTGAGGCCATCGGCTTTTTCGTCGCCAATTTGAATCATTGGTCCAAAACGCCCGATTCTGGCAATGACTCTTCTTTGTGATTTTGGATCAATACCGAGTTCGCGTTCACCGGTTGCTCTTTCTGAATGCTCAAGTGTCTGCTCAACATGGTTGTGGAAAGGACCGTAGAATGATTGCAGCATATCGGTCCAGTTCAGGTTTCCTTGTGCAATTTCATCGAATTCAGCCTCTACTTTTGCTGTAAATTGATAATCTAAAATTTGTTCAAAATTTTCGACTAAAAAGTCCGTTACCACAATACCAATGTCGGTTGGAGAAAGTTTGTTGCGCTCTTTCCCGGTGGTTTCTGATTTCGTATGCTCAGTGATAACACCCGATTTTAATTCGAGTTGTGCGTATTTGCGCAGCGCACCTTCACGTTCCTTTTTTTCGACGTAGTTTCTTTTTTGAATCGTGGAAATGGTTGGTGCATAAGTAGATGGTCGGCCGATGCCAAGTTCTTCTAATTTTTTAACCAAAGTTGCTTCTACATAACGAGAAGGCGCTCGGCTAAAACGTTCTGTGGCTAAAGCATTTTGAAGTTTCAGTTTTTCATTGACTTGTACTCTTGGAAGTAGTCCTTCAGTTTCTGCATTTTCTTCAGCATCATCGTCTAGGTTGCTTGCCAAATAAACTTTCAAAAAGCCGTCAAAAATGATGACTTCTCCTTTGGCTTGAAAATACTGAGCTTGGTGGAGGCCACCAATTTTAATTGTAGTTCTTTCGAGTTGAGCGTGTGCCATTTGACTGGCAATGGCGCGTTTCCAAATCAATTCATAAAGCCTTACTTCGTCTCTTTCTGCTGAAATGCTTGGCTTAGTGAAATCAGTAGGTCTGATGGCCTCGTGGGCCTCTTGTGCACCCGAGCTTTTTGTACTGTATTTGGTTGGTTTTGAATAGTTGGCGCCAAATTGTGAAGTGATTGCTTCTTGAGCAGCAGCAATAGCTGTTTCAGAAAGATTCACGGAGTCAGTTCTCATGTAGGTGATGTTTCCTGACTCGTATAGTCGCTGGGCAACACTCATGGTTTTGGTGACCGAAAAACCAAGTTTCATGCTAGCCTCTTGTTGTAGTGTTGAGGTTGTGAACGGCGCAGCAGGGCTTTTGGTAGCTGGTTTTTGTTGCACATCTTCTACGAAGAAATCAGCAGTTTTGGCTTGTTCTAAAACTTGTGCCGCAGCCGACTTTTCCTGAAGTTGCTGATTGAGTTCTGCTTTTAATAGCCCATCAGAGGTAGCAAATTCTGCCTGAACCTTGTAAAAACTTTCCGTGTTGAATTTCTCAATTTCGCGTTCGCGTTCAACGATTAATCTTACAGCGACAGACTGAACCCGACCAGCAGACAAACTGGGTCTGACTTTTTTCCAAAGTACCGGAGAAAGCTCAAAACCTACAATTCTATCGAGTACACGTCTGGCTTGCTGGGCATCTACTAGTTCGCGATTGATGCTTCTTGGACGTTCTATAGCCCGAGTAACCGCAACCTTTGTGATCTCGTTAAATGTGATCCTTTTGGTATCTTTTTTCTCTAGACCAAGTGTTTCGTAGAGATGCCAAGAAATGGCTTCTCCTTCGCGGTCCTCATCGGTAGCGAGCCAAACCGTATCGGCTTCTTTCGCTAATTTTTTGAGTTCTGCAACCAGTTGTTTCTTGTCTGGACTCACTTCGTAATTGGGTGCAAATTTCGCATCGATGTCAATGGCTAAGCCTTTTTTAGCGAGGTCTCGGACGTGTCCAAAACTTGATTTCACTATGTAGTCTTTGCCGAGATAACCTTCAATGGTTTTCGCTTTTGCAGGGGACTCGACGATAACAAGATTCTTAGCCATAAGGAAATTTTAGGGGCAAATGTAAAAGTAAAACACAGCAATCAGCAAGATGTTTGTTGCAATTTTATTTGAGAAATTTACTTAACCTATGGTTAAATATTTTAATAAACAATAGTAGGAACAATCATGACAATTTGTCAGTATCTTGAATTTGCCCTATTTTTGCAGTTCAGAACAGAACATGGAATCAGGAAATAAAGTAATAGACGAAGCATTGCAAGGCACAGCCCTTGTTATCGAGCAACAAGGCGAACAAGCCTCCAAAAAATTATATTTAGAAAGCTACGGCTGTCAAATGAATTTTTCAGATAGTGAGGTCGTTGCATCAATTTTAGCACAAGATGGTTATCAAACCACTAGAAATATTGAAGAGGCCGATGTTATTTTACTCAATACATGCTCTATCAGAGAGAATGCCGAGCAACGCGTTCGCAATCGCCTCACCGAATTTAAAATCAAGAAAGATCGCAACCCCGAGTTGGTTGTTGGAATTCTTGGTTGCATGGCCGAGCGCCTCAAAAAGAACTTACTAGACGAAGAAAAACTAGTTGACCTCGTGGCTGGCCCAGATGCCTACCGCGATCTCCCGAACCTCATTGAAGAGGTTGGGACAGGTCAAAAAGCGGTTAATGTTTTGTTGTCGCGCGATGAAACCTATGCAGATATCGCTCCTGTTCGCCTTGATCAAGGGGGTATTTCTGCTTTTGTCACCATCATGCGTGGCTGTGACAACATGTGTTCGTTTTGTGTGGTTCCGTTTACGCGTGGTCGTGAGCGTTCTCGCGACCCGAAAACGATTGTTGCCGAGTGCCAAGATCTTTTTGACAAAGGTTACCGCGAAGTAACCCTTCTCGGGCAAAATGTCGATTCATACCGCTGGAACCTCAGTGCAAAGGGTGAAGTGAAAAATGCCGAAGAGCCAACCACTAATTTTGCTCAACTCATGGAAATGGTGGCTTTGGTTTCTCCGTTATTGCGCGTCCGCTTCAGTACGTCGCATCCTAAAGACATGACCAACGATGTGCTTGAAGTGATGGCCAAATACGAAAATATTTGTCCGTATATCCACTTGCCAGTTCAGTCGGGTAACACAGAAGTACTCTACCGCATGAACCGCGGCTATTCACGCGAATGGTATTTGGAAAGAATAGAAAGTATCCGTCGTATTGTTCCGGGTTGTGCCATTTCAACAGATATCATTACAGGTTTCTGTGGCGAGACTGAAGAAGAACACCAAGAGACCCTCAGTCTTATGGATATCGTTCAATACGATTTCGCTTACATGTTTAAATACTCCGAAAGACCAAAAACTTTGGCCGAACGTCGCTTTGCTGATGACGTTCCTGAAGAGGTGAAAGGTCGTCGTTTAAATGAAATCATTGATAAGCAATTGAAGCATTCATTGGCTTCTAATCAGCGCCTTGTTGGCACCACGCAGAAAGTGCTTATCGAAGGGCCGTCAAAACGCTCAGAAGCACATTTGTGTGGCCGAACAGGAACTAATGTAATGGTTGTTTTCCCGAAAGGAGACTTAGAAAAAGGCAACTATGTAGAGGTGAAAATTACAGACTGTACTTCTGCAACACTAATTGGTGAGTTGATCTAATAAATTGTAAAAATAGTACGCTCAATTTGAAGCCATGAATCTTTTACAAGTCAAACAGCGTTTTGGGATCATCGGGTCAGCGCCCTTGTTAAACAGGGCTCTTGAAATTGCGATGCAAGTAGCACCTACCGATATTTCTGTGCTTGTAACCGGAGAGAGTGGAACGGGTAAAGAAATTATCCCACAAGTCATTCATCAACTCAGCTCACGAAAACATGGTGAGTACATTGCCGTGAACTGCGGTGCTATCCCTGAAGGCACCATAGATTCTGAGTTGTTTGGCCACGAAAAAGGCTCATTTACTGGCGCGCAAGGCAGCAGACAAGGATATTTTGAGGTCGCTAATGGCGGTACCATTTTTTTAGATGAGGTGGCCGAATTACCGATGCAAACACAAGTGCGTTTGTTGCGTGTGCTTGAAACCGGAGAATACATACGTGTGGGTTCATCAAAACCCTTAAAAACAAATGTAAGGGTTGTGGCAGCAACCAATGAAAACATGCAGGCCGCCATTCAATCGGGTAAATTCCGTGAAGACCTCTATTATCGCCTCAGTACTGTTCCAATTAGCTTACCTGCCCTCAGACAAAGATCCGAGGACATCCATTTGCTTTTCAGAAAATTCGCCAATGATTTTGCTGAAAAATACCGCATGCCTGCTATTAAACTGACCGAAGACGCCGTCATTTTATTGCAACAATATCCTTGGCCAGGAAACATTAGGCAACTTAAAAATATGGTGGAACAATTATCGGTCATTGAAACAGCTCGTGACATCGATGAATTCACTTTGCAAAATTACCTTTTGCCTGTAGCAGATAAAGCACAAGGTCTCAGCATCAATGACAACTCGAAAGAGTCTATTTCCGAACGAGAATTGATGTATAAGTTCTTATTCGACATGAAAAAGGACCTTACAGAACTTAAAAAGTTAGTCCTTGACCTCGCCGGATCCAATCATGAAATTGCCTTAAATGCAGATCAGTCTGCTGTTGTCAATCGCATCTACCAAGAGGTTTACGAAGAAAGCCCGAGCCTGCCCACACGCATGTTGCCAGTCGCTCCGGTGCAAGTCGAACTACCTACAAAAACACTTGAGGCCCACGAAGAATTTGAAGAACACATCGAATTAGAAGAATCGTTAAGCCTCGAAGACCGAGAAAAGGAACTCATCGCAAAAGCCCTTGAGAAACACAAAGGCAAGAGAAAATATGCAGCACTCGAACTCGGGATTTCAGAACGCACACTCTACCGAAAAATCAAAGAATTTCAATTAGGTGAATAAGTATTTACTCTATATCGGTTTACTTTGGTGCTCGCTGAGCGCGTGTTGGCCGGAAAGTTTTTCTTTTGTGGACAAAGGAGGCATGCCTGAAGAATGGAAAACATTCAGTATTCAAAATTTAGAAAATACAGCACCAAATTGTCCGCTTTCGTTCGGAGCTTTGCTTACCGAACAGCTCAAAGATGGCGTTCAAAATAATACACGTCTTTTGCTCAACACGAGTTTTGGCAAAGGCGAAATCAATATGGAAGGTGCCATTACAGCTTATCAGGTACAGCCCTTAGCTATTCAAGGCGCAGATGAAGCTTCAAGTAACCGCCTGACCATGACACTTCAAATGAAAATCAATATCAATGCACCAAAAGAAGAGGTTTGGCAGTTTAGTACAACGCGTTTTGCCGATTTCTCTGCTTCAACCAATTTGGCCGATGTCGAGAAGAAACTTTTTGACGAGATTGCAGCGCAAATGGTCCAAGATTTAATCAATAAGTTGTACAGTAATTGGTAATTTAGACCTGTGTTAACAAAAGAGCAACTTCATATTCAAATTCAAGATCCTTCGCACTGTTCGGTAGATTACTTGTCAGACCTTGCTCATTTAGAAGCGTCTTATCCTTTTGCTACTAGTTTCTCTATACTCTATTTAAAATCTTTGGCCAATAGTCAAGATGTGCGTTTGGCCACAGCACTTGATCAAAAGGCTTTTTCTATCCCTAACAGAGAAGTACTTTTTCATTTGCTTCAAGAAGTAGCGGAGCAAATTGAAGAAGTTCGCGAAGAAAAAATTGAAAATCAGCATGAGGAAACCTTAGCGGTTTCCGTAGAAAAAGACAACGAAGTTCAATTACATGCTCCTGTCGAAGAAAAAACAGCGGATTCAATAGAGGCTTTGACCTCAGAAGATTTGAACGAGCAGCAAATCGCGGAAAAACCAGACGAACTCGATCAGCTTTTGCGCGCCAACATGATCAGCGCGGCTTATGTTGACTTGACTTACAAAGAAGAACTTGTTGCACTAGATGATCAAGCACAAGAAGAGCAACAAATAAATGATGAGCACTCAGGTTCTGATGAAAGTCTGGACGAAATTGCTGCTTCAAATGAGGTATCAGTAAATCCTTCACAAACTGAAGCTGCGGTGTCAGTTCAGTCATTTAATCAATGGCTGCATTTTGGTGAAAAAACCGATTCACAAGAATCATCGCCGCAATATCTCGAGATCGAAAAGCCCAAAAAAGATTTTTATTCTCCAGCAAAAAAAGCGAAAGAGAGCTTAAGTTCAAGCCAGATCCCGGTGTCTGAAACATTGGCAAAAATCTATGCGATGCAGGGTGCTGTTGCCAAAGCGATCTCGGTTTATGAGCAATTAATTTTGCTTAATCCAGAAAAAAAGAGTTTCTTTGCAAATCAAATCAAAATTCTAAAGAAAAACCTGAATTCAACGTCATGACAGGAATCCTTTCATTTTTAGTTATAGTAGCCAGTGCGTTACTCATCTTAGTAGTTTATGTTCAAAATCCAAAAGGAGGAGGCCTCAGTGCTGATTTCGGTGGCGCAAGTCAGCTTGGTGGTGTTCAGCGCACCAATGAGCTCATCGACAAACTCACTTGGGGTTTAGCAGCTGCTATTCTTGTATTTAGTTTGGGTATTAGCCTAAGCCAACCAAAGGCTCCCAAACAAATGCAGCCGCAACAACAGCAACAACAAGCGCCTATGCAAGGTCAGGGCCAAGGCCAAGGTCAATAAGTAGTCGTTTAACGATATTTGAAAATGTCAGTATGTCACCCATACTGACATTTTTTTTGTCCTTCAATGAAAAAATGTCCTGAAAATTCAAGAAAACGCGCTTGGCATGTTTTTCGAAGTAAGGGACACAACTAAATTTTAATATTTCATGTCAGTAAATTTCAAACCTTTGGCAGACAGAGTTCTGGTAGAACCTGCGCCAGCAGAGCAAAAAACAGCAAGTGGAATCATCATTCCGGATACTGCAAAAGAAAAACCATTGCGTGGAACTGTAATAGCAGCTGGATCCGGTAAAAAAGATGAGCCAATGTCAGTAAAAGTTGGTGACTCCGTACTTTATGGTCAGTATGCAGGCACTGAAATTAAAATTGATGGCAGTACTTATCTCATCATGAGAGAGTCAGACATTTACGGTATTTTCTAATTTAAAATCAACGAAAAAATGGCAAAAGAAATTTATTTCGACGTAGAAGCTCGCGAGAAATTAAAAAGAGGTGTTGATGCATTGGCAAATGCAGTAAAAGTGACGCTTGGACCAAAAGGTCGCAATGTTGTCATTGGTAAAAAGTTTGGTGCACCGCACGTTACTAAAGATGGTGTGAGTGTTGCTAAAGAAATCGAACTCAAAGATCCCATTGAAAATATGGGTGCTCAAATGGTAAAAGAAGTAGCTTCCAAAACGGCCGATATCGCCGGAGACGGAACTACAACAGCTACTGTTTTAGCTCAGGCTATCGTTACGGCGGGTCTCAAAAATGTCGCTGCAGGTGCCAATCCAATGGACCTCAAGCGCGGTATTGATAAAGCAGTACAAGAAGTTGTTGCAAACCTCAAAAAGCTTTCTAAGCAAGTGGGCAACGACAACAGCAAAATTGAACAAATTGCTACTATTTCCGCCAACAACGACGAAACCATCGGTAAACTCATTGCTGAGGCCATGAAAGTTGTGGGTAACGATGGTGTGATTACCGTAGAAGAAGCAAAAGGTACCGAAACTGAAGTTAAAACAGTAGAAGGTATGCAATTCGACCGCGGTTATCTTTCACCTTATTTTGTAACCAATGCCGAGAAAATGATCACAGAAATGGAGAATCCTTTGATTCTCATCTCTGAGAAAAAGATTTCTAGCATGAAAGAATTACTTCCAATTCTCGAGCCAGTGGTGCAGTCAGGGAAGTCTTTACTTATTATCGCTGAAGACGTTGACGGCGAGGCACTCGGAACACTAGTTGTAAACCGTTTGCGTGGCTCATTGAAAGTAGCAGCCGTTAAAGCTCCTGGTTTTGGTGATCGTCGTAAGGCAATGCTAGAGGATATCGCTATTCTTACAGGTGGTACTGTCATCTCAGAAGAGCGCGGCATGACCCTAGAAAATGTAAGCCTAGACATGCTTGGTTCTGCTCAAAAAATTGATATCGATAAAGACAACACCACAATCGTGAACGGTAAAGGTAAAAAAGCCGATATCCAAGCGCGTGTAGGTCAAATTCGTGCACAAATTGAGCAAACTACCTCTGACTATGACCGCGAGAAATTACAAGAGCGCTTGGCGAAACTTGCAGGCGGTGTGGCTGTACTTTATGTAGGAGCACCAACCGAGGTTGAAATGAAAGAAAAGAAAGACCGCGTAGATGACGCTCTAGCTGCAACTCGTGCTGCAGTTGAAGAAGGAATTGTACCTGGTGGAGGTGTTGCCCTCATTCGTGCGATTGAAACCCTTGACAAATTAAAGGGTGCCAACGAAGACGAAATGACCGGTATTCAAATTGTGAAGCGTGCTGCTGAAGAGCCGTTGCGTCAGATCATTGCCAACGCTGGTGGTGAAGGCGCAGTTATTGTTCAAAAAGTTCGCGAAGGCAAGGCAGACTTCGGTTACAACGCCCGCACCGATGTTTTCGAACCGCTTTATAAATCTGGTGTAATTGACCCAACTAAAGTAACGCGCATTGCAGTAGAAAACGCCTCTTCGATTGCAGCAATGCTCCTCACTACTGAGTGTGTCATCGCCGATGAGCCTGAAGAAGCAAACCCAGCTGCTGCAATGGCAGGAATGGGTGGTGGAATGCCAGGCATGATGTAAGGATTCAAGAGCCTTCGGGCTCTTTACCGTTTCTTTCTTCCCGATTCATTCGGATAGCGAGAAATGTCTATATAGAGCCACCTTCTGGTGGCTTTCTTTTTTTAAATTTGAAAATGTGCTACAGTAATTCATCTACTTCATCTACCCAGCAACTTGCCGAGCGCTATCAAAAGTTAAAACCTGTATCAGCCCCTGAGTTGTCTTATTTTTTTGCGTCGGGTTTTCATTTTCCGCAATGGCATATTGTCACCAACGATGAGGTCTTGCAACAAATGCGTTGGGGCCTGTTGCCACAATGGTATAAAGGTGGCAATTGGATGGAATTTGCCAGCAAAACGCTCAATGCAAGAATAGAAACCTGCACCGAGAAAGCCTCATTCAAACACTTAGTATCGAGCAAGCGCTGCTTGATTCCTTCATCGGGTTTTTTTGAATGGCAAACCCAAGGAAAGCTCAAGATTCCCTATTTTATTCAAGCTGTTGAGCAGCCAGTTTTTTCCATTGCAGGTATTTATGATACTTGGCTCAATCCATCCACCGGAGCGCAAGAAAAAACTTTTACCATTTTAACTACAGAAGCCAATACACTCATGGCCGAAATCCATAATTCCAAGAAGCGCATGCCCCTTGTTTTATGTGCTCATGAAGAAATTTCTTGGTTGAATGGCGCGCTGCATTTAGATCAAATAACAGACCGATCCGATATTGAGCTCGAAGCTTGGGAGATAGACAAACGCATCATTTTAAGCTCGAATGCCAATATTTCTGCCGTGAGCACCAAATTTGAGAATCCTTTGGGCATCCAAAAGGGCTTATTTGATTAATTTTGGCATTACAATTGCTTGATGAAGCCCATGAAATTTATACTCACTTTTTGCTTATTGTTCCTTTTCACTTCTTGTATCGAGATTTGGGATGACCTCACCTTAAACAATGATGGTTCGGGAAATTTGAAGTATAAAATCAACCTGAGTGAAAGCAAGGTAAAAGTCAATTCAATTTTGGCCCTAGACAGTTTACAAGGCAAGCCCGTTCCCTCCATTGAACAGATTTCAGGCAAAATCAAAGAGTTTGTCAAAATTCTGGACGCCCAACCTGGTATCACTAATGTTTTAATGGAGGAAAATTACACCGATTTTATTTTCAAACTGAGTTGTGATTTCACCAATGTTAAGCTCCTGCAAGATGCCATCAAGCGCAGCATCGAACAAATTAGCAAAGACAAGGTCAATTTACAGCAAGAAGAAAATTGGCTCAGTTGGGACGGCACCACACTCAAGCGCAGTATTCCGGGTTATGTAACTGAGCAAATCAAATCTTATAAATTTGAAGACGAAGCGCTACTCAAAGAAGGCGTTTACACCTCAATTGCACGTTTTGAAAGACCCGTCTTACGCTTTGAAAACAAGCTCGGAACCCTCAGTAAAAATCAGCAGGCTGTTATGGTCCGAACTAATACTTTTTCTTTGAAAGAAAATCAGTCCCTGATTGATAATATAATTGTCTTGACACCAAGATGATACTCGCGGATTATGCTTAACTTCGTCCTATAACATTCATACACGTGGATCAAGCTTTCAAGAATTATTTTTGGGTTTGCCTATCAAGCCTTTTCTCTGCTACATTTTTTGCTCAAACCAATGTGCGCCAGTCCGAACACCTTATTCCTACCGACGCGGTTACTGTTTTTAGCATCAACAACATCAGCCTCTTACAAAAAATCTCCATGGATGACCTCGTACAATACGAGTTCATGTCAGACGTCCATCAAGAATTATTTGACGGCTCTACCTCCGGAAAAACACTCAAAGACGCAGGCCTAGATTTCAATCAAAGGCTCAATTTGTTTTACGGCAAGACTTCCAAAACCGAATTAACTGGCTTTACTTTTGGGGTCGGTAACAAACAGCAATTGTTTGAGGTGTTCGATGATTTTCAAACCCTAGAAAGCAATATTACTGGCCTCGAGGTTTACGGTACATTTTTCAATAATCTACTTATTCAAGGCAATACTGCACTTTTGTTGCGCATCGAACCCACCATGGAATACATCGATCAGGTCACTGATTCTATTTGGTATGCCCGCGGCAACGAAATGCCTTTTGATTTCTTCGACGAAGTGCAGCAAGAAGAAGAGGTACTCAATGAGCAAGAATACGATACTCAAAGTGGTCTTTTCCCTGAGGCAACTGAAAATCCGCTTATTAAAAATTACTATGAATTGCGCGATAGCGTACAGGTAATTTTGCAGCAGGCCGAACTCGAGCGTGTGATTACACAGATCTTTGTTCAGGGCAATAATCTTTCTTCTCAAGACGCCCGTTTTACGGCTCAGTTGGCCCACAATGCTGAAGGAGCTTTTTACCTAGACAACGCCAGAAACCTAGACAAATCTCAAGGCTTGTGGTATTTTCAAACAGTATTACCAACACTTTACAAAGACATCCAAGAACTCTATGCTGGTAATGTGATTCTAGGCGATTTATTCTTAAAAGATAACAGCGTAGAATTTGCTGTCGAAGCACAATATGGCCCGGCTTTAGGAAGTATCTATTCTGAGATGAACGATGCCAAATTTGATAAAAATGTCTTGAAATACATTCCTGCAAGTAGTTCAGCCTATTTCACCTATAACATCAATATGCAAAAAGCCTACGAACAGGCTTACAAGGTGTTGTTGCCTTTGCTTTCTGATGAAAAGAATGCACAAATCGCCATGAATGTACTCACGCTTGAGTTGCTCAATGAGTTTGTCAATAAAGATGCCCTTTTTAGCACTTATAAGGGAAGTATGTTTGGTACCTTCAACGGCGTTGAAAAAATCAAGACCAAAAAAATCGAGTTTTACTACGACGAAGAAACTTTTGAGTACGGCGAGCGCGAAACAGATGCCGAAGCAGAAATGCCAGTCTTTACACTAGGTTTTTCTACTGAACGTGCAGACATTCCGGAGCTCGTTTTAAAACACATGGCCCGCTTGACCTCTCGCATGCAAAAACATGAAAATTATTGGCGTTTTGAAAATGCCATTCTTGATGCAGCACCGCTCTTTATCATCAATACGGGCAGCCTACTCATTTTATCCAACGATGCTAATTTTGCTACTCAATACGCGAACGGATACGGTAAGTTAGCGCTATCTAAAAAAGACGCTAAAAAAGCAAGTAAGGGTGGCTTTATGTACGGTAAGGTTGATATCAGCAGTACATTAAACCGTTTTCCAACAGAGTTGCTCACACCTAAAAATGCCGAAATCATTACCTCCTTGAAAGGAAAGTCAGGCATGTTAGAACTCGTTTCTTCTGAAACAAATGCAGCACACACTACATTTAACCTCAGTTATACTTTTAAAGGTGAAGAAGAAACAGGCAAGCACTTGCTCGACCTCATTAATTCCCTTTATTTGGTCTACACCTTAAATCCTTAGGCATGTACAGGAAGTTCCTGACGCTCATCATGATTGCTGGCGGTTTGGCGCTCGTCTTGTTCGTCAAATCTTATTTGTTTTCCGTTCCGAAAACTCCACGGCTTATCGACCGTTTACCAACTGCCGATTTTCTGGCTAAAGCTAATATCTTGGAACTCGCCAAAGAAACCAATTCTTTGTTGCAATACAATAAATTGTCGATGCGCGATTTCACCACCTATGAATTTCTTCTAGGGCAAGGGAAACAATACGGCCTTGATTTAGAACAAGACGCTTATTTGTTTGCACAGGAAAATGGCGATTGGGGCGCCTTGATCAAATTGACCGATTCGTCTAAAGTACAGGTAGGTATTGAACGCCTTAGAAAGTATGCCAAACTCCAAGATTCAGTCATCGGAAGCACCACCTTTTATTACATCAAAAAAGAAAAATCTTATTTGCACTACGGCAAAGACTACGCTTTCATTTATCAGGGGGCTCATTTTGATCGTTTGCTGAGTCAGGTCGCCTCGGCTCATTACGGTGATTTGAACAAGGATTGGGCTTTGTTTTTGAAGCAAAAACAGTTTAAAGACGAGCACTTGGTCATTTATGCCAATTGGCCAAAATTGCGCAATTATAATATTCAAACAGCCATGTTTGCCCATGACAGCGATTCTTTAGGCTTTAAGTTAAAGAGTTATGTCAAAAAGAAGACGCCTCTTTATTTTTCAATGAAACGCGATGGTCTTTCTTATCGCGGTGTCGCCCAAACAGACCGTCTCATTGATGTGCATCTAGACATTCGAGAGTTCAAGCAACACCCTGAAGATTCTGTTTATGTGCAATTGGCTAAATTGAGCAAGAAAGTTGGTTTTCCATTTGTCAGATTTTTAAATGCCTGGAATGGAGATTTAGTGTATCAACAAGGTGGTATTGAGGTACAAGAAACCAAATACATAGAAACGATCCTCGATGAAGATTTCAACGAAACTGAAGTAGAACGCGTTCGCTACGATACAGTTCCTGCGTTTTCAGTGTTTGCTTCCTTAAACAGAATGGGGCCTTTGTTTATTGCTAAATTGGCTCAGAAAGGTTTGCTCCGTGAAGATCAAGGTGGTTATCGCTTTTTGTTCTCTCCACTTTTGAAATTCAATAAAATTGGTCCGTTTTATCAGTACTATACCGGTGATCTTCCTCCAAGAATTATCAAGGGGCATGAAAATCAAGTTTTGTGGAAACACAAAGGAACCAACTACTATTTCCGAATTGAGCGCATGACACGCCACGAGATTTTTGGTAGCCTACGCGTACCGGTAAGAAGCTTACTCAGGAGAAATAAGTTACTCTAAACGTGAGCCAAAATGAATTCTTCTTGGTGTTGCTCGATGTAATTCAAAATTTCAAGTACTTCATCTAGTTCAGAAGTCGTGACCAATTTGGTGCGGTAATCTTTGAAGTGAGAGATGCCTTTGAAGTAATTGGTATAGTGTCTTTTCATTTCGGTAATACCGAGCTTTGGCCCCTTCCATTTGATACTCATGAGCAAATGCTCTCGGCAAGCAATGACGCGTTCTGCTACCGTTGGGCCCTCTAGTTTAGTGCCCGTTTGAATATAATGCTTGATTTCTCTAAATACCCAGGGGTAACCAATGGATGCCCGACCAATCATCACACCGTCTACACCATATCTATTTTTGTATTCAACTGCTTTTTCTGGGCTATCAATATCGCCATTGCCAAAAACAGGAATCCGCATACGAGGATTGTTCTTGACTTCAGCAATTAAAGACCAGTCTGCTTCTCCTTTGTACATTTGTTTTCTGGTACGACCATGTATAGAGATGGCTTCAATGCCGATATCTTGCAGTCTTTCGGCTGCCTCAACCACATTTTTGGTGTCGTCATCCCAGCCTAAACGGGTTTTTACAGTTACAGGCAAGGAGGTGGCCTTCACAATTTCTGCGGTAAGGCGCACCATTTTGGGAATATCTTGAAGCAAACCAGCACCCGCTCCTTTACATGTTACTTTTTTCACTGGGCAACCGTAATTGATGTCGATGAGGTCTGGCTTGACTGCCTCAATAATTTGAGCCGATTGCACCATGCTCTCGGTTTCAGAGCCAAAGATTTGGATACCGATTGGTCTTTCGTATTCAAAAATATCGAGCTTTTGGCGGCTTTTTGCAGCATCTCTGATGAGACCCTCTGATGAAATAAACTCGGTGTACATGAGGTCAGCACCGTATTGTTTGCACAGCGCGCGGAACGGCGGGTCACTGACGTCTTCCATCGGTGCCAACAGCAAAGGAAACTCGCCCAATTCGATATTTCTGATCTTTACCATGAAATTATTGGCCCATGATTTTGAGATACTCTTTGAGTTTTTGCTCGTTACTTAAGCGCAGAACCATGAGTTTATCTCCAGATTCAACAACGATATAGTCTTGTAAACCATCGAGTAGCACGGTTTTATTTGATGGTACATTCACCAAACAATTGGCAGAGTCAAAAGCATAAATTTGACCACCAATGAGTGAGTTCTGCTGTTCATCTTTTTGAAGATGTGTGGTGAGGCTTCCCCAAGTGCCGAGGTCACTCCAGTCGAAATCGGCAAGCACAACACTGACGTTGGTTGCTTTTTCCATCACTGAAAAGTCAATAGAAATATCAGGACAAGCTCCGAAAGCAGCTTTCAAAAATTCAGTTTCGCGTGCAGTTCCGTACACTTGTTGGTCTTGCGTGAAGATTTGATAAATATCGTTTTGATGAGCTTCTAGCGCCGCCAAAATAACCGCTGACTTCCAAACAAAAATGCCCGCATTCCAATAAAAGGTGCCAGCCTCCAAAAAACTTTGGGCCGTAGCGAGGTCAGGTTTTTCTCTGAATTGAAGTACAGGGCAAGCATTTCCTTTAACTGCAGTTTCAGTTTTTGCAAATTCAATGTAGCCATAGCCAGTATCTGGGCGGCTAGGTTCAATTCCTAAGGTGACTAACTGGCCATCTTGAGCTGTTTGCCATGCAACATCGATGATTTCTTCAAAGCGTTTTTCATTGATGATCAGATGATCGGCCGGAGAAATGAGAAGTGTTGCGTTAGGGTCAAGGGCATGAATTTTGGCTGCCGCGTAGGCAATACAAGGCGCCGTATTTTTGCGCTCAGGTTCACAGAGTACTTGACTTGCAGTTAGCTCAGGAAGTTGATCTAAAACCAGTTGCTCATAAGAACTATTGGTCAGGATATAAATATTTTCGGTAGGGATGAAGCGGTTGAGCCTTTCAAACGTGAGTCTGAGTAAGGACTTGCCAATACCAAGGACATCTAAAAATTGTTTCGGATTTTCGGGGGTAGACATTGGCCAAAATCGGCTTCCAACTCCGCCAGCCATGATAAGGCCGTATGTATTATTTTGTGTCATGAGCAATAGGTGTAACGGCAGCTAAAGCGTGCACGAGGTACTGCTTGTTACTGCCAATTTCAGTGCAAAGATAACGAGTTCTGCGCAGTTGCCCTTTTTTAAAACGCTTCTGGTTCAATAAAAATTCAGCATGCAGGGGCAAGGATTCTAAAGTATGCGCACTTTGGTGATCAAAAGCTTTCAAGGCCCTGCTCAAATGGAGGTCGGTACCTGATGAGGCCTTAAGGCGGGTCCAGCTTTTCCAAAGTACTTTTTGCAGTTCAGGGGGTAGTGCTTCACTTTCTAAAACAGGCAGTAAGCGCTCACGGAAGGCAGCTTTCCATTCTTCGCCATGTGCTGCAACCTTCCAACCATATTGACGATAGGTGTCTAGGTGTGCAAGTTCGTGCAAGGATGTGATCAAAAAACTATATTGATTGAGGTCTCCGTTGACGGTAATGACTGGTTTTTTTTGAAGAGGGCTTGTACGGAAGTCACCGAGTTTTGTTTTTCGGCCCGGCACAATTTTAAACTGAATATTGGCGTTTAAGATGCAATCAGCCAAGTAGGGAGCAAAATGCGCCGGCACGAACCTCGAAAGTGTGTCTATAAAATGCTGGCGCTTTTCATTCATTGAACAAAGATAAAATTGATTTGGCTTTGCTCGTTATGGAAGTAATAATGTTTAATTTAGCCTAGTGAAATTCTTACAACAATTCGGCCGTTATTTACTGATGCTTCGCGTGGTTTTTACCAAGCCAGATAGTTGGCGTTTTTATTTTCAAAGAAGTCTGACTGAAATTGAACTGATTGGCATTAATTCCTTACCAATTGTAGCCTTGATGTCAACTTTTATGGGTGCGGTAATTGCTTTGCAAACTGCTTCTAGTATGGAAAGTCCTTTGCTTCCTGACTACACCGTAGGTTTTATCACGCAATCAAGTACTATTTTAGAATTTTCACCAACCATCATTTCCTTGATATTAGCAGGAAAGGTTGGTTCCAATGTCGCTTCTGAGATCGGCACGATGCGCGTTACTGAACAAATTGACGCTTACGAAATCATGGGAGTTAATTCTTTGAATTTTTTAGTACTTCCAAAAATAACAGCTGCGCTGGTTTTCTTTCCTGTGCTCATTATCTTTTCAATGGCGTTGTCTATGCTGGGTGGGTGGTTGGCTTTATTAGTCTCGGACCTCACTACAACTGAAATTTATATATTAGGCATCCGCTCTTTTTTCAATCCGTTTCATATTACTTATGCCCTGACCAAAACACTCGTTTTTGGCTTTTTAATTGTTAGTATTTCTTCATTTTATGGGTACTATGTAAAAGGCGGCTCGCTAGACGTTGGTCGATCCTCGACACAAGCAGTGGTCAGTAGCAGTATTGCCATCTTGATTTCTAATTTTATCCTTACCCAATTGATGTTGTTGTCATGATAGAAGTAAAAGGATTATCCAAAAGCTTTAATGGTCAGCAAGTTTTGTTTGACATCAACCATCGTTTTGAAAATGGTAAGGTCAACCTAATTATTGGACAGTCGGGTCAAGGAAAATCTGTTTTAGCGAAGTGCATTGTTGGGCTCTACGAGGCCGATGCAGGTGAAATTTTGTTTGATCAGCGCAACTTTTCCTCAATGGATCGCGAGCAGCGCAGCGACATCAGACAAGAAATAGGCATGCTCTTTCAAGGTTCAGCCTTATTTGATTCTTTAACGGTTGAACAAAATGTGATGTTCCCGTTGCAAATGTTTACCAAAATGACCAAAGCGGAAATCCAGGAGCGCTGCGATTTTTGTTTAGAACGTGTCAATTTAGCAGGTCGAAATAAATTGTTTCCTTCTGAATGTAGTGGTGGGATGCAAAAAAGAGTCGGTATTGCAAGGGCAATTTCCATGAATCCGAAGTACTTATTTTGCGACGAACCCAATTCAGGCCTAGACCCTAAAACTTCTATTGTCATTGATAAACTGATCAAAGATATTACACAAGAATACAACATGACCACTGTGGTCATTACCCACGACATGAATTCTGTTATGGAAATCGGAGACAGCGTGTTGTATATTCACCAAGGTAAAAAATGGTGGGAAGGCGATAAAAACAGCATCATTACTGACAACAACCCTGAAGTTGAGGCTTTTGTCTACGCATCTTCCTTTATGAAAGAGATCCGCGGACAAATGCAGCAAAAAAGAAGACAATGAGTCTAATTTTTTAGTTGTTGCTTGCAAATAATTAATTCTTTCTTATCTTTGCAACCCCAAAGGGACTTGCGCAAACGGCTCAAGTAAGTATATAGAATTGCGGATGTGGTGAAATTGGTAGACACGCCAGACTTAGGATCTGGTGCCGAGAGGTGTGCGGGTTCGAGTCCCTCCATCCGCACTAAGGTCTCGTTGGCTCAACGAGGCCTTTTTTTTTAAATAATAGGCAAAAAATTCATTCATGAAAATTACACGTCAAGAAATCGATGCCCAAAATGGCGTTTTAAAAGTGGAAATTGCTGCTGCAGATTACCAAAGTAAGGTAAAAGCCGCGCTCGATAAATATCGCAAAACTGCGAAAATCCCAGGTTTCAGACCAGGTCATGTGCCAGCGGGTCTTATTCAAAAGCAATTCGGTAAATCAGTATTAGCCGAAGAATTGAATAAAATCACCAACGATGCACTTTATCGTTTCATCATTGACGAAAAACTTGATATCCTTGGTAACCCATTACCAATTGAAAATGGTGTAGAAGGTGATTTTGATCAACCTGAAAACTTTACGTTTAGCTACGAAATTGGCTACAGCCC
>CAZPWB010000032.1:0-29009 GCA_964590425.1 uncultured Lishizhenia sp. | reverse complement strand
AACCGTCGTTGAGGATCGTTTTCAAAGAAGCATCAGTAAGCTCTAAGCTGCGGTTACCGTTTCCGTAACCATCCAAACGTGTGATGCGTGGTGAAGAACCATAGGCAACAAGTTGCGCTGTTCCGCCTGCCTCTGGCATTGGGTTATGTGGGATCACTTCAATGACTTTTACCTCGCCAACAGCCGCTTTTCTACTGGCAATATAGCGTTTCTTTTGCCCGTCTAATGATAATGGGTCATTGGGCGAATAATCTTTATAGTTGTTGTGCGCATAAGCAATAGCCATGAAATAGTAGCGCTTGAAATTCACAAGTTTTTTGTCGCCTTGTGCAAATTGATCGGTTTTAATGCTGAAGCTGTGTTGAATGCCTTTATCTTGGCCATCAACCCTGATGACTGGAATAGACGCATTGAGCTCATCGCTAAATTCAAAATTGATGATTTTCCCAACTCCATCTTTGATATCACATTGTGCTACTAAGCGAGCTTGATCCGGGTCAAGCAGTTCAGAACTAGACACTTTTGTATTGGCTAACTGAAAAATCTGATATCCTTGAAAATTATAAGTTTTGTCGGCATTCGGATCTGCAGCCACAATAAACGGATCAAACTCTTCGTATTCCTCCTTGTAGTTATTAGAATTCACCGGATTAGAGAGCATCAATATGACTTCGTTAGCCAGTTCCTGAGCTTGTACTTCAGGGGCATGTGGCCCGTCAAGCACTTTAAAGCAGTTTTCAAAGAGCGCTTGGGCTTTGTCGTCGGCTCTACGTAAAGATTCAACAGATGCAAACGGGTCACCCGCACCTGAGCGTGCCCAAACCACACCAACAGTAATATTATTGACTGCGCCAGGTTTCAAAATAAAGGGCCCAGCAGACTGCACAAAACGGCGGTCGTTAGGCGTATTATTGGCAGTTTGTTCGGTCCAGTTGGGTTGCGGATTTCCGCCCGTGCCCCAACCGAGTGGGTCGGTATTTCCGGGGAACATGAAGTCACATGGCATATTCGGGTCAGCCTCTGGGTCAGAAATGTGCCCACTGCCCCCATAAACAAACTTGGTTCCGTCTTTCCAAAATCCACGAAGGTAATTATAGTAATCACCTGCATTCACGGGGTCAGTTTGATTTGGGTTGGCACCGTTGGTGGTGTTAGAATAGTAAAGAAAACGACGCATACCAAAGCGTTCGTTGTCGACTACGCCATCGCCGTAACCGATACCGTTCAGTGCTTCGTTGTCCCAGATGCCAAATGCGTTATCAATGCCATCGTTATCTTGGTAGGGACCTTCAAAAAAGTCAACGCCCACTGCTGGTGGTGAGTAGCCATAGCCTCTGAAACCCGAGTTGTCACCGTCATAGTTGTCACCGTTGTAATAATAACCGAGGCCGCGGTTGACGTCGCAACCTACGTAGTCGTCATAAGGATCACCGAGGGCGCCATCTGTGAAGAATCCAAAGTAAGTGTTGTAGAGCGTTTGTGTACCGCGGTTAATCAGTTCATAATTGTAAAACGTCATGTTATTGATTTCATCATTGGAGGCAAAGGCAAAGGCTTGGGCCCTGATTTCCATGCCGATAGGATCTGCGCCCGTTTCGGTATGTATATTTCCTTTGTCATTCATGACCCACCAATAGTTGAGGTCGCCGTAGAGTGAAATTTTGCGTTCTGTACTACAGTCTTTGGTTTTTTTGATATCATACCACGGAAAATCACCTTCTTCCCAGTTGTAAGTTCCATCATTATTGCGGTCATAGAAGGGAGCCAAGTAATAATCTTGTCCTTGTGAAACGTCACCGTGTGCTGGCCATTCTTTGATGATGTCTGGTATTTTGTAGTTTGGAAAAAGATCTGCCTGCGTACTGGTTCCGTTTGCTTGGTCATACATACCGGCTTCATACCAAGCATTAAATTCTCGGATTTCGTCTTGGCTCGAAACAAAGTGTTTATCGTATTTACTACAGTTATCGTAAGTTGTTTCAGCAAAGACCTTTGTGAGCGGGCCAGTCCAGTAATCTTGTCCATTTCTGTAGCGCAAAGCAGCAAGTTTCAATTGATTATTGACATCAGTTCCGCCTAACCATAGTGCTGCGGTAAACAAGGCCATAATACCTGAGTTTTTTGGAATCTCATACATTGAATAATTCTGATTCGGAATTTGCCAAAGGTTACCTGCGGTATGAACCATTGCGCGCACATTATTCAGCTCCATGAAAGTGCTGTGTGTTGGCGGCGGGCAGTTGGCTCCTTTGTTTTGTTGCTTAATTGTAGGCTTCGCATTCCCTGAATAGGCCTGTGAAAAAGCTATTTGAGTAAAACCAAAAGCTACGTAAAAAAAGAATAATAGTATGCGCATGAGGTTTCTAAATTAAGCAAAAATTCGCTGTAAATTTGAATATGAAACAACTTGAAAACGCAGGAGATATCCACCAATTGGTAAGTTTATTTTATGAAAAGGTACTCAAAGACGAACTTTTAGCTCCTTTTTTCTCCAGACTGGACTTCTCAGCACACCTCCCTCAAATGGAAAAATTCTGGCGTTTTGCCTTGTTATCGGAAGAAGGCTACACCACTAACGTTACTGAAAAGCACTTGCATATGCCCTTGAAAAAAGCGCATTTTGACCGTTGGCAGGCCTTATTTAATCAAACCCTTGACGAACTCTTTGAAGGTGAGCTTGCCAAACAAGCCAAGCAAAGAGCAGCCGTCATTGGCTGGACGATCAATTCCAAAATGAACCCGAATCATTAAATAAACATTTCGATCTTAAAAACTAATACGTGCTCGATAAATGCCTTGCCGACTAAAATGTATTTTTGAATCATGGCAAAAAAGGCAGATATCTATAGCAAACGCGGTATTCGAACAGGTTATGTCTCGACCGTAATCGGAATTTCACTCGTTATTTTCATGATTGGCCTTGTCTTAGGCGGAATTTTCGGCTTGCGCAGTATTGAAAAACAAGCCAAGGAAAACATCCAGGCAGACATCTTTTTTAAGTCAGACTTAAACGATGCCGATATCAAGCAAATTGAAGAAGAGTTGAAATCTTGGCCTGAATTTTCAGATGTATTTTTCATTTCACCTGAGCGCGCTATTCAAGAATTTACCGGCGAAAGCGAAGTCGAAAAAGATGTATTGGCCTTATTTGATGCTGAAAATCCACTGCCACCAACAATCGGCATCAAGCCCAAAATGGAATTTGCAAGCCAAACGGGTATGGCGGCCATCAAAAGAAAATTATTTGCGCGTTTCAAAGCAGAAATTGACGAAGTGAACTACGATAAATCAAGTGTATCCAATGTGAATTTAGGCTTCAAGCAATTTGCCCTTTTGTTTTTAGCGGTGGCCTTATTACTGATCATTATTGCGGTGGCCATGATCAACAATACCATCAGGCTTGCGCTTTATTCCAAGCGCTTCACGATCAAAACCATGCAACTCGTAGGGGCAACTGCCATGTATATTCGCAAACCTTTCCTTGGGCAAGCGCTTTTTCAGGGCCTCATTTCTTCTTTAATTGGTTTGGCTTTGCTGCTGACTGTTTTCTACGGATTAAATAACCTACTAGACACCATTGAGATTTCGTATACGCTTGAAAGTTTCTTGTTTTTAGTCGGTCTTTTGTTCATGATTGGCGTTTTTATTACCATGATTTCTACTTGGTTTGCACTAAACAAGTATCTTCGTATGAAATTAGATGATTTGTACTAAGCTATGAAGGAACCTATCAAACACTTCGGATTTGACCCAGCCAATTACAAGTGGCTTTATATTGGTCTTGCCATTAACATTCTTGGTTTTCTACTCATGATTGGCGGGGGCTCTGATGACCCTAAAGTCTTCAAAGAAGACGAGCTCTTCAGTACACTACGTATCACCATTTCACCTATGCTAATTGTTGCAGGCTATGTCGTGATTTTTTACTCGATCATGAAGCGCAACAAAAAGGATAACCAAGACGCCTAATCCATGACTTTTCTCGAAGCGATTATTTTGGCCATCATTGAAGGCCTCACCGAGTTTTTGCCCATTTCTTCCACTGGCCACATGATCATTGCCTCTACCATGATGGGAAATGCAGCCGATGACTTTGTCAAACTCTTTACAGTAGCCATTCAGTTTGGCGCCATTCTCTCTGTTGTTGTGGTTTATTTTCAAAAGTTTATCCAAACCTTCCGTTTTTACCTATTATTAGCAGCAGCGTTTGTGCCAACCGGAATTATTGGTTTGTTAGCCAAAAAACACATCGATTCTTTACTTGAAAATGTAACAGTTGTTGCCTGGACCCTTTTGTTGGGTGGTATTGTTTTATTGTTTGTGGATCGCTTTTTTGCCGACAACGAAACCCAACAAAAAGAAAAACCCATTGATTTCAAAACAGCCGTGATCATTGGCACCATTCAAAGCATTGCTATGGTACCTGGTGTTTCAAGATCAGCCGCAACAATTATTGGAGGCTTGAGTCAGAAACTCACTAGAAAAGCAGCTGCTGAATTCTCTTTCTTTTTAGCAGTACCAACCATGTTTGCGGCTACGCTTAAAAGTATGTACGATGAAAAAGAACTTTTACTGCAATCGGGCGGCCGCGAATGGGGTTTATTGCTTGTCGGTAATTTAGTCGCATTTGTCGTGGCATATTTAGCCATTAAGTCCTTCATTGCATTCTTGCAGAAAAAAGGCTTTCGTGCCTTTGGTTGGTATCGCATTGTACTTGGTGCTTCTATGCTCATTTTATTGGCTTTGGGTTATAACCTTCAAATGGCAGGCTAATGCTAGACATACAAGAAGGCTTAACCATCCTTGTAGACAAGCCCTACACCTGGACTTCATTCGATGTTGTCAATAAAATCCGCTGGAATTTAAAGAAAAAACTAGGTGTTAAGAATGTAAAAGTTGGGCACGCCGGCACCCTTGACCCCTTGGCCACAGGGCTTTTGGTCTTGTGTTTAGGAAAGCACACCAAGCTCATCGAGGGTCTGACCAACGATACCAAAACCTACACGGGTACTTTTTTGCTAGGCAAAACAACCCCTTCTTTTGACCTAGAAACCGAATACAATCAAGATTTCGAAACCGCACATATTGCTGCCGATTTACTGGAAAGTGTGCGCCAATCTTTTTTAGGTGTTCAATTACAAACACCCCCTATTTATTCGGCCAAGCAAGTCGATGGCAAACGCGCTTATGACTTTGCCCGAGCAGGAAAAGAAGTCGAGCTCAAGCAAAGCCAAATAGAAATCACAGATTTCAAAATTGACGCCAGCCGTTTTCCGGAAATCGATTTTGAAATAGCTTGCAGCAAGGGTACCTATATTAGAAGTATTGCCAATGATTTTGGCCGCAAACTGCAGTCAGGAGCTACGCTCATTGCCTTGCGCCGCACACAATCTGGGGCTTTCCATATTGAAGCCTCCAAAAGCGTTGAGCAATGGATTGAGTTGATCAATCAGGAAGAAATTTATATTCCGTCCTGATAAAACGCACACAATAGCGGCTATTCCTTAATGTGCTTTAACTTTTCTTGAACGTCTTTGATGAGGCGATTGTAGTTAGCAATCTTGTCTTGGTATCCATTTTCTTCAGCCCTGTGTAATCTCTTTTGAAGATAGTGTAATCGACGTCCGAGTTTGTATTTGTCCCATTTGTATAAGATGCGTTTCATGGTGCAATAATTTAAATGAATACTGAATGAAAAGTCCGTTTGACTACCCTTAAATATAATGAATTCCAAAATGAAATCCAAGAATTAACATTTGTTACATGGTGCAAAAAATTGCCAAAGCGGCTCCTTGATTAATTTGCTAGAAAGTTATTTTGTTTGTATCTTTGCAACCCTGAAAGTCGAAAGAATGCCTCGGTGGCGGAACTGGTAGACGCGCTGGATTCAAAATCCTGTTCTTTCGGGAGTGCCGGTTCGATCCCGGCCCGAGGTACAAAAGCCCTAGATTATTCTAGGGCTTTTTTGTTTACGGAAAGAAACAGTTTACTTATCATCCAACATATTGATGACGCCGCCTTTGCCATCTGTGATGATTGTTTTGGTATTTGGAGAGGTAGATAATTTCATGAAGGCTTGAATCTGGTTCATTTTCAAGACGTTTGGCGTGAGGCTTGAGTTGAGCATATCGTTGGCTGCTTTGTTTGCTTTGGCCTCAATTTCAATACTTTTTGCCTTTCCTTCAGCTTCAATTTTAACTGTTTCAGCGCGCGCTTCTGCCTGAATAATGGCATTTTTCTTGGCGCCTTCAGCCTCGATCAGCTGTCGATCCATTTCCTTTTTCTGACGATCAAGGACAAACTCCATGCGCAAGGCTTCTTGTTCGGCTTCTAATTTCGCTTCAATAGAACGCGTTAAACCTTGAGGAAGACTTATACTTTTGAGTAGGACTGCTTCAATTACAAATCCCTTTTCTTCGCAGACTTCGGCTAATCTGTTTCTGATTTCTTTTTCTATTTCATTGCGTTTGGCGCTGTGCATGTCTTTGGCATAGTAACGCGAACACACATCAGAAGCCGCCGATCTGAAGACTGGTAATATGAGATTTTCTTCATAATTAAGCCCCGTTTCTTTGATTACTTTTGGAACATCTTCAGCCTTAATATGGTAGAGAATTGAACTTTCGGACAAAATGGTAAGCCCTTCCTTTGACGGAAGATTTTCTTTAATCGATAAGTTCATCGTTCGGACATTCACCTTGATTACTTTTGTGATAAAAGGATTGTAGGCCACTGGCCCCGCTTGTCGAACTTTGTTGTCGATTTTTCCGAGTTTACTCTTGACCGCCACTTGATGAGGTCTCACAACTGTACAGCTTGCAAATCCGGCAGCCAATACAGCAAAAAATAGTAACTTTTTCATTTTTCAGGTTTTGTCGAACCTGAACCAAAGCCCATGCCAAGACGCTGTTTTTAGACTTACTTTTACATTGGTAATCATTATGATCATGATTAATAAATATAATCGTTCGTGACTAGCGAATCAAGTTGAGATGGCCGTTGATGGTTTGGATGTCTTGTCCGTTGATAAATAGATAGCTAACTTTATAGGTGTAAGTGCCAATTGGAGCAGCTCCTAAATTAGAAATCGAACCATCCCAGCCAATTGCTGGGTCTGCACTTTTAAATATTAATTCGCCCCAACGGTTGTAAATGCTCAATTCAAAAGCACCCGGATCAATATTTCTACCGTAGACCTTAAACACGTTGTTAAGTGCATTGCCGTCTGGGCTAAAAGTATTCGGAATGTATAGTGCAGCGTCTTCAAGAATGTTCAGAACAGTAGTGATTTGGCTTGAACAACCTTGGTCATTACTCACCTCTAAAACAAAACTCAGGTTGCCAGAAGTGTTATTTGGAATGGAAAAAATGGGGTTTTGCAAGTTGCTGGTTTGAAAGATGCCCGTTTCTGAGCTGAAGGTCCAGCTCCAGTTAGTTATTTGCCCCACGGACTCATCAATCATTTGAATTTCAGGCTGACCAAATTCCAGTAATTCGGGGTTGCTCGTAAATGCGGCAATCGGTTCGGGGAAGACCGTCAGGTTGACTGTAATGACGCTGTCACAGCCATTGATATTTGGCACCGTATAAGTAAACGAAGTGCTTTCCGTATAGGTTTGGCCATTAGGAGCAAAATAGGTTCCGCAAGAAGTGACATTTACTGTGTCCGAAGACCCTTGAAAGATGGTTAAATTTAGATTGACGGTGCTGTCGCAGCCGTTCACATTGCCGCCAATAATTGTATATAGCGGTGAATTTGTTGAGCTTATATAGGTGTTTCCGTCAATCCAGGTAAAGCTACCACAAGCACTTTGTTGGTCAATTCCAATATTGTTCTGGTTCACGGCTAAATTGAGCGTCACGACAGAATCACAGCCACTAGCGTTGGTTAGTGTTACACTCTGGGTGCCGGCACTATTAAAGGTAAGCCCGTTCCAATTATAAGGAAATTGGTCATTACATACCGTTTGGTTGACTGTTACAGCATCAGGTGTACAAGCACCACAGCAATTCCCCGCTTGGGCACTCACGGTTAAAGGAGTGGAGCTATCCCAGCAGTTGTATTGAACATTAAGGCCTCTTAGTACGCCACCAAATTGAGTCTGAAAATAATCCACGACCTGATCCACAGTATTGCAGCCCCCTTGGTTGGCGTTGACATTACAACTGTAAAGGCAAATGATGCCGAAGTTCCAGCCGTTCGGTATATTGAAATAATTCGGATTCGGAGGGCTGATAATATTGACTGGAGGTGCAACATTTACAGTCAGGATAGACGTATTGATACCGGTAAAACTTGAGGTATTAATCGGGAAGCCGCAGTTGTTATTGTTCTGTGCTGAATTGAAACCAGCGTACAAGACCTCGGTGACACTATTGACGAATGGTCCGCTGAATGTTACATTTACTGGTTCATAGGTGCAAATACCAATTTTCAGATTGGGAATATTTTGATCAACGACAATATTGAGATTACCGCCATCATAGTTAGCAAATAGAATCCAGTTTCCGTTTGGGTCACAATTGGGGGTGAAGGTCGACTGTGCTTGAACCGAAACAGCATACAAAAAACAGATCCGAAGTAAGAACTTTTTGAACGTTTTAAATAAGGTAAGCTTTTGCATTAATTAATTCAATTAGGAGAGCTCAGTAATCCTCAAACAAATATGCTAAGACTTTGTTTTAACTCAAAAAAGACTCCTATGAAATCCTTTCTTCTTTCTCTATTTCTTTGTTTCATAACAGCTATTGCTGCCCAAACTAATGTTTCAGGTGGTATTTACCAAAATACTACTTGGACCCTAAGCGGAAGCCCTTATGTTGTAACTGGGTCGGTGGTCGTATTTCCTGGAAAAACACTTACCATTGAGCCTGGTGTTGAAATTCAGATCAATAACCAAACTGCAAGCAATATTTATATTGAAACCCGCGGCACCCTTAATTGTGTCGGCACAGACCAGCTTCCAATAAAAATTCACGCTTTGTACGATACTACCAGCACCACTGCTTGGCAAGGTTTTGTCTGTACGAGTTCTCAGGGAGGCGTTTTGAATGCAGATCGCGTACAGATTTCAAACGCCTATTTCCCTTTTTCTTACGAAGCAATTCCTACGACATTATCCTACAACAATAGCAAATTTATTCGTTGTTTTCAGGCGGTAACCGTCGGGACCAACATCAATCTTTCTAATTGTGAATTCATTGATAACGAAGTAGGCGTCTATGGCTGGGCTAATTTTAACATAGAGAATTGTTTCTTTAAAGATAATACTACATCAATCTTTGCCTATGCGAGTGCTTTGAATATGAGTAATTGCAGCTTCATCGACAACCAAGTAGGATTGTCTTTTCAAGCAAATGCAGTAGACTCTATTGTCATCTCTGATTGCGAATTTCTAAATAATACTTTGGCTCTTGGATACCCGAATAATGCAGTCGTACAAAATTGTATTTTTAATGACAACACCACAGCGATCCAATATGCTTATGAGGCAGAAATATTCAACAACCAATTTTTTAATAATGAGCTAGCACTTGAGGCTTCGGTCAATACGGTTGTTTACAATAATCAAATCAATGAAAATATTGGTGGTATTAAAATTTCAGGCGTCAGTAATGTTGGTGATAGTCCGGAGATTTTCAACAATGAAATTTGCGCTAATATCAATTTCAATGTAGATAATAACACCAACATGAATTACTCCTTGCTCAGTAATTGTTTCTGTGGCCTTGATTCAAGCCAGATTGAGGCACTCTTGATTGACGGTTATGACGACATCACAAAAGGCTTAATCAATTATCAAATCTTTGACACAAGCTGTAGCGTTGTTTTGGGCACCGTTTTGAAATTTGGCGAAGGAGCCGGAATAGAGGAGCAAAACATAATTGTCCGTTTTGAGAATCCGGTTTCAGATGTGCTGCAAATTCTTGCCGCTCCGGTAGTTCAATTTATTGAAGTCAAAGACCTTAGTGGAAAAACTTATGTGTTACCAAGCACTGGCAACAATCATTTTGATGTTACTGCATTAGCGCCAGGTTTCTATGTGCTCTCGGCACTTGGTCAAAACCCTACTCAACAGGCGTTTATAAAGTTGTAGACTAAAAAATACTTACATTAGTGAGCACAATATAAATGCGCCACTATGCCCAAGTATATCTTTTTCTTTGTCTTTTTTGTTGCTCAGCTACAATTTTTTCAGGCCCAAACCACCAATGGCTTAGAAGGCTTGCACAAGGCAACACAAGCAGAACTTAGTTCAATTACATCACTTGCCCTGAACCCATCGGTAATGCCTATCTATAACGAAAAGCTCGAACGATTAACAGTTCAAACTTTTAGTAAGCTGATGAGCAACATGAAGCATATACCTGAGCCCTACATGGACTCTTCAGGAGTTATACAAGCGGTTGTCATGCGCAAAGCAACTTCTCAAGAGCTCAAACAAATGCGCGACTTTCAAAAAAATGCCCCCCCACCACCAGCTCCTGACGGTACATTTGAAGAAATGGCAAGCCCCCAAATCAATACACCTGCACCTGCTTTTGAGCTCACCGATATTCAAGGAAAAAAATACAATTTAGCCGAACTCAGTGGTAAAATTGTGGTACTCAATTTTTGGTTTATTGAATGTAAGCCTTGTGTGCAAGAAATACCGGATCTGAATGACTTAGTGAAAACCTACGAAAAGGAAGGGGTTGTATTCATTGCACTTGGTTTAAATGATGCCGTAAAAATCAATACTTTTTTGAATAAAACACCCTTCGATTATAAGATGGTTCCGAATGCAGGCGACATCGCGAAGCAATATGGTGTGGAAGGTTTCCCAACTTCTTTCGTGATTGATCAAAAGGGTATGATCAAGTATGTTTCATTAGGCGTTAGCCCACAAAACAAAGAACTTCTTGCTGCTGAGATAGCTAAGCTTTTATAGCTTCACCCCAATCGTTAAGTAAAACGTCCTTCCATTGCCTGGCAATATTCCAGGCCCAGGGTAGCCTCCTGAACGGCGTGTGGCATACATTTCATTACTGAGGTTGTTTATACCTGCACGCAATTGATACATGCCTGCCCACTGATACGTCATGTTCAAATCAATTACGTGGTATTCGGGTAGTTGCCCAATTGTTGATGTCGCGTTTGGCGAAATGGTGTTGGCAGCATCGGTGAAAACGGCACTCACATAATTGTATTGTAGCGTTGAACTAAAGCCACGGTATTTGAAATTCAGCCCTGTTCTCAAGATATGTTTAGGAGCGTTCTCAACTTGTTTGCCGACCAACGTTGAATTCGGATCATTGACCAGCGCAGGATTATCCCAACGCGTGTAACGCGCATCTATGTAAGAATAATTTCCAAAAACAGCCAGACTCAAGTTGCTAAATTGTGGCATAAGTTTCATGATATCAAGTTCAATATAGCTTTCAACTCCTTGACTCAAAGATGCACCTATATTGGTGCGGTAAGGAGCATTGTTTAAGGAAATTGTTCCTACGCGGTTGTTATAAAACATCTGGAATACCCCGACGTCAAATTTCAATGCAGTGTTGAATAAAGTTCCCCTGAATCCTAGATCAGTATTGTAGCCAGATGCATCTTTTAGGTTAGGATCAATAATGTCTGTAGTTGCAGCCGGAGTTAATTCTGAAAAAGTAACGGGTCTGAAACCTTCGCTAAAATTGGCGTAGATGTTTGCTGTTTTCCCTACTTGGTATTCTGCGCCAATGCCCATTAGAATTAGTACGCGATTTCTTTGTTGCATTTCAAGCAATCCAGTATTAGAAGTATTGATGTAACCATTGGCGGTATTACTGATCCATTCGTAGCGAATTCCCGGTGTGATTGTAAATTTAGGTGTAAGTTGAAACATGTTTTCAGCAAAGGCTGCAATGTTTTGGGTGCCAAAGCTTAAATGCGCACCATAATCTTGTTGATTTTGAAGACTAGTAATACTCAAATCAAAGTCAGCTCCTGTAGAACCAATACCTCTTTGCATGCGTTCTGTTAGTCCAGTATAGGCACGGACTCCACCAGATATTGCTGATTGATTACCCAAAAAATGATAGCGATGAATACCGCGTAGCTCCACTCCATAATTATCGTAGAAATCTCTATCTACTTGTCTCGGATTATAGCTACCAATTAGTGTATTTATCGTATCTGCAATCGTGATGGCTTTCATGAAACCAACACTGTTTCTTTGTGCAACAACCCCAAATGCTTTTAATGTAAATTGTGTCGTTTGACTCGGTGTAAAATTCAGCTGGATAGAACCTGTATTCCATGGCGTACTGAACCAATTGCGTTCGCGTAAAGATTGTCTAGGGTCAGCCGCAAATTGCAGATCACTTAGTCCGCCTGCTTGCTGACTCACGTAGTTCATATTGGTATACTCTGCACTCAATTGCCATTTTTCAGAAAAATCATAAGTCATCGAAATACTTGCTGTTCTGGTGCGATACGCGCTATTATCTCTCCATCCTTGCGCATTTCTTTGGTGCAGGTAGGCATAATAACTGAACTTTTTGATTTTACCGCCAAGGGCGTTAAACGAATTGAATAATCCAAAGGACCCAACTGTTTGAGCAGATTCTACGGAAATAGGTTTGTTTCCAAGGCTTTTTTTAGTCACATAGTTGAGCATTCCTCCAAATTGTGGCCCGTATTGCAAGGCACCGGCACCACGCACAATTTCGATTTTTTCTAGGGCCTCCGTTGGTGGCGAATAGTATGCCTCAGGATAGCCAAATACTTCAGAACTGATGTCTGTACCGTTTTGTCTTACATTAAACTCCCAAGATCGGTTTGGGCTGAGCCCACGAGTAGCAATTCCGGTCTGAATACCCGAGCCATCGTTTTCCCAGATGCTGAGGCCTGGTACTTTTCCAAACAGTTGTCTGGAATTATTGGTCGAAAGATCAGCCGTGCTAGCCCCAATAGAAATCACCTCATTTTTCTTCCCCGAGAAAATATCGGTGCCCTGAATACTCGGCAACCTCGACATATCTACAGACCTACCAAGAATATCTCTAACATAGATATCTTGAACGGTTTTTACACGTGACGTGTCTTGAGAAATAACAATAGTTGGCGTAGCAATAAGAAGGAGAAACAGGATGTAAATAGCTTTACTCATTTTGTAGAATTTAATACTGCAAAGTAAGCGCGTCAAATCCGTTCTCGAAATACCACAAAAGCGGTATTTAGAATAAATCTAAATAAAAATAAGTAATTATAAAGTTTAGATTATCTTTTATATTTCTGTAAAATATAGTCAATCAGATATTTATGATTACCGCCCCCATAGTTAAAAAAAAGAACCATTGAAATTTTCTGATCAGGAAAGTAAATAACATTTGCATCAACGCCAATTGAAGAACCATTTTTACCAAATCCTTTAAACAGAGTACTATTCCAGGATTCTATACCTAGACCGTAGGCACAATCTGGTTCACACGCTGGGAATTGGTTCACAGTCAACATTAATGCCAAGCTTGTTTCTGAAAGTAGTTTACCCTCGAAAAGAGCCTGTAAAAAATGCAGTAAATCAGGAGTATTTGAAATGAGGCCAGCAGCGGGGTCACCATCATTGTCAGCACGATCCCATTTTGAAACTAACCTAAGTTTATTATTAAATAAATAATTATAGCCTTTGGCTACTGCTTGGTCATTTGATCGGGTTAAATAAGTCGAAGATAACTCTAGAGGTTTACAGATTCTATTTTGGATGAGTTTTTCAATTGACTCTTGGGTGGTGTTTTCAAGGATAAGACCAAGTAACCAATATCCAGCATTGCTATAATATATATCTTTTCCGGGTTCATTCTTTAATTTTCGATGGTAAGCATATTGTTCAAGTCTTTGTTGGTAATCTAATTTCCCAATTGACTTAGGGAATAGGGCCAATTTCAATTTATAGCTAAAAAGATCTTCAGTTGGGTGTCCTAATCCACTGCTATGTTCTAATAAATATTGAATAGTAATTTGATTTGCATCGGGAATTTGATGAGAAAGTGTTGGAATGTAATTTGTAATTGGAGTAGTCAAACAGAGCTTTCCTTCATCTATAAGTTGTAAGGCAATGACTGCAACAAAAACTTTTGAAATACTTCCACATCGATACTGTGTGGTATTTTCAAACAATACTTTATTTTTAACATCTTGATAACCATAACTGCCAATCCATATCTTTTCATCCTCATAGACACCCAGCACTCCACCGGGAGCAATATTTATTTTTTGCAAAGAATCTAATACCTTTTCGTAGGTTAAAGTTCGTGGAAAGTCTTGTCCGAATAAAACGAAAGGCAATGCCCAAACAAAAATAATTCTTAATGCGATTGAAAGCTTTTTCATGGATTTTCCAAAAATAGTTCAAAGAGCTCGTAACTAAACCTATTATTGTTCATCTCGTCTAAAATAAACCTCATCAAACTTTTTCCCATAATCCTTGGCAGAATTAGGAACAGAAGAAATTCTATAAAGTTCTCGATAGGATGGAAAGAAAAAGTAGTAGCTGTTCAAAGCATGAAATAAAAAGGCTTACCTCACTAAATGAACAAATCCGTGACCTGTTAAACCTTTTTGGGTTGTGTATTTGTAGGTGTATACACCTTCAACGAGTTCTTTTCCAGAGGTGTCTTTACCGTCCCAATTATTTAGGTAATTGGCTGATGAAAACACGACATTACCCCAACGGTTTAGGATAAAAACTCCAGTGTTTTCTGGCAAATTGTCAATTTCAAAAAGATCATTTATTCCGTCTGAATTAGGGGTGATTACATTTGGGAAGATAAAATTTAAGGCGCTACCATCTGTTGGTTCTTCATCGGAACAAGGTAAAACGACAATTTGATCACTTCCCAAGCCACAAGGCCCACTAACTGTTGCACTGTATATTCCGGGCGCTGTAACGGTAAAAAACTGAGTTGTGTTTGAGGCTGCATCTCCACCCCAAGACCAAGAAGTTCCTTCACCTGCATTTAACAGAAGTGTTTCTCCTGGGCACAAATAAACAGTGTCGGGTCCAAATTGTATTTGTGCTTCGTAATTGTTATAAAAAATCCAAGAAGGGAAATTCGGAAGGGAGAAAAAGAGGAAGCTTGTTTGTGAATCACTCGGATATGAAAATATGCCTGAAGTAATGGTTGGCGAACTCGTATTTGGGCAGTTTATGGATCCGATTAAGGTACTAAGTCCTCCTGTAGTCAAGTCAATACCAAGTTCGGTGTAATAAATTTTTCCATCCGGAGCTAATTGCATGTAGTATCCGTTGAAATTCTCTTCAACCACTTGTGCCGTTGATTCAATACTTACTCCACTTTGAGCAGCCGCTAATACATTATATTGAACCAATTGAAAAGCTGCTGTCAGTTGATCAACAAAGGTTGCGTACAAATAAACACCATTTGGTGAAAACTCAAAATAGGTAGGCGATGCCGCTCCAAAATCACTTTCTAAACTGAGTACACCTGTCGATAAATTGAAGTCATAGATACCAGCACTTGTCATCACCTTGTTGCAACATGGAGCGCCCATTCCACCCGGTGTTGGGCTAGATTTGATAATGCCAAATCCATTATAAAATGCTGGGTATGCGTATACACCATTCAGTTGAACACCGTTTTGAGTGACACTGTAAACGCCAATACCACTTGTATCTTGATTGATTAATATCCAGTAGTCGGTCCCGTTTGCATGGCGAATCGCACAAATCCCTTCGTAGGAGTAATCATAAACGGGAACATCAGCTTCCACTACATCTCCTAAACCACCATTTAGAGACATGTCGATTTTAAAATAGCGCAAACCTCTGCCATTTGGTTCTGAAGGAACTGTCCCATCAATATCAAATTCGAGTTCCTCCATTGTAAAAAGAAGATAAACATTGGGCTCTCCCGGAGCAGGCACGACAACAGATGACTGCGCGGCACTCCAACCGCCACCTTCACTTCCCTGCATGTCGTACATGATTTGGTTGTTCTTATTCCATATTTTCCCTCCATCTTGTCCGGTAGAAGGATTTCTTCCACCACCGTTAGAATAGAATAGTAGGTTTCCATTTTCATCACAATAGGAAGTACTTCCTTCAAAAGTGAACATTTGACTACCAGAAGTTTGTATTGGAGCACCTCCATTGAAATCTAGGCTATGACCGATACCGTAATGCCAAACATTTGCTTCTTTTTGGGCAACAGAAATGAAGGTCAACAAAACAAAACAAACTAAAAAATGGAATTTCATATGAGCTGAAACAATTGAGATCTAGATTCGGTTCAATCCTATTTTACTCAAAATCGATATACATATTTTCAAAGTTGATGATGAGGCTATTGAATTTCATGAATACATCTTGCCCTAAATTACCGTCGAAGTAGGTGTTGAAATCGTATGCTTCTAGGGTTACGCGCGTTTTTCTTAAACGGGTTTCATGGCTTCCAATGACCATTGGGAAATTGGAAATAATGTATTCTTTGACTGATACTATTCCTCCTGCACCACCGCGTTCATTTGTTTCTAATTTGCCTTTTTTCTCGACTTGTCTTTTGTGCTCATTGTAATATTTAAATGACAACTCAGTTTGAGTAGCGCCTGTATCAAATGTAAAAAGCAGCGTATCACTTTTCGAAAAAACCTCGACAACAGGGTTTAATCCTTCAAAGAACATATTTTGCTTTGCCTTATTCGCGGCTATTTTTGGGACGAATATTTGCCCATTCTTATATAAATGAACTTCACCAAGTTGTTGAATCACAGGGAAACCAATGATTCCTTTGATCGCATAACTAATTTGAGGGAAGGTTAATTGCTCGTCGGGCATAACGATAAAGATGACATTTTCAAAAAGAATATCGCCAATATACATGCGTTCGGCAACAGCTAATTTTGATTCAACTTTCACTTGCGTGGAAGAGCCAATATCTACGCTTTGTTCAAAAATTTTAAGATTCATCTTGAGTGCTTGACTCTCTGAAATAGTAGATAAGTTAGCACCCGTATCAAAAATAAAATCTTCAGAAACGGTGTCAATCTTAACAGGTGTCATCAGATGATTGAATTTGTTTCTATAAGAATTGAGCAGCACATCATTTTGTTTGTGAATGCGCTGAGGTTCAACATCGGAAAAAGTGCCAAATAGATTTTTAACATTCGTATAAGATGCTAGCTCTGCACTATCTAGAAGTTTAGCATGCGCAGTTAAGATTTCTTCATAGACGTCAGCAGCTTTTTTGTACTCATATAAGTACAAATAGTTGGACGCCTGAATGTCTAGTAATTTAAGTGTCGCGGTATCATTTAAGCGCGTTTGATAGTCATCAAAAAATGTGGCCAGATAATTATTGGCAATCTCTCTCTTTCCAAAAGCGCTGTTGACAAAAATTTTGTAATACAAAACTCGGTCATCTGAAAGTTGATTTTCGTTTTGTGCCAGCTCCATGTTTAACTTAAAGTACTCCTTGCTTTCTAGTAAGTCATTGAGCTTGTTATCGAGCATCTGATTGCTTATGCGCTGTGCTTGTGCAAGTCCGGAGGAAAGGAAGATGAAGAAAAAGAGTAGTTTGATGTTGCTCATGATTTTTATTGATAAAGCTTTATTATAGTTTATCATCTAGCCCAATCCCAAAACCTAATAAAGCAGCCACAACGGCAAGATGAATAATTAAAACTGCTTTTTGCCAAATAGGTCGCTCATTCCATTTTTGTTCTGGGTTGAAAGGGTCAAACGCCATACCAATTCCTAGAGAAGAGGCTGCTTGAATATAATCATGGTTCGCTATTGCTTGGTACAATCCTAAAATGACAAAACCAATGTATAAATATTTACTAAATGCTGTTTTCATGTTTTATTGATTTAAAGTTTAAAGACATCTACACCAATTGCATATCCATAGACTTTGCCATTTGTGTCTTTGTAAATTCGGATTTTATTGCAGGCACGGCCTAGATCAACTGTTGACCAGGTTTTACCACCGTCTTTGGTTTCGTAGCCGCTGTTCATGGTGCCAACAAAGCCGTGGTTTTCATCGATAAACCCGACGCCAAATTCTCGTGCGCTTGCATCTTCCACTAAATTGATTTCCTGCCAAGTTTCGCCTCCGTCTGTGGTTTTGGCTACACGTTGTTGAATCACACTTGGGTCAGGATTGTAAGATTGGATGGTGACATAACCCACCTTTTCGGTTGGGAACGAAACTTTCCAAGTTGTTTCAAATGGACGCTTGGATTGATATACTTTTTTCCATGTTTTTCCGCCGTCGTTTGTTTTTAGAATCAAGGCATTGGATTTACTTATATCGTCAGAACTTGCACTACAAGCGATGCCATTTTTGGGGTCAAACATGTCAATATCAAACAACATTTTTCCATTTTTTATTGGCGTTGATTTCCAAGTTAAACCACCGTCATGCGATTCCAGCATATTGGCAGGAGAACCAACACGCCCCACTGCGTAAATATGAACTTTGTAATCAGTTTTTCCATGATTGATAAACTGTTCTTTAACGATATCAATTGCGCAAAGTCCTTTCACGTAAGGGCCTTCATAGGGAACAGGATTCCAAGTTTTACCTCCATCCGTTGTTCTGTATAGTGGAATGGTATCTGTTACGTTTGGAAAATAGTCTGTGCCAACTGTTCCAGTAAAACCATTTAGGCTATCTACAAAGGCAATGCAGCGGAAAAATGTCCCTTTCTTCTCAAGTTGTTTTTCCCAATTCTCGCCGCCATCGTTTGTATGATAAATATTCCCGTATCCATTGACATACCATCCTTCGTTTTCATTGATAAACGCAATGTCGTCTTGTTTTCCAGGGTAGCGCTCCGTATTCAATTTTCTCCATCCTTTTTCAGGGAGTTTTGTCTCGTCCTTTTTTGAGAGTACGTCGTTACTCCATCTAACGGCCGACAGACCCACCTCAGGGTTGTATTCATCGAATAACTGTTGAATCTTCCCTTCCCCAAATTTATCATAGGCCTCTTGCATGGTGCCTGATTTTGCAAAATAATGATCCGTTGAAGGGTAAGTCATCAATGTGGCATTCCCTGGATGAAAATAATTTACGGTATTCACGATCTGCTGATGATCTGCCTTTGAAAATGCTTGGAAATCCGATTCGCCAAATTGAACCAATACTTTGGCAGTGGTATTTTTCCAGTTTTCGAGGTGCGGGTAGTCTTGTATTTGTCGCCAGTATTCGGCATTTCTTGAATAAATTTTCCCGTTTCCGTCATACTGCCAAGCAGTTCTCAAGACACTATCCGCTTTCGGATCTTTAGCCAAGTCTTCGAGTTTCTCTTTCTTCACGAAATAGCGGTAGTTTAAGTCGTATTGTTCAAGTACAGATTGTTCTACTTCGATCGGATTCATTCCTGCTAGTGCATTTTGAACCCGGTACATTTCGATTTGGTATTCAAACCAAGATTTGGCAGTAGTTCCATAAACAATAACACCCGCCACTTGATTTCTGGCACTTATTGCCGGAGCAACAATCCCTCCCATAGAATGGCCAACAATGATTATTTGATTGGTATCTACATAGGGGAGTGACTTCAATTTTTTGAGACCCACTTCAAAGTTTTCAATCTCATCCAATAAATCGCAAGACTCACAGGGTGGCGTATTTTTGCTATCTCCTAATCCACTTTTTTCGATGCGTAGTGTTACATAACCCGCATCTACAAATGCATCCACGATGCGCTTGTACGGATGACTCGGGGGCAATTCATCAATGCTACTGCAAGTGTATCCAGGTATGAAAAGCATAGCTGGCATTTTTGCCTCTTTAAATGGCTTGTTAATGATGACACGTAGTTGTCCGCCTTTGTAGTTAGCCTCGTCATAAATCACTGTTGCGTTGTCATCTGTTTCGTAAGGTCGCGCCACAGCTTTTGCCTTTAAAACGAGTTGTTTTTCACCACGCAAAACGGTTAATTGAACTTCTTGACCGGGTGAATAACCTGTAAACAAACGAATGAATTCCTCCGTTGAAGTAAATGTGGAATTACCAATTTTTAAGATTAAATCTTCTTCTTGCAATTGAAGTGCAACACTGGTGCCTCTGGCAACTTGCAGCACTTTACAACCGGAAACACCTTTTTCGGAGTTGTATTCAATGCGAGCACCAAATTGCACTTTACGTTGAAGTTGGGAATACCCATTCAAACCGAATAAGAATAGAAAACTAAAGAAAATGACTCGGATCATGGCTTTTTAAAGACAAAAGAAAGCATAGTCAGAAACTTGCTCTTGTCAAAAATTGCTTTTTTTCACCGCCCCTGGTGAAATACCAAATTGCTGTTTAAACGCCTTTGAAAATGTAGCTGTATCCGCAAAACCATAGCGTATGGCCGTAAATAGAATTTCTTTGCCGCTCAATAGGTCTATTTTAGCGAGTTCTAGCCTTTTGCGTTTTTGATATTGATAGGGCGAAATGCCAAAAGCAGCTTTAAATACCCGAATAAAGTGATACTTAGAAATGCCAGTTTCAAGCGCCATTTGTTCTAAAGACAAATTTTCAGTAATCCGCTCATCGATAAGGAGTTTAGCCTGCAGAATAGCTCGAAATACCTCTTCATTTGTCACATTCTTCTTGAAATCAAGGTTAGTCAGATGTTCAAATACAAAACGTTGGTCTGTAATGATAGACTCTGCTAGGCTATAGAACAATTCGTTGTGCTGTAAATCATTCGAGAAAACACCAGTTTTTATCTTTTGATTGATCTCATGCAGCGAATACCCTAGACTTGTATTCTTCACGTTGTAACGGTTCACAAAAAACTGGTCTGAGAGCAAAAACTCTTTCAATTCAGAACCGTTGACGTCATGAAATTCAGCTACTTCAGCGATGATATCTGAAGAAATATCTATGCACAAACCCTGTACGGCTTCTGTGCTATTGATCTGAACAAGCGATTTGGTAAATTCATTTCCGATGATGTAATCGCCCACCTTGACCTTATATTTTTTTCCGTTCGCGTAGTAGATTTCTTCACCAGCAGCCACATATTTGACACCCAAACCTGTAAATGCACAAGATGCTTCTAACTTCTTAAAGTTCGAAAACCGAATGGCATTTTTTTCGCTATCTGTATAGATGGTGTGATTCACAGTGGTGTTAAATCTTAAATAGTTGTCATGGAAACAAATGTGATACAAACATAAGGAATTATAAAAAATCAGTTAGGAGTTCTCAATTCCTACATAAAGAATTAAGGTTTTTGATTTTTGCAATTCTATTATTTCTTATTTACTCACAGTTTTATACCCAAACCGCAACCAATTTGCCAATTGCCATTAGTGGTAGCTGTTCACAGCATGAAATACAATGGCTTACCTCACTAAATGAACAAATCCGTGTCCTGTTAAACCTTTTTGGGTTGTGTATTTGTAGGTGTAAACACCGGTAAGTAGTTCTTGCCCTACGGTGTCTTTTCCATCCCAATTATTTTGGTAATTGGCTGCTGAAAATACGATATTTCCCCAGCGGTTTAAGATGATAACTTCAGTATTTTCTGGTAAATTTTCAATTCCAAAAAGATCATTTATTCCGTCTGAATTTGGGGTGATTACATTTGGGAAGATAAAATTTAAGGCGCTGCCATCTGTTGGTTCTTCATCCGAACAAGGTAAAACGACAATTTGATCACTTCCCAAGCCACAATAGCCACTTACTTTTGCACTGTATATCCCAGGAGTGGTCACTGTATAAAACTGAGTGTTGTTTGAGGCTGCATCTCCACCCCAAGACCAAGAAGTTCCGTCACCTGCATTTAACAGGATTGTTTCTCCTGGGCATAAGTAAACTGTATCGGGTCCAAACTGAAGTTGTTGATCCGCGCTACTATAAAAAATCCAAGAAGGGAAATTGGGAAGAGCATGAAAGACTTCACTTTGATATGAAAATAAGTTCGAAGTAATGGTTGGCGAACTTGAATTGGGGCAGTTTATGGATCCTATTGAGGTAATAAATGGGCTCGGGTAATAATTGATTTCGAGATAATAAATTTTTCCATCCGGAGCCAATTGCAAGCATTCTCCTTTGAAATTTTGATCTACGACTTGTGCTGTTGATGTTATACTTACTCCGGTTTGAGATGCGGCTAATACGTTATATTGTATCAATTCCCAAGCTCCTGTCAGGTGATTACCAATGATAGCATACAAATAAACTCCGTTAGGTGAAAACTCAAAATAGTTAGGCGATGCAGCGCCAAAATCACTTTCAAAACTGAGTACACCAGTCGATAAATTGAAGTCAAAGATTCCAGCTCTTGTCATCACTTTATTGCAACATGGAGCGTCCATTCCACCCGGCGTAGGGCTAGACTTGATAATGCCTAATCCATTATAAAATGCTGGACATGGGTACACACCATTTAGTTGAACTCCGTTCTGAGTGACACTGTAAACCCCTATACCACTTGTATCTTGATTGATTAATATCCAGTAGTCGGTTCCGTTTGCATGGCGAATCGCACAAATCCCTTCGTAGGAGTGATCATATACTAAAACATCAGCTTCTACAACATCTCCTAAACCATCATTTAGCGACATATCGATTTTAAAATAGCGCAAACCTCTTCCATTTGGTTCAGTACCAACATGCCCGTCAATAAAAAATTCTGATTCCTCCATTGTAAAAAGGTAAAAAATATTGGGCTCAGCCGGAGCAGGCACAATAACCGATGACTGTGCAGCACTCCAACCGCCACCTTCACTGCCTTGCATGTCGTACATCAGTTGATTGTTTTTATTCCATATTTTCCCTCCGTCTAGTATGGAGCTAGGTTTTCTTCCACCACCATTGGAATAAAAAAGTAGGTTCCCTTTTTCATCACAGTAGGAAGCACTTCCTTCAAAAGTGTAGATTTGACTACCAGAAGTCTGTACCGGAGAGCCTCCATTGAAATCAAGGCTATTACCTGTGCCAAAGTGCCAAATATTTGCTTCTTTTTGTGCAAAAGAAACGAAAGTCAGCACAACAAAAAATAATGAAAATTTGGATTTCATACGGTTTGAAAAAATTAAATGCTTGATTCGCTTCTTTAGATACGAAGAAAGCGCATCCAGAGGGGTGCTATCGCTCGATGATCAATTTCTTCTTCCGACTCAATAGATTTTCAAGTACCAAAATCGCGGAAATAAAACGTATGCCCTTCAATGTCATGTTTATTTGAAACAAGTAATTTTCACCATTCGTGAAACCACACTAAATTTAGCCTTTTGAATTCACATGAGTGCATTAACCATTTTGGGCTACTGTTGTTTGATCCTGTTTTTTATGGCCATCCCGATTTCAATAATCTACATGGCTTTGAAAAATAATCCCGAAGAAACACCAAGCGATGAGGAGGTTAAACGAGAATTGGAAGAAAGTCGCGTCATTTTTTGGGAATATTTTATTCTGATAATTCCCGTCATGTTAATTGCCATCGGACTACTGAGCAACGACTTTTATGAAAAACAAAATAGTTTGGTTTTGGTAGGCGTAGGCCTTTCTGGATTGCTTGTTTCACCGTATAACAATCGCTTCGATATTAAAGGAGTCAACATATTGATGATAACGGTTTGTATCTTGTGTGCGCTCACTTCGGTTTATCTTTCAAGCACAAATTATGTTGTTCAACTAGCTGCTGGCTATAGCTGTACTAGACTATTTTGGTACCCTTTGGCAATCTATCTTTATCTGAGAATAGTCCGCGAAATCATTTACGAGATAACAGGCACTTATCCCTTGACGGTTGATCGATCTTCACCTATCGGGAGTTTTTTTGAACGACAAAATCGAGAAGCAAATTACTGGGATCTCCTATGGACAATGTGGAATTTAGCACTGTGCTGCTGCTTGTTGATTTTGCCTTTTTGAATGTTTTGTTTTTATTTCTACCTGTACATGAAGTCATTCAAATGCCCACCTCTGATATGTCCACGCCATTCAGTTTATACTTCTTCAATTATTGAACTTCCTTTTGAATAATCACCAGAGGTCCATTCCCAGTTTTCGTGAAGTCGAATTTTTCCATTTTCAAGAATTTCTGGCGTTGAAATACAAATACCAGTCATCAGTTCGTCTTGGTCATTTATTTGGTGATAACGCATTTCTATTTTTCCTGTTGCATCAACCAAACCAATGAGATGCCCATGTTTTATCTTTCCGCCTGAATATTCTGAAGTAAGGATATTTCCGACTTGCTCATAATGAAATAGCGTTTCACTAGACGTTTCACCGTTTTCTGTATTGCTAATCGGTCTGAATTTTTTGTTGTTGTAATTCATTGTTTTGTTTTTCTTAAACATCTGCTAACTCAACTGTTTACGAAACAGACCGATATCTTCAAAGTTTCCTACCATTTGATACTTATGCTTGCGATTTTCATAATTGAGCAAAACTTCGATTTTAACATCGGTTTTGTGCTGAATCAACCTTGATAATGCGCCGTCTTTTGGGCCATGAAAAACGACTTCTCGTCCGTAATCTAGGGACAGATCTATTTGAGCTGAAGCGCTCCTCATTTGAATGATTTGATTTTCAGGACTAACATTACTATTGGATACCGAGAAATTTTTTAACTCCCGCAGTTCGATTTGCTGACCATCTAAACAGAAATAACCTACATGTTTGATATAGGTTTTGCCGAGCCATACAATTTTGGCCTTTGAGAAGAGTAGACTTCTTGCCGGATTGTTGGGATCAACGGCATGAATCCAAAAATAGCTTTCCGGAAAGGTAGTTCCCCAGTTTTTCTCAAGATAACCCATTGCATTATTCAAAGTATAGTAAACACCGTTGTGTTGTATTTCGCCAGAAACGTTTTGTGCTGTAGTCAAAACGGAATGGTAACACGGAAGATTTGGAATAAAGTACGCGTAACCCATCGAATTTTTAAATGTTCGAGAGAGCTGCGAATTCTTGAAGTTCAGGTCAATCCTTAGTCCATTTATATCGATGCGTATCAACTCTGTGGTCATTAGGTTTTTCCCCATGCGGAAAATGTGTTGTTCAATATCGCAGGAAACCTCATTTTTAGGAAAATAAGCAATCTCGGGTTCATGATTAGGAATGAGCACTTGCAAGAACCCGAAATTACCATCTGAATTCTGTGTCGCATATCCGTAGATAAGAATAAATGATGCATTATGCTCTTTCGAATATACCTTCTGAAACCAACCTTCAAAATACTTGTTGCGTTCAAAATTACCCCGGATGCTATTTGGTTTGTACTTTTCGAGCATTCAATGTTGTTTTGTTTCCATGGATGTTTAATCGAAATAAAAGTACCGAAAATTGATAATAACTTAAGGAATAAGATACATTACCGAATCCTATTTTATACCCCTAATCGACAATTTGGAGTACATTTAAAGCATTACGCCCCAAATTATTGAGCATATGAATAAGTTGTGTGCAAAAAATCGATGATCTATATAGAATTCATGACAATTCAAAAAGCCTTTAAAATTCTGCTCGTGACACTTGTTTTGGCGCTGTATCAAAACAATTTGAGGGCTTGTAGTATGTATAAAATTACAGCAGCTGGTAAAACAATAGTAGGTTGTAACCACGATACTTGGTTGACGACACCCAAAATATGGTTTGAGAAAGCCAAACAGAACAATGGGTATGGAAGCTTATTTACTGGTTCAAGACAAGTTTCTGCAAATAGAACAACTCCACAATCAGGCATGAATACTGCAGGGCTCGTATTTTCTCGATTGTCATCATACTACCCTAAACAAAGTAACCGATTTACAGCCAGGCGAAAAATAACCAACGAAGCTGACTACCTATCAGAAATACTTCATCGTTGTGCAACCGTTAAAGAGGTGAAAAAATACATTCAGCAATATAACCACAGCTTCTTTTTAAATGATGTGTTTATCTACATTGACAGTTTAGGCGCTTATTTAATTGTAGAACCTTACAAATTAATTGAAGGCAACAATCCCAATTATGTTTTGGCAAATTTTTGTCCTTCTATAACGAATAAGGAGCAAGCCCGAAAACTTGAAAGATACCGTAATGGAGCCGATTTTTTAAAAAGTCATGAAGCAAGCTCCTCCATAGATTTTAGCACTGCACTCTCTGATACGATGGCTGTTTGTAGAAGCAGAAATGGCGATGGCACACTGATTACTTCTATTTTTGACACCAAAGAAAAAAACGTTGGTATCTACTTTTACCACAATTTTGATTCACTGGTGCAATTCAACTTAACAGATGAGTTATCAAAAGGCGACCATATTTTAAATATCGCTGAAATATTTCCAAGGAATCCTGAATTTGAACGACTTATCAACTTCAAAACGCCTTCAAATACACCTGCATTAAGACTTTTGCTTGGCCTATTTGCTGTATCATTAGCTTTGATTTCACTAGCGTTGTTGCTGTCGCAAATTCAGAAAAACAAAAATAAACCTCTTTCACTCAAATCGGTCTTAGTGCTTGTTTCGTTGAACTTCATACTCATCGCATATATCGTGGTGTTAAATACAAATAACAGCATTTTCTATTTCGATGTCCCGTATCAACATTACAATTCGAGATTAATCAGTGCATCTTCATACACCCCATTTTTGTTACTAGGCTTATTCTTGCCCCTTGTTATCCATACCCGAAACAGCCTGAAAGCAAAGAAACCTAAGCTGTGGCTGCGCACTATCTTGGTTTTAAATCAGGTAGTATACCTTATGCTCTTGCTGAGCTTTGGATATTGGGGTTTATTTAACTTTTGGAATTGAAATCTGGAATTACAGCAGACCTAGTTTTCAAGGTAAATAATACCGCATCCATTAAAGCTTGCTTCAGTTTAAGCCAATAAAAAAACCTGAGTCAAAAGACTCAGGTTTTCCTTAGTAGCGGGGAAAGATTAAATTTCTAACTTCTTGGAAGGGTATGAATTTTTGGTTGAGCTGTGGTTATTCGTGAAAAGAGATCAAGATTAGATAAGTTTAATGAGATTTTCATTGTGGCATAGTTAATTATTTAATTCTCAAAGATTCAACATGTTTATTCTGAAAATCCATAAGAAAAGGAGTAAATATTCAAAAAATAACAAAACGAAAATTTATAGAATTTAACAACGATGTTGCTTACATTTAGTTTTGCGAATGCACAGAGTAGATCATATTCAACTAGTGAGTATGGAGGCTCAGTTTTAATATTAAATGGGAATAGAAATGATAAAAACTACTTTATTGTTGACTTTACTTATACTAACTAGTTATGCGAGTCTATTTGCTCAAAAACAAATAGCAATTACTTTTGACGACCCAAATACCTATGGTTCACCTATAATGGAATGGGAAGAAAGAAATGCGAAAATACTTTCTTCTTTAGATAAACATAAGGTTAAATCAGCACTGTTTGTTTGTGGTATGCGAGTAAATGACTTTGATGGAAAAACGTTATTAAATAGTTGGGATAAAAGTGGTCACCTTATGTGTAATCACTCATATTCTCATTTATATTACCATTCCGCCAAAATTTCTATCAATGAATATGTAGTAGACTTTCTTAAAGGAGATAGTATGATTAGAGATTACGATAATTATACTAAACTCTTTAGATATCCATATTTGAAGGAAGGGAATTCAACTGAAAAAAGAGATTCAATGCGAGTTATTCTCAAAGAAAACGGTTACAGAAATGGATACGTAACGGTTGATGCATCTGATTGGTATATTGATTCTAAAATTACAGAACAACTAAAGTTAAATCCTGAAGCTAATTTAGAGGCATATAAACAATATTACATAAATCACATTATTGACAGAATTAAATATTACGATTCACTTTCTCTAATCACTTTTCAAAGAAGAATACCACATACATTATTGCTTCATCATAACTTGTTAAATGCTCTGTTTTTAGATGATTTATTAATTGCTATAAAGGACAGTGGTTGGGAACTAATTGATGCTGAAAAGACATACAATGATGAAGTATTTAGTTTACAATATCAGATATTACCTTGCGGAGAAAGTTTGGTATGGCAATCGGCAAAAAACAATGAGACAACGGCTTCGACATTGCGTTATCCCGCTGAAGATGGTGAATATGAAAATGAAAAACTTCATGATTTTGTAAGCAACTTTAACACAACTATTAAGAAAAGTAATCCATCTAGTCTAGTATTAAATCATCTCACGGATAGCTTTTACATTTTCACAACATTCAGACAAGTAAACGGTTGCCAATTTCCATCAAATGGGATGTATTTAGTTACTGAAGATGGCGTAGTACTTTTTGACACTCCATGGGATACAACACAATTTCAACCTTTACTTGACAGTATTTTAGCAAGACATAATAAAAAAGTTGTGCTTGCATTATCTACCCATTATCACGATGATCGCACAGCAGGTCTTGAATTTTTGCGACAAAAAGGAGTGAAAACATACAGCTCAAAAATGACATATGACCTTTGTAAACAATACAATGAAAAGCAATCAGAATTTTACTTTGTAAACGACACGACCTTTAGTATTGGCAGCTATAAATTTGAAACATATTACCCTGGCGAAGGGCATACAAAAGACAACATCATAATTTGGTTCGACCAGCACAAAATTCTTTATGCAGGATGTTTAGTGAAAAGTACTGATAACAGCAATTTAGGAAATGTCGAAAATGCTAATATTAAAGAATGGACTCCTACTTTAAAAAAAGTGATGAAGAGATATCCTAAACCTAATTTTGTTATTCCTGGACATTTCGGCTGGATAAACAACAAAGGACTTAAACACACAATAAAACTATTACGTTTTTAGCTTCTTCCGAAGATTTACCTGTTGAGAAAACAAAGTATATCAAGTTCAAATTTTACGCGAACATGCCGAAAAAGAGTCTAGGCAACATGATTTGAAAAACAAGTTATCTAACTTCAACAGAATCCTTTTTTTCAAGGACTTTGAACTGCGGTAAAACAAAAAAAGCCAATCATTTCTGACTGGCTTTTCTTAGTAGCGGGGACCGGACTCGAACCGATGGCCTTCGGGTTATGAGCCCGACGA
>CAZPWB010000031.1:0-29450 GCA_964590425.1 uncultured Lishizhenia sp. | reverse complement strand
TACATCGGATCTACATCGATACTGATCTGGATGCTTTTGAAGCGGACGTTTTGGTAGAAGGTGTCGAGGTCTTGGAGGATTTTGGTCTTGACTTTTTTGTCGGGGGCGCCGCGCTCGATTTTGAGTTTGATTTCTTTGAGGTATTTGTTTTGAATTCTTTTGATGAGTGGGAATTCTGGGCCAAGCACGCGTTCTTTAAAGACACTTCGGAGTTGATCGGCAAGGAATTGTGCGCCTTCGCTAACGACCTCTTCTTTTTCGTGCTTGAGAGTGAGCTGGACAATTTTGTAGAAGGGTGGATAGAAGAAGCGTTCGCGTTCTTCGATTTCGACTTCGAAAAAACCTTTGAAGTCGTGGGCCATGACTCTTTCTAAAACCCAGTGTTCGGCTTGGGCGCTTTGGATCACGACTTTACCTTGTTTTTCTTTGCGGCCAGCTCGGCCAGCAACCTGAGACATCAGTTGAAATGCACGTTCGTAGGCCCTGAAGTCAGGGCGGTTGAGCAACATGTCGGCGTCTAGGATACCTACCAAAGATACGTGGTCGAAATCGAGGCCTTTGGTGACCATTTGGGTCCCGATGAGCACATCGATGCGGCGGTTGGAGAAATCGTCAATGATTTCCTCGTAGGCGTGCTTGGAGCGGGTGCTATCGAGGTCCATGCGTTTGAAGACTGCTTGCGGAAACATGAGTTGGAGCTCGTCTTCTATTTTTTCGGTGCCAAAACCAATCATGCGCAGTCGGTTGCTGCCACATGCGGTGCAAGAGCCAACAGGTGGAATGGTGTAGCTGCAATAATGACACTTGAGCATATTGCTATGCTTATGATACGTGAGGCTGACATCGCAGTGCTGACAACGCGGCGTCCAGGAACAAACTTCACAAGACCAAATAGGTGTGTAGCCGCGTCTGTTTTGAAACAAGATGATTTGTTCTTTCTTTTCGAGAACGCTGCGCATTTCGGTCAGGAGCAAAGAAGAGAAATGCGACTGCATATTTTTAAGCTTCTTCTCTCTTTTGAGATCTGCGCAAAGCATAGAAGGCAGTTGTAGGCCTTTGTAGCGTTCTTGCAGATTCACTAAATGGTATTTTCCCTGCAGGGCATTGTAATACGTTTCAATGGCGGGTGTCGCAGAACCGAGTAGGACTTTTGCCTCATGGAATTTAGCGAGGACAATAGCGGCATCTCGGGCGTTGTAGCGAGGCGAGGGGTCGTATTGTTTAAACGACGCTTCGTGCTCTTCGTCAACGATGACTAAACCGAGGTCGGCAAAAGGCAAAAACACAGAGCTTCGGGCCCCAACGATGATTCTAAATTTATTGGGGTCATTGTTGAGCACATGATTCCAGATTTCTACGCGCTCGTTCTGATTAAAACGGCTGTGGTAGACCCCAACCAACTGCCCAAAATATTTCTGCAGGCGTTTGATAAGTTGGGTAGTGAGCGCAATTTCTGGAATTAAAAACAAGACCTGCTTACCTAAGTCGAGGTATTGCTGAATGAGCTGTACATAAAGTTCGGTTTTTCCGGAACCCGTAACGCCATGCAGTAAACACACTTCTTTTTCTTGAAAACCGTTTTCAATGGCAGTTAAGGCTTCTTGCTGAATTTCAGTGAGTGCTTTAAAAGCTGCAGTTTCTTCATTTTGTGTTTCAAAACGGTCAATTTGTAACCTTTCAATTTCAAAAATGCCTTGTTTTTCTAGTGTGGCTAATGCCGAGGCACTCACGTCGTGCTTCAATAATAAACTCTTCGAGACCGGCGCATGCAAGCCTCCTGCTTCTGCTGCTAGTTGGATAAACTGCAATAAGGCCTGTACTTGCTTTTCAGACCTTGGCTTCTTTTCAATGGTATTTAAAAGCACACTAATGGCCTCTTCTTCTTGAAATGCAGTATTTAGAAAAACAAAAAGTTGCGTTTTAGGTGTATATCGTTCTTGAACTTCTTCGGAGCCCGCAATGAGTTTGAAATCGAGGAGTTTTTTGAGGTAAGGTTGGATGGTTTTGATACCCAGCAATTCGGAAAGTTCTTTGGTGCTGCAACTCTCGTTGACCTGCAGCAGTTGTAGAATTTCTTCTTCGCGCTTGGCTAATTGAAAAGACTCAGGGTTTGGGCTATCGGGGTGCAAGCAAAATTTTGACTCGCTGGCCAGTTTGAAGTTAGCCGGAAGCGCTGCGTTCATGACATCGCCGATTGGTGCCATGTAGTAGGTGCTCACCCAATCCCAGAAAACCAATTGCTTACCCGTGATGATGGGTTGTTCATCCAGGATGGTGTCGATGTATTTGGCTTGATAGCCTTGTGGTACTTTTTGGTGCACGCTAGTGACCAAACCAGTTAATAGTTTGTTTTTTCCGAACGGAACCAAGACCCGGAGGCCACTACGGATTTGTGTATTGAAATCAAAGGGAATGCGGTAAGTAAAAACCTGTCGCATCGGGACCGGCAACAAGACATCTGCAAAGAAAGTCTCGCGTTCAGTCATAGTAGTTAATTACAAGCAAATGATTCTTCTTGCCCTACAACGTTGTCACCAGGGTGATTCGAACAAAAAAGTAAGTTTCCGGTAATAGGGCCTGAGCACAATTCACGGGTTGTTTTTTTATCGATGGCTCTGATGTAGGCTTGTTGTGGAGAAGTGTAAAATGGTTTGTAGAAGGTAAGCGTTTGTCTGGAAGAGAAAATACCAACTACGCGTTTGCCATTAGTGACATTTAGGTTTGTATAGCTTGGCTTGCTTTGCGCTAAACTTGAGCTTGGTTTATTGACCGCCATATAATTGTATAAATCTTCAGCACCGCCAGTGATGATGATATTGAAACCTTGGAAGGTGCGTTTGTCAATGGTTGGGTCTGTGGTCACATTGGACTTGATGAGCTCATAGAATGTTTTGCCGGCAGCCGTGAAGGTACGCGAGCTGTATGGTTCAACATTGGCTTCGCCTAATTTCCAACGAAACGATTTTTCAGTTTTGATAGCGCCTTGGTGTTCATTGAATAACACATCGAGGTGCACGCTGGCAATATAAGCGTTACCTGAGTTGGAGATAGCTACACCACTTGGCACGTAAATACCAGGATCATTGGCAAATTTAAAGGTAAAGTTCTGAGAAGCGGTAGGCGATGTCATACCATGTACTAGCTCGGTTTCACCAGATACTTCAAACTCTCCACCATTAATGATGGCTTTGAAACGATAAGTAGCCGTTGGTTTTAACGAACTTAACAAGGGATTTGTCGAGGTTTGAATAGCCTCGAGTGGGCCAGTAGGTAAGGTTTTGAAATAATATGCTTTTTGCTCCGGAGCATAGAAAATCCCGTTGGTGTCTTTATCTTGAACAATGGTGTCTTGTAGTTGCCATGTGCGCGTAACCTGACCATTCACCACTTCACTAACAGTGGCTTCTACTTGATCAAAATAGCTGGAGTCGGCGATCAGGGCGTTGTCTAGGGCCGAACCTGGGCCAATGAAGGCACGCGTGATTTTGATGTAATGAATGGAGTCAGCATGATTGAGTAGTCCATAAACAACAGCTGTTTCAACGAAGTCGCCATCTAGTTTGATGTCGTCTTCACAGGCGCTGAGTCCGAAAAAGAGAAGGGCAATAGCAGAGAGATATTTCAACATGGGTTCAAGAGTAATGTTGGTTTATGGGTTGATACCTTGAGGCATCATGGTAGGTGCCGGAGCAGTTGCCTTTTCGATGGCAACGAGTTCCATTTCAAAAACAAGTGGAGAATAAGGTTTGATATTAGCTCCTTGTGGTGGGTTACCAGCATAGCCTAATTCTTGCGGAACAAAAAGTCGGATTTTACTGCCAACTTGCATAAGTTGAACGGCTTCTGTCCAGCCTGGGATCACTTCAGTAAGTCCAAAACTCACTCCTTCACCTTCTGGTGATTGATCAAAAATTGAGCCGTCTGGGTTCATGCCCACGTATTTCATTTTGACACGTGCTTCTTTTGTTGGCTTCGGACCTTTGCCCGCTTTGATCACGATATACTGTAAACCACTTGCGGTGGTAATGACGCCAGCTTTAGTTTTGTTTTGCGCCATGAATGCTTCGCCTTCTGCTTTGAAACCAGCAGTAATTTTCTGGTATTTCTGATTCATGAGTGCCTCAAAGTTGGCCATGATTTTCTTGCGATCAAGGCCTTTGAGCGCTTCAGCTTCTTTTTTGTTGAGCCCGTCTGCAAAACCTTTTTTGACAAATTCGCTGTTGATGAGTGAAGTAGCGTTGAGTTCTGAGAAGTAGTGATCGAAGCGTTCTCGGTTGATTTTACCAGCGGCAAACGATCCTTTTTCTTTGAACTTTTCGTTGATGGTTTTGCTACCTTGCCCCAAAACGAGTTCGAGGTCTTTGTAGTAGCGCTCTACTTCAGTTTCTTTAACTGGGTCAGCGAAGCCAGCGATCATTTGCTCTTTGTCAAGTTGATTAAAAGGTGCTTGTGCCACAAATGGTTTGGCAATTTCAACGCCTAATAAGTAAGAGTAGCGTTCTTTGTCTGATTTGAAAGTAACGACTTGGTCTCCACATGAAGCAAGGACTAAAACAAGGGCAAATAGGGATAAAAATTTCATTAGGCGATGGAGATTAATTCTACGTCAAAAATAAGGGCGCTGTAAGGTTGGATGGCTCCACCTGGGTGCGGATTGGCACCGTAAGCGAGGTCTTCAGGAATGCTTAAGCGGTATTTGGCACCCACTTTCATGAGTTGCAGTGCTTCTGTCCAGCCGCGAATCACTTGATTGACCCCAAAAGTAGCAGGCGCACCGCGTTGTACGGAACTATCAAAGACAGTACCGTCGATGAGTGTACCGTGGTAGTGTACCGTTACTTGACTTGTTGGCCCAGGCTGTGCGCCTTCGCCTTCGTGCAATACTTCATATTGAAGACCACTAGCTGTGGTTTGAACTTCTGGGCGTTGACCATTTTCACTTAAAAAGGCAGTGCCAGCTTGTTTGTTGGCTTCGTATTTGAGTGCTTTTTGCGCGTTGAGGAATTGTTGAATTTCAATATTTGCTTCTTCAGGGCTCATGAGCGGTTCGATTCCGCTGAAGATGGCGTGCATACCGGCCATCACTTGATCGAGGTCAAGGGCAGTGAGGTCTTGTTGAGAAAGGCTTTCGGCAATACTCATGCCGACACCGTAAGAAGCTTTTGCTTTGTTTGTATCCATAATCATGTAAAACGCGAATTTACCGAAAAAAGAAAGGTCTTCCACGCTTTCATTCAAATAAATTAAACGAAACAATTGTCGCTACTTTGCGTATAAATGCCCCTATGAATCAAGAGTTTACCCTTTCTTACCAATTGATTTCTTCTGAGGCACTGCTTCATGCCGCTGACCAACAATTAGTTACTGCGGCCAAAGAAGCGCTAACCAGAGCTTATGCACCTTATTCTAAATTCCAAGTTGGTGCAGCAGTGCGCTTGCAAAATGGTCAACTCATTGAAGGCAATAATCAAGAAAATATTGCCTACCCGTCTGGGCTCTGCGCAGAACGCGTTGCCCTTTTTTATGCAGGCGCTAGCTTTCCAGACCAACCAATTGAAGCGATTTGTATTGCAGTAAAGGGGACGCTTATTGCTGCCGAAAACTATGTTTCACCGTGCGGTTCTTGCAGACAGGTTATGCTGGAAAGTGAAAGTCGTCAGGATCAACTAATTCGGGTTTTACTCGTTCAAAATGATGGCAGTATTCTGATTTTAAATTCCTGCCGCGACTTATTGCCTTTTGGCTTCATGAAGTAGTGCTTTATTGCCTGAAGCGTGTTATCTTTGTGTTCCTAATTTTACACGCATGAACAGTTGGTTTACCGTTAAGGTCAAGTACACAAAACAATTAGAAAACGGCACATTTAAAAGGGTTTCTGAACCTTATTTATTGGCTGCCATGACATTCACAGATGCTGAGGCACGTATCTATGAAGAACTCGGGTCAAGCATCAGAGGTGAATTTCAAGTAACTGGAATTGCCCGCACCGATCTTCATGATATTTTTCAATATGACGACGCTGAACAATGGTTCAAGTGTAAAGTAACCTATGATCGCATAGACGAAGACGGTGAAAAAGCCAAAACCATTTCTCAAAACTTTTTAGTGAGCGCGGCTCATGTTAAAGAAGCCTATGAGCGCATAGAAGAAAGCTTAGCTACCCTCATGATTGATTTCAATGTGGTGTCTATCACCGCTTCACCAATCGTTGAAATTTTCCCGTACCGTGAAGAAGACGTGCAATCACCAGTTGCCAAAAAGTCGCCTGCTTTTGAAGAAGAGGTACAACACACCCCAATCAGACAGGTGTTTTCAGCAGCGGGCTCTGACCTCGACGATGACGTATTCGACGATGACTCAGACTCTACTTTAACAGATGCTTACTCTTCAGAAGAAGAAGAGGACCTCACTTCATCGGACGAAGAAGAAACAGATCTAGACGACTAACCAAACTAAAAGATTTCCATGAGTGAATGGTTAAAGGCATACCGAGAAAACCACGCTGATTTTGATCATCCTTCAGGCATTGACGCTTTAGGGTCAGATCCATTTATTGCGTTCTCCAATTGGTTTGATCAAGCAGCAGCCGCTCAGGAAAAAGAAGCCAACGCGTTTGTGCTCAGTACAGCTAGCCCTGACTTACGCATCAGTTCTAGAATTTTATACCTCAAAGAATTACACGGGCAGTCTTTTATTTTTTATACCAATTACCTGAGCCATAAGGGGCAAGATATTAGCCGTCAAGAGAAAGTTTCTATGCTTTTTTTCTGGCCAGGGCTCATGCGACAAATTCGCATTGAAGGTCGTGTACAACCCATAGATGCAGCCATCAGCGATGCTTATTTTGCCAGCCGCCCCAGAGAAAGTCAAATCGGAGCTTGGGCTTCAACGCAATCAGCTGTTTTGCCCTCACGCCAGGCGCTCATTGCTCAGTTTGAATACTACGACCAACAATTCCCAGAGCTGGTCCCAAGACCACCACATTGGGGAGGTTACGCGCTTCAGCCTGATTATTTTGAATTTTGGCAAGGTCAGCCCTCGCGTCTACACGACCGCAAGTCCTTTTTACTCCAAGATGACGTTTGGCAAATCAATTTACTCAATCCTTAAATGAGAAGTTACCAACCCATTTGTGAAGTGCTTTCAAATGGCACGCGCTTGGTTTATTTGCGTGTCCCGAGCCAAGTGGCGCACCTCGGCTTTTTCTTTGCTGCGGGTTCTCGACACGAAGCGGAACATCAAACGGGTTTGGCACACTTCCTAGAGCACTGTTTGTTCAAGGGAACCAGCAAACTAAAAGCCCTTCAAATTCTATCTCGCATCGATGCCGTTGGTGGTGAACTCAATGCCTACACGGCAAAAGAAGAAATGTGCCTCTATGCATCATTCTCAAAAGAGCACACCAAACGCGCTATTCATTTACTCGCAGACCTCTCGATCAATTCGGTTTTTCCAGAAAAAGAACTTGAAAGAGAGAAAGAAGTCATTCTAGATGAAATCAACTCGTATCTAGATTCTCCTAGCGATAAAATTTTCGATGATTTCGACGACGCCCTTTTTAAGAATCACCCTTTGGGTTTCAATATTCTCGGTACCAAAGAAAGTGTGAGCGGCTTTACGCGCAAAGATCTCATTGAATACGTCGAACAATATTTTACTGCCGATAACCTAGTGGTGTCTTTTGTCGGAAATATGCCTTTGCCTAAACTCAAGGGTTTGTTAGAAAGCGCACTTGAAAATTTACGTGCGACAGCCGCAAGGCCAAAACCCGTTGCCTTCACCAACTATGAGTCTTTTGACCTCAGAAAGAAAGAAGCTAATTACCAAGCACATGCTGTTATTGGTGGTTTGGCCCCAAGTTATCACAACGAGGAGCGCATCGCGATGTCTTTGCTGATTAATATTTTAGGCGGCCCTGCACTCAACTCTAGGCTCAATTTATCTGTGCGTGAGCGCTACGGTTACGCTTATGCCATTGAGGCCAATTACCACACTTTTGCCGATACCGGATACTGGCAAATTTATTTTGGTTCAGAAGCCAAGAATATTGACAAAACCCTTACGCTCATCTATAAAGAACTAGCACTTTTGCGTGAAAAAGCACTTTCTGCCAAGCAATTACAACAAGCTAAAAGACAATTCAAAGGTCAATTGGCCTTAGGTATGGATGTCAATGCGGGCCTCATGCAAGGTCTCGGGAAAAGTATGTTGGCTTTTGGTCAGATTGATACCATTGCTGAAATGCACCAAAGTATCGATAAAATCACAAGTGAAGAGATGCAGGCCTTGGCTAACAAGTATTTTGATCCTAGTCAGATTTCCAAACTGATTTTTGATACCCAAGAAGAGTAATACTTTTTTTGAAACGATTTTTTAAATCGGTTTATCTTCCGCCAAAGATCGAACTCCCAACTCTAATCATGGTGCTTCCGGCTTCAATGGCCAATTGGTAATCTCCGCTCATCCCCATCGATATTTCAGTAAAGGACGCTTGCTCAGTAAAATAGCTTGCTTTGAGTTCATTAAAGATGGCATGCAGCTCTTCAAATTCTTTGCGCACTTGTGCTTCGTCTTCGGTAAAGCTGGCCATGCCCATGACACCGCAAATTTCAATGTTTTGAAGTGCTTGATATTCGCTTGAGTCGAGTAGGGTTTTGGCTTCATTGAGTTCGAGACCGAACTTGGTTTCTTCTTGCGCGATATAAAACTGCAAGAGCACTTTCTGAATGCGGTTATTTTTCTTGGCTTGTTTGTCTATTTCATGTAACAATTTTAAGCTATCCACTGCATGTATAAGGTGCACAAACGAAGCGGCATACTTTACTTTATTGGTTTGTAAATGACCAATTAAGTGCCAACGAATATCTTTTGGTAATTGGGCTTGTTTCTCGACCAATTCCTGCACTTTATTTTCTCCATAATCGCGCTGCCCGGCTTCGTAGGCTTCAAGAATAGCAGCAACTGGTTTTGTTTTTGACACCGCGATCAAGCGAACCTGAGTTGGTAATTGTGTCAAAAGTTCATTTATTTTCTCCTTGATCATATCTATAGCGCTTAGGCCCGATTAATGTTCTAAAGAATAAATAGTGAGTCCGCTTCTGAGTTTCGGCTCTACCCAAGTCGATTTCGGCGGCATGTTCATCCCGGCATCAGCTACTTTTTTGACATCTGACATTGTAGCGGGGTGCAATAAGAAAGCAACTTGAAATTTCTTGGAATCGACGGCTTCAATCATTTTTTCAATCGGTTCGTTGCCCGGAATAAAGGCGACCTGATCAGTAGTTTTCAAATCGGTGATACCAAAAATGGGTTTTAAGATGAGGTCAGAAAGGATAAAAGAATCGAGGGTTTCAATGGGGTCTTGGTCATTGATAAAATGGAGGTTAGGCTTAAATTTAAACCAAGTTTGCTCCATGTAAATATGAATGTCGTGCTTCTTTTCTGGCAAACAAGCGCCTTCAAGTTGTTCTATTGTCCCTTCGTTCGCTAAAATAGCCTGAAGGCCTTTTAAGTCAAGACCATTTGTAGATTTCAATAAGCGGTGAAAGGGTGCAATTTGCACTGATTTTTCATCGACTAAATAACTCAAGAAATACTGTGCGGCTTCGGGGCTTTGAGTTTTATGCTCTTGTAGCTTTTGAGCATAACGCACCGAAGAAGCAGAGCGGTGGTGCCCATCTGCAATGTACAGCGCTTCAATTTTCTCAAAGGCTTTACAAATCGCTACTGAATCTGTGGGGCTCACGAGCCAAATTTCATGTTTAATGCGATCTGTGGTTGTAAATTCGTATTCGGCTCTGGTTTGCGTATACGCTGATAAGTAGTTTTGAAGCGCTGGCTGGCTTTCATAAGTCATCAGGACAGGTTCGGCATTGAAGCCAACCACCTCAAGATACTTTGTAAAGACATCTTCACGTGCCGTTAGCGTTTCTTCATGAATTTTGATCTTGCCTTCGAGGTAATCTGTTACACTAACGCCCGCAAAAAAACCTGTAAAACTTTGGTATTCGTTGCTTTGGCGATAAATATAGATGTGTGCATCTTGGTCTTCAATGAGAATACCTTGTTGCTTAAATAGCTCGAATTTTTGACGCACCTGCGCAAAGCGCTCCACTGAATTAGGTTTGGTTTTAATGGTAGCACCAAATTCAGGGTTAATGATGTGTAAAAATGTAAATGGGTTGTCCTCGAGTTTTGCTTTGAGTACATTCTTTTTGTAGGAATAATAAGGACGGGTGGCAACTAAGTGCACCTTATCTCTGACAGGTCGAATGGCTTTGAAGGCCCTTATTTTTGCCATAATTTAAAATTTATAACTCATCCCTATACTAGGAAGCACAGGGAACTGATAAATCTTTTGATTGGTTACGCGATTCACGTAAAAGATATTGTTTCGGTTATAAGCATTGGTAACACCTGCAACCAATTCAATGGTATTTTTCGCTTTGGTAGTGATGGTATGCTTCAAAGTAATATCTAAACGGTGGTAGTACGGAAGTCTTTGAGAATTGAAGGTACCCAACATCGTTGCGATGGTATTTGGGTTGTTGGTGACGTAGTCTGTGGTGAGACCTTCGCTGAAGTTTTCTAATTGATAATAACCGGCTGTTGGCGTGAAAGGCAAACCAGAACCTAGGTTCCAGCGCACATTGAGCTCAGTTGCTTTTTTCTCACCGAAAGCATAAGAAGCAACAAGATTTAGGTTGTGGCGACGGTCAAAAACCGGGAAATAAGCTACAAAACCATCCCAGCGCGTGTTGTAACCCCATGAATAAACAGCCCAAATAAAGACGCGGTTTTTGCTGTACTTTAAGAGTGCATCTACACCAAAAGATTGCCCAGATTCAATAATGAAGTCTTTCTTGAAGACATCATCGATGAGTTCAAACTGAGCGATATCTGCATAGAGTTTATTGGGGTTAATGTTGCTCAGTTGATCAAAGTATTTGTAGTAGCCTTCGATGTTGACATTCCAAAATTTATTGAGGTCGTATTCAAAACCAGCAATAGCATGCCAAGCATATTGAAGTCCATTTTTTATAGGACTGATTTGTTGATATTCGTTGATAAATTCGTCTTGAACGTTGGTAGGTGCAGAAAGCAAGCCGTTGAATAAATTGACGATGTCTTTATCTGATGAAGCAGAGGTAAAGTTCTGAGAAAAACGCCCTCCTGAGAATTTGAAACGCAATTTGTCAGTGGCATTGAACTTGGCGCCTAAACGCGGTTCAATAGAGACTGTATTCAAAGATGCATAAACCTGCATGCGCAAACCTGTCTGATAAACCCACCTTGGCGTTACGAGTCGGTAATTGATATAAGTGCCAATTTCGGTGGTAAAGTTACTGGCTTCAATTTTTCTTGAGAGTTCGTTGTAGGTAATAAACTGTGTGTTAAAGCCACTCAGGTTGAAGCCATAATTGAGTTCGCTTTCGTTCTTTTGGAAGAAGGTAAAATCAAAGCCGAGGTCAAAACCACCAATTTTTGAATAACGCGGTTCTTGAGCGGTTTCCTGGAAAGTAGTTTCATAGTTACTGCCATTGACATGCCCCCTGATAAAAATTGGTGAGCTACTTGGTACGAGTGTAAAATTGATACCCCCACCCGAAGCATTCCAATCGAGGTCGGCTACTGAATAATTCACTGAATCTTGGTTGTTGAAACCAAAAGCACTGAATTTTGAACCACCCTCCCCATTGAAGGTTACTTTGCCGTAAACATCTGTGAAGTTAAACGGTAAGCCAACACCGTCATTGATGTTTGGATAAAGTGATTTACTAGTGTAGTCGAGCAAGGAGTGCTTGGCGGTAAGCATATAAGAACCCGGTGCAAGCCCGTCTTTGTTGCGTTTGCCGAGAGGCCCTTCGAGCACTGCTTTTGCCATGAATGGAGAAGCAGAAACCTTACCGCCAAATTTACTGCGGTTTCCATCTCGGTAAGTGATGTCCATTACGGAAGAAATACGACCTCCATATTTTGATTCAAAACCACCAGTATAAATATCGACCGACTTGACCAATTCTGTTTCAAAAATGGAATAAAAACCAATAGAGTGAAAAGGGTTGTAAATGGTCATGCCATCAAGCAAGGTTTTGTTCTGAATAGGCGTGCCACCTCTAACATATAACTGACCACCTTGGTCACCGGTAGTAATTACACCTGGCGTAACGCTGAGCGCGCCCACCACATCAGATTCAGCACCATACATCGGGATTTTTTCAACAGTTTGCTTGTCCATCTTTACCTCAGACATCCCTATTTGCTGACGCTTATTTTTAGCCTCATTAGAAACCCTTATTTCCTTGACTTGTAAAGTATTAAGATTTAAATTCCAAGAACCGACGTCATATATCTTTTTGGCAGGTGTGATATCCACATTCATAAATGAGCGCTCGTATTTTCCTTTTTCAACCTTTAATATGTACGAACCAACCTCTAATTTTGGAATCGAGAAAAAACCGGCAATATTGGTGTAGCCAACCGCTACAGGAGTGCTATCTTGCTTCAGTAATTTGACGCGTTCGTCGCTGATTGGCTCACCGTTAGAAGCATCGTGAAGAAATCCTCGGATGGTATAGTCTTGGGCAAACGAAGACAGGCTAATGAAAAAAATAAAGAGCAGGGTAAAGTTGCGCATGCGATCAATTGATAAGAGACCTCGAATTTAATGAAATGTTTTGACTTCTTTCCTCCCCTTTAACTGATTCCGTATATATTTTGCCTACTCGATCACGTGACATCTAACTACTCCTGTCCAAATTCCGATACTGAATAGCTTCGCTAAGGTGCTTGACCAAGATGTGTTTTTCGTGGTCGAGGTCGGCGATGGTGCGGGCAACTTTTAAGATGCGGTCATAGGCACGAGCAGATAAACCTAGTTTTTTCATGGCTAATTGTAGCAATGCGTTTCCGGCTTCGTCGAGTTGGCAAAACTTAGCGACATCTTTTCTTGACATTTGGGCATTGGCATGAATCTGGGAACTTTGGGCGTAACGCTCAATTTGTAAATTTCGGGCCTCAATAACACGTTGCCGAATGGCGCCACTTTGCTCGCTTTCTTGCACCAGTTTGAGTTCTTGGTGTTTGACAGGGCTCACCTCGATGTGCATGTCTATGCGGTCAAGCAGTGGGCCTGAAATGCGCTGTAGGTACCGTTGAATGGCATTCGGATGACAACTACAAGATTTTTCAGGATGGTTGTGATAGCCACACGGGCAAGGATTCATGGCGGCAACTAGCATAAAGTTGGCAGGAAAATCAATTGAGAAGCGTGCCCTTGAAATATTGACAGAACGATCTTCTAGGGGTTGGCGCAGTACTTCTAGAACATGTCTTTTGTATTCGGGCAATTCATCAAGAAAGAGCACACCGTTGTGCGCCAAAGAAATTTCACCAGGTTGAGGGTAGGCCCCACCACCGATCAGACCAACATCTGAAATGGTATGATGCGGTTTTCTAAATGGTCTTTCCACCACAAGCCCCGATTGGCGATTTTTGCCCGCGACACTATGAATTTTGGTGGTTTGCAGGGCTTCTTCAAGGGTCATTGGGGGCAAAATACCGGCCAGCCGTTTGGCCATCATGGATTTTCCGGCACCGGGCGGCCCAATTAAAATGAGGTTGTGACCACCGGCGGCTGCAATTTCAAAAGCGCGCTTGACATGTAGTTGCCCACGCACATCGGAGAAGTCGGGGCTTTGGAGCAATTGATGTTGCTGCATATCTTCCATTTGAATGGTTTCAACTCTAAGTTCATTTTTCTTGCCGTTCAGGATTTGTATCACTTCTCTGATATTACTGACCCCATAAATTTCAAGCTCGCTGACAATGGCCGCTTCTGGCGCATTTTCTAGCGGAACAATTAGACCTTTGAAGCCTTCTGCTTTGGCTTGCAATGCAATGGCCAGGACCCCTTTAGTTTTTTGAATGGTGCCGTCCAAAGACAATTCTCCGAGTAAAAGGAAATCTTTGAGTTTGCTGCTTTTCACTTGGTCGGTAACGGCTAAAACACCAATGGCAATGGGTAAATCATAGACCGAACCTTCTTTGCGAATGTCGGCCGGAGACATATTGATGGTCACTTCCTTGCCCGGAAAATGTAGTTTGTTGTTTTTAAATGCTGCCTTGATGCGCTGGTGGCTTTCCCTCACGGCAACATCGGGTAAACCCACTAAATGAAAGTTAATACCGACGTCTATATTGACTTCGACTTGAATAATGGTGGCACTGATGCCAAATACAGCACTTGAGTAAGTTTTGATGAACATGAGCAAAAAATTTGACTCAAAGTTCAATACTTAAATGCAGGGGCTATTCAGTAGAATTTCGGAATTGAAGTAAGGATAGTAAGCTTTTGCCTACTCAATCAGTAATTTTACGCAGTGCGTGTGATTGAGCTGTAATAAGTAACTTCCACGCGCTAAATGCGATAAATCAAGTTCAATTGAAGTGGAGTTGTAATGATACGTTTCGAGTTTTTGCCCCATTATATTCAATACTGTAATTGTTGCATTGGCTGGTAATTTTTCAATGGTAACCTGCCCTTTACTCGGATTCGGATAGAGTAAAAAAGAATTGTTGGACAGTAGTGAAACCTTACTTGTTACACACTCACCTGGGTAAAAGGAGCTCATTCCAGCATGATTCGTTGCCACACAAGCATTTTCGTAAGTGACAGAATCACAGCCGCAAACAGGCTCATAAATACCTGGGCAAAGTACTTGTAAATCAATTAATGCCGAATCAATACACCCGAGCATGACCACTGTGTCTTGTAAACAGGCGCTATTACATTCGTAGGAGGAGGAGAAAAATGAACTTGTGTAGTCGATACCGTCACTGCCAATCCATCCGCAACCCGAAAGCACCACACAGCCTGAATCTGTGAGCCCCCAGCCTAAAACCATATCGCAGAGGCCAAAGTTTACTCCTAATGGTATCACATTGCAGGTATCATTGAAGTCTTTATTATACCAAGCGTCCCAATCTTTGGTTCCTCGGATAGGCCAATCTTGGGCTTGAGAATAAAGAGGAAATAAGATTAAAAAAAAGAGTAATAGTTTCATCGAATTAGTTGCATTAATTTTTTTCGTTATTTTATTCAAAATCATTCAAAATCATTCAAAATCATTCAAAATCATTCAAAATCATTCAATTTTCCCTCGATTCTATAGATTTAAAATCTTTTCTACCGAAGCGATAACTGCGGCAATCACTTGCTTTACTTGCTCGTCGTTGAGGTCGTAATAGACGGGTAACGAAATTTCTGTTGAATAGTTGGCATACGCTTGTGGGAAATCTGTGATTTGATACCCTAAATTCTTGTAGGCGCTCAGCAGCGGGAGTGGCTGAAAATGGACGTTTACTGCGACGTCGTGCTCAAAAATCTCTTGGATAATGGCATCGCGTTGTGCTTCAGTGATGTCCTTGATTCTCAATTGATACAAATGATAAGAACTGCACTTTTCTTGATTTTCATAGAGCGGTGTCCAGGCCCAAGAAGTTTTTTTAAACGCTTGGTCGTAGTGTTCAAAGATCACCTTGCGTCGATCTAAATTTTCTTGATAGCGTCCAAGCTCAATTAAGCCAATAGCTGCCTGAATATCAGTCATGTTACATTTAAAACCAGGTTCTAAAACATCATAGCGCCAAGCTCCTTTTTGAGTTTTTGCTAATGCGTCTTTCGATTGACCATGCAAAATTTTGATATTGAATGTTTTATAAATTTCATCGTGGTCAAAGGCCTCTGGTAAATGAAAGCTGATAGCGCCTCCTTCTGCAGTGGTCAGATTCTTTACGGCATGAAAGGAAAAGACTGTAATATCAGCTATGCTTCCCACTCGTTTACCTTGATACATTGCACCAAATGAATGAGCCGCATCGGCAGCGAGTAGAATGCGCCCTAATTTTTCTTGCTGAGGTGAAGCCGCTTTGAAAAGGTCTTTCTTTTGTTCGATGAGCTCATATAATGCTGCGTAATCACAAGGCAAACCGCCAAGGTCTACGGGCATAATCACTTTTGTTTTTGCCGTGATTTTTTCGGCAACTTTTTCCATTGCCAAATTGAAATCAGCAGCATTGACATCCACAAAAACGGGCGTTGCACCAGTATGTAAAATCACATTGGCGCTAGCACAATAGGTGTAAACAGGCAGAATCACTTCATCACCGGGTCCGACTCCCCACCAACGCAAAAGCACTTCCATGCCAGTTGTCCAGGAACTAACGGCAATCGTTGTTTTGGCATTGCAATAGGCACTGATTTCTTTTTCGAACTGCTTAGTACGCGGCCCTGTAGTAATCCAACCACTTTGTAAAGCAGCGGTTACTTCGTCAATGACAGCTTGGTCTATTCGAGGTGGTGAAAATGGAATCATAGGTGTGTATTAACGTGAAAGTTCTTTTTGTTTATCCGAAGGTTTTTTTCCTCGGATGAGAAAATCAAAAATGCCCTGCATATAGCCCAAGCCATAACTTAGGTGAATGAGTGGGAATAAACGTGCCGTTTGAAAAAACAACCCTCGAGGGCTAACTTTTTGGCCAAAAAAGAGGACACCAAAAAGATAAAGCACCAAAGGAAAAGCATATAAAATTTGTAGCCAACTTGGCACCAATGGCAAGAGGATGCTTAAGCACAAATAGGCGACAAATGCAGGCGGGAAAAGTTGTCTGAGCGTTGTCATTTTTCCGTGTTTTTGATTCACGAAAACCTTCCAATAGCCATACTGAAAATACTGTTTTCTTACGCCATTCAAACTTGCCCTGACGTAATATTTTAGATGAATATCGTGAATTAAATATAGTTTGCCGCCCGCTTCAGTAATGCGAAAATTGAAGTCGTCGTCTTGATTTCGAATGAGTGTTTGGTCAAAAAATCCGATTTTTTGAAAAATCCAATAAGGATACATAGGACTTGTTACAGTATCCGTATAGCCAGAGGCTGTCATGGTTCTAAAATTACCCATCCCGACTCCAAAACTTGAAGAAAGCACTGCTGAAATACAAGCGCCCACTTCATTGACAGAGACATTTTGAATTTGTCCACCAACGCCCCAAATAGTTGAATTTTCTTGAAGTTTGGTTAAGCACGAACTCAAATAATTTGAACTCAGAATATGACGCGCCCCGACAATTTGAACGTAGTCTGCTTCTCCACCCGCATGAATACCGAGGTTAAAAGCAAAGGGGGTAAGTTGTTGCTTGTTGTCAATTAAATGTAGACTAGGATAGTGCTGACAAAGTTCAGTAACAACGGCTCTTGTGCCATCATCACTCATGCCATCCACCACAAAAACTTGCATTTGACATGTAGAAGGCAACACGCAATTGTAAATAGCATCGATGCATTCTTTGATGAATGGTTGCTCGTTTCTACAAGGGATGACAACTGTTAACTTCAAGCTTCTTCAGTCTTTGGAATGGTGATAATCGCAATAAATGCACTCAAAAATAATAAGTAAAAGACAATGCCCGACTGTCTTTGCAACATGCTTTCAAAAAGAGAATTGAGTACCAAACTCAATAATAAAAACCCTAATAATTGATCTTTGCGCTGCCAAGCCAAGCGTGCTATTGCTATCAAAATACTTATAAACAGTAATAGGCCCAACCAGCCAATTTCCGCTGTCAGTTGCAAAAATTGATTGTGCGGATTCCAATGTTTGGCTGCCATTTCATGAAAACCCAAGACATGCAGCTTTCTAGTCATTTCTACATCAAGCCCACTGATACCTACACCCAAAGGATGTGCTGCAATAATTTCACCACTAATGGTCCAGAGAATCAGGCGCGCTTGGTTGCCGGTCATTTTCTGTGGGCATTCTTTCACGAATTTTTGAGGATCTGTGAGGTAGCGTTTACTCACGAGTAGGGTGTCGGAGATATTTTGCTCTAGACTTGGTTGCAGCGTCAATAGTCCTTTGACGCACAATAAACCCAACAAAATTAGCGACATAAAAATCGCTTTATTAAATTGATGCCAAGCCCAGCGCAATAAAAAATAACTGAAAATGATGCCTAATAATAGAATTCCTGCAAGACTCTCGAGTGGAATGTGCAGTAACGTAAAAAAAGCAATGAGACCTACAGCGATCCATTTTTGAACACCTTGGCGCTCCTTGAAAGTATGAAGCAAGTAAAAAACCGCAAAAGAAAAAAAGACCGCAGCGTAACTTGGGTGATGGTTGTAGGCAAACCAAGAACTATGAAAAACCTGGGCGTCATGAGAAATGAAGTATTTGCCAACAGCTCGAACGATATAAAGTAACCCCAATAAAAAGGCGCCACTAACAACGCTAGTCATTACTATTGATCTTTCTATCTTTTGCTGAGGCTTAAAGCTGAGCAACAAAGGAAATACAACCAAGGATAATTTGTATTCTAAATAGGGGCCTTCGTTTACCGTCGTGTTATTATTGAAAATATATAAAGCATAGAGTGCATAAAGCGCGGAAAAACCTAAAAAAATACCATTGAACTTGAACTCAAGTTTTTTTTGAAACGCGCCAATTACAACCATTACCCCAAAAAGCGCTATCAGCAGAGATCCTAATTGGGGGAAGGGAATCCATAGCCCACAAAGCCCTAAAAAGGAATATTGATAGATTTTTTCAAAGGTCATGAGGCCAATACTTTTTGGTAAAAAGCCTGCAACTTGCGTTCTTCTGCAGTCCAGTTGTAAGTGTTTTGCACCATTTTTTTACCGTTAGCGCCCATTCGAAGCGCTTGCTCGGGGTGGCTTGCCAAATAATTAATAGCCGCAGCAATTTCACTCGGCTGAGTTGGGTCAACACAGAGGCCACACTCGTTGCCTTCTATGAGTTCTTTCCATAGCGGAAAGTTGGAACCAATAACCGGTAAACCTGCAGCCATGTATTCAAATATTTTATTGGGCTGGGCATTGATGTGATTCGGAAAGGGCAAGAAAGTGACTACCCCTGCGATGGCTTGTTGCTTGAGTTGCATCGATGATTGTCGGTCTATGAAACCAAGTTCCTGAACCTTTGACCAGCCTTTAGATTGACTAAGTAAGGTTCTAAATTCAGGTTCAATTTTACCGGCCAAGGCTAAACTGACTTCGCTCAATTCCATCGCGTCAACTAACTCAGTAATGCCTCTAGATGGCCATATGCCGCCAATATAGCACACAAATGGATCTTTGGGTTTTGCCTGTTGGTCAAGAAATTCAATTTCTGAGGCTAATGGGAAATTATTGACATCAATGGTATTTGCATGCACGCGTTTGAAGCGCTGTGCGATATAAGGTGTTGCGGTAATGATGCCATCTAGTCTTGCTGCAATGTAGTCTTCAAGGAATTCTACTACCCAAGAAATGATTTTGCGGCCGGGCACCTTTGAGTTACCCATAAACTGTCTAGGCAGATCTTCGTGTGCATCATAAATGACTTTTTTACCTCTTTTTTTCAGCTGAGAGGCAATTCTCAATAGCTCCGGATCGTGTAAATGGTAACAAACGCCGTCAAGAGCGAGCGCTTTATAAAGCACCTGATTAACGGTGGTGGTCATGCGCTTTTTGCGGGATAATCCGCGTGGGCCAGCACTATGAATGTGCACGCCATCCTCGAGGCGCTCTTCAACACCCGTCAATACTAAATGAATTTCGTGGTCTGGAAAAAGCTGCACCAAAGAGCGACATTCTTTGAGGAAAATGCGAACATCGCGGTCGTGGTGAGCACTACTGAGGTGAATAATTTTGGGTAAGTTAGATGCTTGATTTTTCGTCATTTTCAGTCGCGCTGCAAGGCAAAAATACTCAATATATGTATGTTTTTGATATCTTCGCTAGGAATCAGATTTCATGCAACAAAAAAACGGTTTTCTCCAAAAAGTACTCAGGCGCTTTTTCTTGGCATTTCGCCCAACCATGAATCAGCGCATTTATGACAACAATGGCAAACGCATCGCTCATACCCGCATCTCCAACACGAGTTTTATTGATCATCCGGAAAATTTAGTTTTAGGTGAAAATGTTTTTATTGGTCATTTCAACTTTTTAGAAGCCAGTAACGGTATTACCATTGAAGAAGGCTGTCAACTGACCACCTACATCAACATGACCTCCCACTCAAGCCACATGGCTATTAGACTTTATGGCAAAAATTATCACCAGCCCAACCATGAAGTTTACGAAAGAGGCAGTATTCATATTGGCAAATACACTTTTATAGGACCGCATTCTACGATTATGCCAAAAACCAAAGTGGGTAAAGGTTCTTTAATTGCGGCCTATAGCTACTTAAAAGGCGAGTACCCGGATTTTGCCATTATCAGTGGTAACCCCGCAAAAGTCATTGGCGACACCAGAAGTCTAGACGAGCGTCAGCTCAGACAGCACCCAGAACTAAGAGCTTTTTACGATGAGTGGGCAAACGACTAAATTCCCTACTTTTTTCGGCACTTTTTTACTTTTTGCATCCTTGTGCTTACCCGCCCTCGAAATAGGTCAAACGCTTCCTTCTATCCATTGGATTGATTTGGGTTTGCCAATCATGGCTCTCTGCTTAATTGTCTACTGGCCAAAGTGGCAATTCACAAAGTACCATGCCCTTCCCTTTCTGATCTCAATTTATGTAGCTTTCTGTTTACTCATTCAAGCGCATCCCACCGCACTTTCAGATTATTTTGAGATTTATAAATGGCTCAAGTTTGGTGTACTATTGCTTTTTTTACGTCTGATTGATTTTGAAATGATCAAGCGAGGTATCCCATGGTTATTTGCGATTTTAGTGTTGATCAATTTGCTGCATTTTTTCAATTTCCCAGGCATCAATAAACTGCTTGAAAACACCTATCATGGCGGATTACACCTGAAGTTTTTTGGTAAAAATTCTCTCGGAGAACCAGCTGTAAAACGCATGGTTGGCACTATGGGCAATCCGAATATCAATGCCTTACTTTTTACGTTTTTTAGCATTTATTTTCTTCCGCTGCAATTTGAGCGCAAGCGCTTATACCTATTCTTGCTGGCCTTGACTATGGTTTTTTTATGTCAGTCTAGAACAGCCTTGGTGGTAGTTTTTGTGCTGATCAGCTATTTGGGCATTTTTCATTCAAAAATCTGGACGCGTCTGCAGTGGCTTCAACTTATTTTTGGGATCATCTTTTCATTTTTAGTGGCCTGGATGCTATGCACTTCATTTTTTCAATATTCGGCCTACAGCTCTAGTTTACTAGACGGAACAGCTTTGTACAGTGGATCGGTGAGGGGCAGACTCGAAACTTGGCAACTTTTAGGACAACAAATTGTGGAGCAGCCCATCTTTGGTCATGGACCTTACAAAAACTACTTTTACGTCAATCACATTTATTCGGAAAACGAATATATTTTGATGGCCTGGCGTTATGGCGTCTTCGGGCTGCTTGCCTATTTATTACTGTACCTTTGGCCCTTGAAGCAGTTGCAGCACGCGAATAATAAGCTATTTATTCCCTTTATATTGGTACTACTGGCCATGCTAGTTAGTGCCTTAACGAATAATCCATTTACGGAACGGAACATAGAGGTCTTGTTTTGTTTTAATTTAGCATGGGCTTTTCATTGCCATCAACAACTCAAACATGAACCAGAAAGGGCATAAAAAATTACTCTTGATTGGCAGCAGTAAAGGTGCTGGTCACTTGCTGAATTTCAAGGCCTTGATTGCGCCTTATTTCGACGAAATTTTAATGGTTTCAGGCCATGTTGTTAAAGATCAGCAAGTGCTTACTTTTAATTTTGGTCTGAAGAATCCGCTTCAATTTTTCAAGACAATTCGGGAATTGAGAAAGCTCATTTTAGATTTTAAACCCGATGTCATTCATGTACATCAGGCTAATTCTTACGGTTTCTTGAGTGCTTTAGCCAACCGCGGGCTCAAACCTTTAGTGCTTACCACTTGGGGGAGCGATGTCCTTTTATTGCCGCAAAAGAACAGCTTTTACAAATTCATGGTAGGCTATGCTTTAAAACAAGCTAACGCCATAACAGCAGATGCTCATTTCATGGCAAAGGCGATTAAAGAAATAGCACCAAATAAAGCCGTGCAAATTGCCAACTTCGGCGTCGAAATTGAAAAGCTAGCAGCACCTATTGAAAAGGAAAAATTGATTTATTCAAATCGGATGCATGAGCCTTTGTACCGCATTGAGCGGATCATCGAACAAAGTGCTTCGTTTTTAAATGCTCATCCAGATTGGAAATTATGCATCGCTGCAAGCGGAACTCAGACAGCCTCCTTGCAGGCTTTGGCTGAAAAAATATTACCAGAAAGTTCATTTGAATTTGTGGGTTTTCAAGCCCCAGCTGATAATCGCGCTAACTATGCCAAGGCACAAATTTATGTCTCGATACCAAATAGCGACGGCACCGCCATTAGTTTGCTTGAGGCCATGGCTTATGGTTGTATACCCGTAGTTTCTGATTTACCAGCGAATAAGGAATGGATCAAAGCCCAACAAAACGGCTTGATTTACTCAGGAAATTTAAGTGCAGATTTTGAAAATGCTTTGCAGCTCGACGCCCTAAATGTGGCTCAAATCAATGCCGATCTGATTGATCAGCAGGCTACTAAGGCAGTCAATCAACAAAAGTTTTTCAAGCTTTATGACCAGCTTTTAAATCTGCCTGTTTCGCAAAATAATACAGCAGACCAATCGTAACAAGCAACCACAGCGCTTGTGTGTAGGCAACGATTTGTAGGCTTTGCATGAATGCGAGATCTGAACTTCCTTTCATCCAATGCAAGATCCAGAATGGAAGTACCTGAATGATAGAACTTCCGATGCCCATCAAGAAGAAGACTTTTTGCTTTTTGAGAATGAGCGGCAGCGCTGAAATAGGCGTCAGGATAAAGTTGATCATCAGCCATACCGACATCGTTTCTGAGTAGGTACCAGCTAAAAACCAATTATTCCCAAAGACAAAGCCAAAAATTTCAGAGCCATAGTAAAAGAGAAGACCAAAAGGAACCAATGAAACCAAGGCTAAGCCCAAAAGCATTTTTTGAATGAGAGGAAGGATTGCTTTCTGTTGGTTATACAATTCAGATGCTTGGTTATAAAATATCTGCCCTAAAGACACCCCGATAAGGGTTAAAGGTAGCCTTAACATGGTGTAAGAATGGTTATAAGAGCCGTAAATCACGTCTGAATAAAATCCGAAAATAAATGTTGCGACTAACATTTCACGGGCATTATCGATAAATACGTGAGGTAAACTTACCAGCGGAAAATCTTTGTGTTCACGCATCAAAACACGCGTTTTTTTCTTGGAAATGTAATGCTTGAAGCGCTGTTGAATTTTTTTGAAGTCAATTAGGAATTCTAAGGAAGAGGCAAGATAACCTAAAAAGGTAGCCAAGATGAGCCCGAAGGTATTGAACTGGAAAAGCGCAAAAATCCACTTGAGCACATTAGAAAGACTTGAATTGATGATTTTCTGTCGTGAAATCATGCCGTATTGCCCTAGCCGTACTGACCAATTGGTGCCAATATTGATCAGAACAATACAAGCCGAACCCATCAAGGTGAACAAAAAGAACCACCAACTAAAAGGAACACCTATGCCCGCCTTTAGAATAAAAATCAAGATGACAGCACTGACCGCCAGTACAATGAAGGAGAGGCGATAGGCCAATCTATAAAGTAAATAGGAGTGTGCATCCTGTTTTGGCAAGGGCAGCGCTGCTTCATAACGCAGTGTGGCCACCGCCGAGATAAAACCTGTTAGGCGCATGTAAAAACCGAGCTCTCCCATTTGCCCTGGTGTGTATAGGCGGGTAAGAATTGGAGCGAAAGCAAGGGCGATGAGTTGTGAAACGACGGTTCCGGACATTAAAATGACCAACGAACTAAAGAACTTCGTTTTGAAAGTATTGCCGTTAAATAGGAACTTCATTGCAAACAAAGATACAAGGATTCCTGTGTTTTTTTAGTCTAGTTGCAAGAGGTGCAGTATATTTGTCCAAATTTCAAAAACATGAAAAACGTAGCAGTAATCGGAGCAGGTACAATGGGTAATGGCATCGCGCATGTCTTTGCACAATTTGGTTATCAAGTAAATCTAATCGATGTATCCGAAGCAGCCCTTGAGCGCGCTTTGGCCACGATTTCCAAAAACCTAGATCGTCAGGTTGCTAAAGGCGGCATCACTGAAGCTGAAAAGACGCAAACATTACAAAATCTCAGTACTTTTTCTGTGATGGCTGAAGGCGTCAAAGGCGTAGAATTGGTGGTAGAAGCTGCTACTGAAAATGTTGATTTGAAACTCAAAATATTCAAAGAACTCGATGCTTTGACAGCACCAGAAGTGAATTTAGCAACCAATACGTCCTCTATTTCCATCACAAAAATTGCAGCCGTTACCAATCGACCTGAAAAAGTAATCGGAATGCACTTCATGAATCCGGTACCGGTCATGAAATTGGTTGAAATCATCAGAGGATATTCTACTAGCGATGAAGTCACGAACCTGATCATGGAAACTTCTCGCAGTCTTTCTAAAGTTCCTGTAGAAGTAAATGACTACCCAGGTTTTGTAGCCAATCGCATCTTAATGCCGATGATCAACGAAGCTATTTACACTTTATTTGAGGGTGTAGCAGGTGTTGAAGAAATTGATACGGTCATGAAATTAGGAATGGCGCATCCGATGGGCCCTCTTCAATTAGCAGATTTTATTGGTCTAGATGTTTGTTTAGCTATCCTTGAAGTTTTGCACGATGGTTTCGGAAATCCGAAATATGCTCCGTGCCCTTTACTTGTAAATATGGTGATGGCCGGCAAAAAGGGTGTGAAGAGTGGGGAAGGTTTCTATTCTTGGACCCACGGCACCAAAGATTTAGTCGTTGCAGCTAATTTCAAGAAGTAAATCTTGTGTTTCTTGATTGATGGAACGCATCGTTGGTTCATCAAAGTAAAGTAAGTGCCTGATTGACGTCAGGCAAATATCACTTTATTAAAAAATCCTTTAATTTCTCAAGTACTTTTTGATCTATCGGAAAAGTAAGCTCATCCTTTTGTAACTCTTGGATGGCTTTCCATCTTTGTAATTCTTGCTCTTGCTCAAAGGGGATGGTGTAGCCTTCTTCTTGAAGCTGAACTGTTGCTTTTTGGATATTCACGATATAATAGAAAGCAACCAGATTACTTTGGTCAAAAGCAGAGGCCTGATGAAATTCATTGAAATAAAAGAAGTCAGCGCCAGAAATTTCTAGATGGAGTTCTTCATGTAGTTCTCTGAACAAAGCATCTTGAATCCCTTCGCCATGTTCAACGCCACCACCCGGAAATTTGGTAAAAAATTTTCCAAAGCGATATTCATCGGAGAGTAAAATCTCCTGCTTTTCGTTGATGAGTAGGGCGTAAACCCTTAGATTGAATTTACTCAAGTCGAGAACTACCGAATGTACTTAAAGTTGAGGCCAGGATAAACAGCGGCGTCCTCTAATTCTTCTTCGATGCGCAATAATTGGTTGTATTTCGACATGCGGTCAGAACGTGAAGCAGAACCGGTCTTGATTTGACCACAGTTTAGGGCTACAGCAAGATCAGCAATGGTGTTGTCTTCGGTTTCACCGCTGCGGTGACTCATGACAGAAGTATAGCCATTGCGTGTGGCAAGATTGACGGCTTCAATGGTTTCTGTTAAAGTACCAATTTGATTGACTTTGACTAGAATTGAATTGGCAATGCCTTTAGAGATTCCTTGCTGCAATCTTTTGGTATTGGTTACAAATAAGTCGTCTCCAACTAGTTGCACTTTGGATCCTAATTTTTCGGTAGCGAGTTTCCAGCCGTCCCAGTCATCTTCGGCTAAACCATCTTCAATAGAGATGATCGGGTATTTTTCACACCAGCTCGCCCAAAAATCTACCATTTCAGCAGAAGAGCGCTCTTCGCCAGTAGATTCAAAGATGTATTTGCCTTTTTCAGCGTTATAGAATTCAGAAGAAGCAGCGTCTAATGCGATGTACATATCTACACCAGGTTTAAAGCCTGCTTTTTCAATGGCTTCCATCACGACTTGAATGGCTTCTTCATTAGAGCCAAGACTTGGCGCAAAACCACCTTCGTCACCTACATTGGTTGACATTCCTTTTGCTTTCAAGACCGCTTTGAGGTGATGAAAAACTTCTGTTCCCCAGCGCAATCCTTCCGAAAAACTTTTGGCTCCGAATGGCATGACCATAAATTCTTGAATATCGATGAGGTTATCGGCATGAGAACCACCATTTAAAATATTCATCATGGGAACAGGCATAGTAACTGCACCAACTCCTCCAATGTATTGATATAAACTCAAGCCTGCTTCTTGTGCTGCCGCTTTAGCTACTGCCAATGAAGTACCTAAAATTGCGTTAGCACCAAGATTTGATTTGTTTTCAGTGCCATCGAGTTCGAGTAGGAGGTAATCAATTTTCTTTTGTTCGAAAACATCCATGCCGACTAATGCTTCTTCAATGACGGTATTGACGTGTTGAACAGCTTTAAGCACCCCTTTGCCCATATAGATAGACTTATCGTTGTCTCTGAGTTCTACGGCTTCATGCACACCCGTTGAGGCACCAGAAGGCACAGCTGCGCGTCCGAGAATGCCATTTTCTGTAATGACATCTACTTCAATGGTAGGATTTCCGCGAGAATCAAGAATTTGACGGGCAAAAATGGAGGCAATTAAACTCATGATTAAGATTTATGTTGGTTCATGTTATGAATGAATTCGTCAAAGAGGTAACGAGAATCGTGTGGGCCCGCAGAGGCCTCAGGGTGGTACTGCACAGAGAAAACTGGCTTGTTCTTAACGCGAATACCGGCAATCGTTTTATCGTTGAGGTGAACGTGTGTTACTTCAATTTGCTCATTGGCGGCTACTGAATCTTTAGAGATGACAAAGCCATGGTTTTGTGAGGTGATTTCACCCTTGCCAGTTTTTAGGTTGAGAATAGGGTGGTTGATACCACGATGCCCATTGAACATTTTTTCTGTGCGCAGCCCTTGGCTTAAACCTAAAATCTGATGCCCAAGACAAATGCCAAACACCGGTCGCCCATCGGCAACAATGTCTTTAACAAGTTCAATGCTTGCTTGCATTACGGATGGATCACCAGGGCCATTAGAAAGCATGTAGCCATCAGGTTGAAAAGCATCGAGTTCTGCTTTTGTGGCATGCATCGGGAATACTTTGACATGACAACCGCGTTCAACTAAACAACGGACAATATTTTTTTTGACACCAAAATCAATGAGTGAAACTTTGAGTTTAGGTTCGTCTGGGCAAACTTCAAAAGCTTCTTGTGTAGTGACGCGTGAAGAAAGTTCAAGGCCATCCATAGAAGGAACTTCTTTCAGTTTGGCTTTGAGTTGCTCGACATCGAGAATTTCAGAAGAAATAATGGCATTCATGGCACCTTTGTTGCGGATATGACGCACCAAGGCTCTGGTATCAATGTCAGAAATACCTACAGTTTGATTTTGCTCCATTAAGTTTTGGAGTGAATCGGCAGCAGCGGCTCTAGAAAAGCCATTTGAAAACTTCTTGGTAATTAGACCTGCAATTTTAATGGAGTCTGATTCGATTTCTTCTGTATGAATACCGTAGTTTCCTATATGTGCGGTGGTCATGATGAGGATTTGACCGAGGTAGGAGGGGTCTGTGAATACTTCTTGGTAGCCGGTCATTCCGGTGTTAAAGGCAATTTCTCCTCCTGTCGTCCCTATTTTACCAATTGCGATTCCTTTGAATAAAGTTCCGTCTTCAAGTAGTAGTAAGGCTGGTTGATTTTGCTGCATCTAAAAATTTTCTTCAAAATTACGGACTTTGCTAAAAACGGAAACCCTTAAAAACAAAAAAGGCGGACAATGCCCGCCTTTTTTATCAACAAATTGTTGAATTATTCTTCAGTTTTTTCTTCTTGAGCTTCAGAAGCATCTTCTGTAGTGTCAGCAGCTGGTGTTTCTTCTGCAGCTTCTGCTACTGGAGCCTCTTCAACAACTTCAGGAGTAGCTTCTTCAACTACTTCAGCAGCTGTTTCTTCAACAACCTCTGCAGCAGGAGTTTCTTCAACTACTTCAGCAACTGGTGTCTCTTCAACTACTTCTGCAGTTTCAGCTACTGTTGTAACTGTTTCTTCAGCTTTCTTACCACCACGACGTGAACGACGCGTTGTTTTCTTGCTTCCGTTGTTGTAAAGTTCGTTGAAATCTACGAGCTCGATCATACACATTTCAGCGTTGTCACCTAAACGGTAACCTGTGCGGATGATGCGTGTGTAACCACCTTCACGGTTAGCAATTTTCGGTGCAACTTCTCTGAATAGTTCAGTAACAGCCTCTTTGCTTTGAAGGTAAGAGAATACAACACGACGTGAGTGTGTAGAATCTGATTTTGCTTTTGTTAAAATTGGCTCTACAAATACGCGCAAAGTTTTAGCTTTTGCGATCGTAGTTGTAATGCGCTTATGCTCGATTAAAGAACAAGCCATATTGGTAAGCATCGCTTTGCGGTGGCCAGTCTTTTTTCCTAAATGGTTGATTTTATTTCCGTGTCTCATGACTTAATTCTTAATCTCTGTCTAGTTTATATTTAGCGACATTCATTCCGAAAGTCAAACCTTTGCTATCAACGAGGTCTTCAAGCTCAGTTAATGACTTCTTACCAAAGTTTCTGAATTTCAATAAGTCAGATTTGGCGTAAGAAACGAGATCACCAAGTGTTTCTACGTCTGCAGCTTTCAAGCAATTGAGGGCACGAACTGAAAGGTCCATGTCTACCAATTTAGTTTTGAGCAATTGACGCATGTGCAATGATGTTTCATCAAATTCTTCTGATTCAGCTTTGATTTCGCTATCAAGGGTGATGCGCTCATCAGAGAATAACATGAAGTGATGAATCAAAATTTTAGCTGCTTCTTTAAGCGCTTCTTTCGGATGAATTGAACCATCAGTTTTGATGTTGAAAACTAATTTTTCGTAGTCGGTTTTCTGCTCAACACGGTAGTTCTCGATCGTGTACTGAACGTTTACAATAGGAGTAAAGATCGAGTCAATAAAGATGGTACCGAAAGCTGCATTAGCAGTTTTGTTTTCTTCAGCTGGAACGTATCCACGACCTTTAACAATCGTAAGTTCCATTTCAAACTTCACAGAAGACTCCATGTTGCAAATCACTAACTCTGGGTTGAGTACTTGGAATGCACTTGTGAATTTTCCGAGATCACCAGCAGTAAGTTGCTGTTGACCGCTTACAGAAATAATCACAGTTTCTGAGTCTGTACCTTCAATTTGACGCTTGAAACGAACTTGCTTAAGGTTCAAGACGATCTCAGTAACGTCTTCTACAACACCTTTAAGGGTTGTGAATTCATGGTCTGCACCATGGATTTTGATAGACGAAATTGCGAAACCTTCTAAGGAAGAAAGCAAAATTCGACGGAGGGAGTTACCAATGGTAATTC